>CALGMO010000020.1 GCA_937961665.1 uncultured Fimbriimonadaceae bacterium
CCCGAGCAAGTGGTCGACCCGTGAGCCTCGCCGATCTTGGAATCCTGGGAAGCGGCCCCATGGCGCGCTACGTGGCGCTGGCGGCCGAGGAGCTCGGCTTGACCGTGCGCCTGGCTCCGGCGCGCGGCTTGGCCGACGCCGTCGGGCTGCTGGCCGAATGCGGGCGCGTGGTGCTCACGGAGAAGCTCCCCGCGGCCACCCTGCGGCAGGCCTGCGAGGCGGTCGGCGTGCCGCCGAGCCGGATCCTGCCGCACCCCGAGTGCCTGGAGATCGTCGAGGACAAGCTGCTGCAGAAGGCGGTGTTCCAGCGCGACGGGGTGCCCACGGTGCGCGCCCTTCCGCTGGAGGGAGACGGCCAGAGGGCCGTGGAGGAGATCGGCTTCCCGATGGCCGTCAAGGCTCGACTGGGCTCTATGGGCGGCGCCAAGACGGTCCGGTTCGCGCGCAACCCCTCGGAGCTGCAGGCGCTGCGGCCGCTATGGCAGGGCGGAGGGTGGATGGCCGAGCCGTTCGTTCCCTACATGCGGGAGCTGGCGACGGTGGTGTACGCCAGCCCGGAGGGAACCGGCTGCTTCCCCACGATGGAGACGTTCCAGACGCAGCACGTGTGCGATCTGGTGTTTCCGGGACGGGCGAACGCCGCGCCGATCGCGCTGCAGGCGGTGCGCGCCGTTGGGGGAACGGGCCTGTTCGCGGTGACGCTGTTCGAGAACGACGGCGGAGAGATGCTGGTCGACAAGATCGTCCCGCGTCCGCACGGCTCGGGGCTGCACACGCTGGACTGGGGCGGGGTGTCGCAGTTCGAGCAGCTGGTGCGGATGGCGATGGGCCTGACCCCGGCCCTGCCGGACGGCCTGCCGGTCTGCACCGCGTCGCTGTACCGCCGCGAGGACCCGGGCGACCTCCGGCGGGCGCTGCAGGCGGCCCTGCGCGATCCGACCGTGCGCGTGCACTGGTACGGCAACGACGCCCCCGGCGGCCGCGTCGGCCACATCAGCACGTCCGGCGGGCCGGACCTGATCGACCGCGCCGTGTCGGCCCGCGAGCGCTTCAACCGCGCCTGGTCGGCCGGCTAGAAGTCGGTCGTCGCCACGAAGTTCCAGTCCTTCACGACGATCGGCGGATAGAGGCTGGGCATCAGCTCGACGTCCGCGCACGAGCCGGGCTTGCCGATCGCGACCGTGCGCTGCAGCATCCCCAGGCACGAGTCGTTCCAGCGCATGTTGCGCACCCCGCCGACGATCTCGCCGTCCTCGATCAGGAACGTGCCGTCGCGCGTCATGCCGGTCACCAGGGTCTCGTCGGCCTTGACAGAGCGCACGTACCAGAAGTGCGTGACCAGCACCCCTCTCTCGACCGTGCGGATGAGGTCCGCCGCGGTCTGGTCGGTGCCCTCCATGATCGTCGAGCCGGGGCGGGCGACCGGCTCCCGGCCGTTCTGAGCCGCCGTCCAGCGGTCCCAGACCATCTGTCCGAAGACCCCCTTGTCGATCCAGACCTCCCTGCGGCGGGGCAGGCCCTGGCCGTCGAACGGGCACGACGGCAAACGGGGATCGGCGGGGTCGGAGTAGATGGTGATCTCGTCGCCGCACAGCTTCTGGCCGAAGCGGTCGGAAAGGTACGTCAGCCCTTCCAGCGTGGTGCGCGCGTCCGCCCACCAGATCAGGTACTCGGCCAGGTGGCCGCTGGCGGCGGGCATCAGAACGACGTCGTAGCGACCCGGCTCGAGCGGCCTGGGGTTGGCGGACTTGAGCGCCTGCTCGACGGCGGCTTGGCCGAGCTTCTCCGGGTCGATGCGGTCGATATCGACCGTGACGTCCCGCGCCCAGCCGCTGCTGTCGGGGGCGGTCACCGTGCAACCGATCTGAGCGTCGGTCCTCGGGTGGTAGCCGAAGGCGCCGTTCTTGGTCATCACGCACTGCGCCGACTCGCTGGTCTCGACGGTCCCCGCGAGCCGCAGACCCCTCTCCTTGGCCGGGGCGATCAGCCGAAGGGCGAGCTTGGCGCGGTCCTCGGCGTCCAGCGAGGCCGTCTTCTCGAACCACGCCTGCACGGGCAGGTACTCCTGCGGGCCGAGCGAGGGGAGGAACTCGGGGTCGGGCGGCGACACCCGCGCGACCTCCTCGGCCCGGCGGACCGCGGCCTCGACGGCGTCGTCGTCCAGAGAGTCGCACGAGGCTGAGCCCTTGCGGCTGCCGTAGGCCACCGTCACCTGAAGCGAGCGCGACTCGGTGAAGACGTTCAGCACGATCGCGTTGTTGGCGATGCGGGTCAGGGCCTCTCGCGAGTGCCCGATGTTCACCACGGCGTCGTCGGCGTCCGTCAGCGCGAACACCCGCTCGCCCACCCGGCGGCATTCCTCTGGACCGATCAGCATCTTCCCTCTCCTCGGCGGGTCGAACCCCCGGCGCCTATTCTAACCCGAACCGACGCGGCCGGAAGAAGCGCGGCGCCACGTGCCACAATCGGGGCATGACGACCGTGCGCGTGACCGTCACCCTGAAGCCCTCGCTGCTGGACTCCGCCGGCCGCACGGTCGCCGGCTCGCTGGTCAAGCTCGGGTTCGACGAAGTGAAGGACGTGCGGATCGGCAAGGTGATCCGCCTGCAGCTGGAGACGTACGACGAGGCCCGCGTGCGCGCCATGTGCGACAAGCTGCTCGCCAACCCGGTGATCGAGGACTATACGATCGAGGTCGAGCCGTGAGGGTGGCCGTCGTCCGATTCCCAGGCAGCAACTGTGACCAGGACGCGCTCCACAGCCTGAGGGACGACCTGGGCATCGCCGCCGACTACGCCTGGCACGAGGACCGGGACCTGTCCGGCTTCGACGCCGTGTTCCTGCCGGGAGGCTTCTCGTACGGCGACTACCTGAGGTGCGGGGCGATCGCCAGCCGCGCGCCGATCCTGGACGAGGTGCGCCGCTTCGCCCGCGAGGGCCGCCCGGTGATCGGCGTGTGCAACGGCTTCCAAGTGCTCTGCGAGGCGGGCCTGCTGCCGGGCGCGCTGATGCGGAACCTGTCCGAGAAGTTCGTCTGCAAGACGGTCTGGCTGCAGGCCGGCAACCGCACCAGCCTCTGGATGCGGGGCGTGCCCGACCGGCCCATCTCGATCCCGATCGCGCACGGCGAGGGCCGCTACCTGTGCGACCAGGACACCCTGAAGCGCCTGCAGGACGACGATCGGGTGGCTTTCCGCTACGTGGACCGCGAGGGGCGGCGCACGCCCGAGGCCAACCCCAACGGCTCGATCGACGACATCGCGGGAATCCTGAACGAAGGCGGAAACGTACTGGGGATGATGCCGCACCCCGAGCGCGCCACCAGCGAGCTGCTCGGCGGAACCGACGGCCGAACGATCCTCTCGGCCCTATCGGCCGTGCGCGCCTGACCGATCTTAAGAGATGGTGATGCGATCCGCCCGACTCGTCCTGGTGCTCGCAGCGGTTCTCTCCGCCAGCCTGGCCGCCGCCTCCAAGAGGGTGGTCGGCAAGCTGGGCCAGACCCTCCAGGCCACGACGATCCACGCCGCCCCGTCGGCCAAGTCCAGGGTGTTCTACTCGGCTCCCAAGTACCTCTACCTCGTGCTGCGGGGAGAGCCGAAGAACGGTTGGCAGAGGGTGCTGATGATCAACGGCGCCGACGGCTACGTGCGGGCCGGCGTGCTGGCAAGGCTGCCGTACGAGGTCACCTACGACCCCTCGCGGCCGGCGGCCAGCCGCTCCGGCGCCGCCGCCGGCGCCCGACCGCTCGCGGCGGAGTGGGGGCTGAGGTTCGTCGGCACGCCGTACAAGTGGGGAGGCAACGACCTGCAGAACGGCGTCGACTGCTCGGGATTCGTGCAGAAGCTGTACGGGGCCATCGGCCTGAAGCTGCCCCGCACCGCCGCCGAGCAGGCGCTGGTTGGCACGCCGATCCGACGCATCGAGGACCTCCAGCCGGGCGACCGGCTCTACTTCTGGGACTCGAAGCGCGGCAAGATCGGGCACACCGGGCTCTACATCGGCCGGGGCTACTTCGTGCACAGCTCGTCCGGCCGCAAGGGCGTCGCCACCGACTACCTCGGCGACCCGAAATGGCGGAAGACCCTGGTGGCCGCCCGTCGCTGACCGGGCCCGCGGTCGGCGTGGACGGCTGCCGCGGCGGCTGGCAGTGCGCCTGGCGGGAAGGCGACGCGTGGCGCCTGCGCCGCCTAGCGACCTTCGAAGAGGTCCTGGCGGCGTTTCCCGAGGATGCCGGCTTGGCGGTGGACATGCCGATCGGCCTGCCGGATCGGGGTTTTCGAGAGTGCGACCTGCTGGCGAGGAGGCTGCTAGGCCGATCCGGCGGCAGGGTGTTCCTCGCGCCGCCCCGACCCTGTCTGTCGGCCCGGACCCCCGCGGAGTTCCAGGAGATCCACCGCCGGCTGACCGGCAAGGGCGCGGGGGTGCCCGTGTGGCGGATCGTGCCCCCGATCGCCGAGCTGGACCGCCTGCTCGGCCCGGAACTCCACGCGCGGGTGTTCGAGGCGCACCCGGAGCTGGCTTTCCAGGCGCTCGCCGGAGTCGCGCTGCCGAGCAAGCACACCTCCGAGGGCCTGGTCGCCCGCCGCCGGGTCCTCAGGCTGGAGCCGGACGGACCCCCTGCCGGCCACGACGAGCTGGACGCCATGGTCCTGAGCCTGACGGCGCGGCTGTTCTCCGCCGGCCGCGCCAAGACGCTGCCGGACCAGCCCCCGGTCGACGCAGCGGGCAAGCCGATGCGGATCGTCGTGCCTATCCGGCCGTGACCGCCGCGCGGAGCACCCGCCCCGCCGCGACGTCCTCGTCGAACGGCTGGCCGCCGCCCACGAACACGTGGAACTCGCCCGGCTCCAGCCTGCGCCGCCCCTCCTCGTCGACCAGCTCGAAGCGGCGGGCGGGGATCGCCAGCTCCACGGTCCGAGTCTCGCCCTTGGCGATCTCCACCCGCTGGAAGGCGGCCAGCGAGTGCACGGGCACCCGCACCGAGGCCTCCACGTCGCGGACGTAGGCCTGGACGACCTCCCCGCCGTCGAACGGACCCTCGTTCGTGACGTCCACGAGCACCCGAACGGCGCCGCCGGGGACCACGCGGTCCGGCTCCACCCGCAGGTTGGAGTACCGGAAGGTGGAGTAGCTGAGGCCGAACCCGAACGGGAACAGCGGCCTCTTGCGGAAGTAGCGGTAGGTCCTGCCCTCCATCGAGTAGTCCTCGAAGGGGGGAAGGTCGTCGGTGGAGGCGGGCACCGTGAACGGCAGCCTTCCGGCGGGGTTGAAGTCTCCGAACAGCACGTCCGCAACCCCGTTGCCCCCCTCGCAGCCGGGGTATCCCACGAGCACGGCCGCCTGCACGCCCTCCAGCTCCTCGGCCACGGCGATCGGGCTGCCGCCGGTGAGGACCAGCACGATCGGCACGCCCTGCGACGGCAGCGCCCTGAGGAACGCCCGCTGGCACTCCGGCAGCTCGAGCTGAGGCCGGTCGCCGCTGCTGGCCGCCAGCATCGCGTCGCCCTCCTCGCCCTCCATCGCGGGCGACAGACCCATGCAGGCGATCACGACGTCGGCGTCGGTCATCTCGTACGCCACCCCGCGGAGCGGGTCGTCGGACGCAGGCCCGAAGAGCGGGCAGCCCGGGGCGTGGTTGACCTTGGTGCCCACCGACACCTTGCCGACGATGCCCTCGAGCAGCGACACGAACGACGAGCTGTAGCCGTGGTAGTTGCCCCAGAGCGCGTCGAGGCGGTCGGCCGTCGGCCCGGTGACCACGATCTTCCGGAGCTTCTTGGGCAGGGGCAGGATCGGGCCGTCGTTCTTGAGGAGCACCACGCCCTCTGCGGCGGCCCTGCGCGCCAGTCCCCGGTGGGCCTCGCACTCCACCACGCTCTCCGGGATCGAGGCGAACGGCACGCGCTCCTCGGGGTCGAACATCCCGAGCCGGAACCGGGCCTCCAGCAGGCGGCCGAGGGCTCGGTCGACCTCCTCCTCGGTGATCAGGCCCTGCTCCACCGCCTCCCGCAGCGCCGTGAAGGCGCACCCGCAGGAGAGGTCGCATCCGGCCTTGACGGACTGCGCGGCGGCCTCGGCGAGCGTCCGTGCCGTCTTGTGGTGCTTCACGATGTTCTCGATGGCCCAGCAGTCGGAGACCACGTAGCCGTCGAAGCCCCACGTCTCGCGCAGGATTTCGGTGAGCAGCCGGCGGTTGGCGTTGCACGGCTCGCCGTACAGCCGGTTGTAGGCCCCCATCACGCTCTTGGCGCCGGCCTCGCGCACGCACTCCTCGAACGCCGGCAGGTAGGTCTCCCACAGGTCCTTGGCCGAGGGATGCACGTCGAACGAGGAGCGGCCGACCTCGGGGCCGCTGTGCACGGCGAAGTGCTTCGGCGTGGCAACCAGCTTGAGGTACTGCGGATGGTCGCCCTGCAGGCCGCGGACGAACGCCTTGCCGCACTCGGCCGTCAGCACCGGGTCCTCGCCGTACGTCTCCTGACCCCTTCCCCAGCGGGGATCCCGGAAGATGTTGATGTTGGGAGACCAGTAGGTGAGCCCGGTGTAGATCTGGCGGTTGCCCTGGCGGGCCGCCGCGTGGTGCTTGGCCCGGGCCTCGTCCGAGATCGCCTGGGCAATCCGACCGATCAGGGCCGGGTTCCACGATGCCGCCATGGTGATGGCCTGCGGGAAGACGGTGGCCCTTCCCGCCCTTCCGACGCCGTGCAGCGCCTCGTTCCACCAGTGGTACGACGGAATCCCGAGCCGCTCGATTGCCCTGGAGTCGTCGATCATCTGCCCCACCTTCTCCTCGAGGGTGAGGCGGGACAGGAGGTCCGCGACGCGGTCCTTCAGGGGCAGGTCCGGGTTCTGGAACGGGTACTGGGCCATGGGCGGACTATACCTTCCGGCCCCGCTCGGGTCAATCGGTTAACCCACGCTCCAGCAGCGAGTGCCGCCACCCCCGCACGCTGACTCGGCACCGCGCGACGCGCAGCGCGAAGAGCGCCCTCTCGAGGATCAGCGCCCCCAGGTGGATGGAGCGCTCCCGCCCGCGCTCGAGGCCCGGAAGTGCGGCCCGGCCCTCGTCGTCCAGGTCGCAGAGGCGCTCGAACCAGCGGCTGACCTCCTCGTACTCCAGCCAGGCGCCGTGCACCCGCTCGGGCTGCCAGACCTCCATCCGCTCGCGCATCGTGATCAGATTCGTGCCCGTCGCGCCCAGCACCACGCACAGACCCTCGGCCGGAGGCACGCCGCCGGCCTCGAACTGGCGGTCGACCTCCTCCATCGCCGCGAGCCGCTCCGGAATCGGCGGGGCCGGACTCGGAATCGGGCCGGACCGCAGGCCCAGCGTGCCCACGGGGAAGCTGCGGCGGTAGACGGGCCTGTGGCCCTCCGGCCCCCGCTCGGCGACCACGATCTCCGTGCTCTGTCCGCCGGGGTCGACGATCGACAGCCGGGGCTCGGACGCGAAGAGCGGGTCGTCGGCGACCGCCCGGAAGCCGAGTTCGGCCTCGTCCTCTCCCGAGAGAACGATCACCGGGGTTCCCTGTTCCCGGGCGCGCCGGAGGAACTCGTCGGCGTTGCGGGCGATGCGCGCCGCCATGGTCGCCGCGGCGATCGGCGGCTCCGATCCCAGCTCCCTCGCCATGGCGAAGCAGGAGCGCAGGGCCGCCAGGGTCCTCGCCATGCCCTCCTCGCCCAGCAGGCCGGTGGCCTTGGTTCCCTCCCCCAGGCCGGTGACCTCGCTGGACTCGTACACCGCGCGCCAGCGGCCGTCCTCGCAGAGCTCGGCGACCACGAGCAGCACGGAGTTCGATCCCACGTCGACCACGGCCCTTCGCATGGCGAGCATTCTACTGTCGCCGGCCGCCGGCCGAGGGGCTACAATGAACCAGGCGACCAGCCGAGGAGGTGCATCGATGACGCGGAAGGCGGCAAGACGGGGCGACCAGCCGAGGTTCGCCGTGCTGGGGGCGGGAAACGTCGGCATGGCGTTCGCCGGGCACCTCGCTCTCAAGGGGTTCGAGGTCGCGCTCTACGACCGCGACCCGGCGCGCATCCAGCCGGTCGAGGCGGCCCGGGCGGTGCAGGTCGTCTCGGACCGGCCCGACCTGCCCCAGGGGCGGGGACCGATCGCCCTGGCCACGACGCACCTGGGCGAGGCGCTGGACTTCGCCGACTTCGCGATCGTGTGCATCCCCTGCTGCTCGCACGAGGACTTCGGACGGCACTGCGCGCCCTACCTCCGGGATCACCACCGGGTGCTGCTCAGTCCCGGCAAGACGGGCGGAGCGCTCGCCTTCTGGCACGCGGCGATGGC
Organism: uncultured Fimbriimonadaceae bacterium; assembly: GCA_937961665.1. GTDB lineage: Bacteria > Armatimonadota > Fimbriimonadia > Fimbriimonadales > Fimbriimonadaceae > UBA8783. Next base: position 8,306 of record CALGMO010000020.1, read on the forward strand.
GGCGGGCTGCTCCTCCAGCCCGGTGGTCGCGGAGTCGCAGACGGTCCTGTACGCCTCGCAGGTCACCAACCCCGGCCAGGTTCGCATCAGCCGCGTGAAGAACGGCGTGCCCGTTGCGGCCATCCCAGCGGCGCGGACCACGGAGCTGACGGCCCGCCTGTCGCAGGCGTATCCCGAGTTCCTGCCGGCGGAGACCGTGATGCACACCAGCCTGGGCAACACGGGCAGCGTTTTCCACCCGGCGATCATGGCGCTCAACGCGGCCCGGATCGAATCCAGCCGGGGAGAGTTCGAGTTCTACATCGACGGCGTGTCGAAGTCGGTGGCCAACGTGCTGGAGCGCATCGACCGGGAGCGGACCGAGCTGGCGCGGCACCTCGGGTTCGGCACCCGCTCGGCGCGGGAGTGGCTGGCGGTGGCCTACGGTGCCGTGGGCAGCGACCTGTTCGAGGCGATGCGCGCCAACGAGGGCTACTACGGGATCAAGGCGCCCCATCGGCTCTCCCACCCGTACCTGGTCGAGGAGGTGCCCGCCACCCTCGTGCCAATGGCCTCGCTCGGCCGGCACTACGGCTGCCCGTGCCCCACGATCGAAGCGATGATCCACCTGGCGGGCACGATGACCTCCACGGACTACTGGAGCGTCGGGCGAACGGTGGAGCGCATGGGCCTGGCCTCCGTCCCGCTCAAGGAGCTGGGCAACGCGGTGCGCGAGGGGCCGCCGATCCCGGCCGCGCCCAACGCCGCCGCGGCGCACGCCTCCCGTACGCAGCTCACCCAGGAACACTGATCCCACCCGTTCGCCGTGCCATACTCGGCGCATGGCGAGGCTGCTGGGCATCGATGTCGGGACTTCCGGCACCAAGGCGGTGCTCATCGACGACACCGGGGCCGTCCTGGCCCAGGCCTCGGCGGAGTACCCGATCTCGACGCCGAGGCCGATGTGGTCCGAGCAGGATCCGGAGCACTGGTGGCAGGGCGTCCTGAGCTGCCTGAGGCAGATCGGCGCGACGGACGTGGACGCCGTCGGGCTCTCCGGCCAGATGCACGGATCGGTGTTCCTGGACGAGCGGGACCGGGTGATCCGCCCGGCGATCCTGTGGAACGACCAGAGGACCGCCGAGGAGTGCGCGGACATCGACCGGATCGTCGGGCCCGAGCGCGTGCGGGAGATCACCGGCAACCCGCCCGTGACCGGCTTCCAAGCCCCGAAGATCGTGTGGCTGCGCAAGCACGAGCCGGAGGCCTTCGCCCGCACCCGCAGCATCCTGCTGCCCAAGGACTACATCCGCTTCCGCCTGACCGGCGAGAAGTTCACCGAGGTGAGCGACGCCAGCGGCGTGGGCCTGTTCGACGTGGCCCGCCGGCGGTGGTCGCAGGAGATGCTGGCCGCGCTGGACCTGGATCCGGCGCTCTTCCCGCCGGCGGTCGAGAGCTTCGAGGCGCCCTCGAAGACCGCTCCGGGCGGGTTTTTGCGCGCCGGCATCCCGGTGGCGGGCGGCGGAGGGGACCAGGCCGCCGGGGCGGTCGGCACCGGCGCGGTGTCGCCGGGCGTGGTCAGCGCCAGCCTGGGCACGTCGGGTGTGGTGTTCTCCGCGCTCTCGGCGCCGAACCGGGACCCGGAGGGCGTGGCCCAGATGTTCTGCCACGCGAACGGCGCCTGGCACGCGATGGGCGTGGTGCTGAGCTGCGGCGGCGCCCTGCGGTGGTACCGCGACACGCTGGGCGCCGGCGCGACCTATGAAGATCTGGCGAGGGAGGCGTCGGAGGCGGAGCCCGGCGCCGGCGGGGTGACGTTCCTTCCCTACCTCACCGGCGAGCGCTGCCCCTACAACGACCCCTTCGCCACCGCCGCGTTCGCGGGACTGACCTTGGCGCACTCGCGCCGCGAGATGAGCCGGGCGGTGTTCGAGGGCATCAGCTTCGCCCTGCTGGACTGCATGGGCCTCCTCCGCCGACTGGGCGCCGAGGCCGACGAGGTGCGCGTGACCGGCGGAGGAGCCAAGAGCGCCTTCTGGCTGGGCCTGCTGGCGGACTTGTTCGGCAAGCCCTGCGTCACCCTCGAGCACGACGAGGGTCCGGCCTACGGCGCGGCGATCCTGGGCGGCGTCTCGGTCGGCGTCTGGCCCACCGTGCAGGCGGCTTGCGCGGAGGTCGTGCGCCTGCGGGGCCGGGTGGAGCCGAGCGGCACGGAATATTCCCGAGCCTACGAAAGGTACCGGGCTCTGTACGCCGAGGCGGCACCCTGGATGCATCGGAGGTAGGACCTTCCGAACGTCCGCGCGGACAGGCCTTGCACGCGTCGAAATCGGGTAAAGTGACCCTTGAACGGGCGCACCGACGCCCCTTGCGAGCACTCATCATGATGAACGACGACAAGATCCCGCCCATCCCCGAGCCGGAAGAGGCCACGGCGACGGGCGTCAACCAGTCCGAGACCCCGGCCGCGCCGGAGGATCTCCCATCGGCCGACGCACCGGTCCAGACGACCGTCGAGGAGACCCCCGAGGAGGGCAAGGCTCTCTTCGAGGAGGAGATGCGCAAGCTCGAGCAGCAGGAGCCGGGCGAGGGCATGCGGCGGCTCTCCAAGGGCGACACGGTCGAAGCCCGCGTGGTGCAGGTCGAGGCCGACCGCGTGTTCGTCGACCTCGGCACCAAGCTGGAGGGCGTCGTGCCGCTGAGCGAGCTGGCCCAGGGCGACCCGCAGGCCGCCCTCGAGCAGGTCCAGGTCGGCGACGTGATCAAGGTCGTCGTCGTCAAGCCCGAGGGTGCCTCCGAGGGGGCGGTCGTCTCGAAGAAGATGGCCGACTTCGAGCTGGTCTGGGACGACATCGAGCGCGCCCATCGCGAGAACCGCACGGTGAAGGCCCTGGTCGTGGACCGCGTGAAGGGCGGCCTGGTGGTGGACGTCGGCGTGCGCGGTTTCGTGCCCGGCTCGCACGTGGGCAACGGCCGTCTGCGGAACATCGACCGGTTCGTGGGCGAGTCGCTCGACTTCAAGATCCTCGAGATCGACCGCGACCGCCGCAAGGTGGTGCTCTCCAACCGCCTGGCGGAGGAGGAGAAGCGCAACGAGGCCCGGGAGAGGCTGTTCCAGGACGTGCACGTCGGCGCGGTGCTCAAGGGCGTCGTCCGACGGCTGACCGACTACGGCGCGTTCGTGGACCTCGGAGGGGTCGACGGGTTGCTGCACATCAGCGAGATGAGCTGGATGCGCATCAACCATCCGAAGGACGTGCTGAAGGAGGGTCAGGAGATCGAGGTCAAGGTCCTTCGGCTGGACCCCGACACCAACAAGATCAGCCTGAGCTACCGCGACGTTCTGCCCGACCCGTGGAAGCTGGTTCGCGAGAACTACCGCATCGGCCAGAAGTTCACCTGCACCATCGGCCGCAACGTGCCCAACGGCTCGTTCGTCCGGCTTCCGGAGGGCGCCGAGGCGTTCATCCCGGTCTCCGAGCTGTCGGCCCGGCGCGTGCGCCATCCGCAGGACGTGGTGAACGAGGGCGACACGGTCGACGTGGTCGTGATCGACCTTCGACCCGACGAGCGCAGGATGGTGCTGAGCGTTCGGCAGGCGCTCGGCGAGGGCGGCGTGCAGCGCACCGGCTCCGAGGGCGGCGGGTCCTTCGACGACGACGACCGCAAGCGGGGCAAGCGGCGTCCCGGCGCCAAGGGCCGCGGCCGCAGGACCGACGAGGACGAGATCGACGAGGAGCTGGCCAGCCGCCGGACGTTCTCCGGAACCGGCGCCACCATCGCGGAGCGCCTGCGCGGCCTGAAGGTCTCGCTGAGGCCCGTCGCGGACGACGCCGACGACGAGGACACGGAGACCGACGCCGCCGCGGAGCCCGCCGAGGACTCCTCCGACGACGAGGCCTGAGCGTCCGCGCCACGCGCGGACTTCGAGCGGCGGAGGCCCGGGCACCGGACTCCGCCGCTCCGTCCTTCGAACTCCGAGCCATGGCTGCGCAGGCACCCAAGAGAAGGATCGCGATCACCGGTGGGATCTGCGAGGGCAAGTCCACCGTGTGCGGCTACCTGCGCGGGCTCGGATACGCCGTGGCGAACGCCGACGACGCCGCGCGCGAGGTGTTCGAGGAGGAGCCGATCCAGCGCGCCCTGGCTCTGGCCTTGGGTTGCGAGGCTCCCGTCTCCCGTCGGCAGGTGCGAGACCGCCTGACGCTGGACCCGGACTTCCGGCGGACGCTGAACCGGATCACCCACCCCCGGATCCTTGAGAGGCTGGACCAGCTCCAGGCCCAGTTCGTCGAGGTGCCGTTGCTCGTCGAGGCCTGCCTGCAGGGCCGCTTCGACCGCGTTTGGGTGGTGACCTGCGGGCCGGAGGAGCAGCTCCGGAGGCTCGCGCAGCGCCTCGGTTCGAAGGAGAAGGCGCGCCGCCTGATGGCGACGCAGCTGCCGACGCGCGCCAAGATCCCGTTCGCGGACGCGGTCATCCGAACGAACCGTCCGGAGTCGGACGTCCAAGCGTTTGTAGCCGAGCTGGCCTCGCGGGAGTTCGCCAGCGTCCTGTGAGCGGAGGGGCGCGTGCTATACTGCGGTGGCCTTGCGGGCGGGATTTGTCGGTCTTTGTCCTTCGAATTCCGTTGCGCGCGGTGAAATCGGGTATCGTGCAAGCACCTTGGGACGAGGGGACAGCGTTGCGGGGCGGTACTCCGCGCGGCCTCGGCTTGAGGATGCTTGGATGGAACCCAGGCGAAGCAGAGGACTGACTAAGGAGGACGCGTCATTGTGAGGCGGTTCAATCAACTTTCGATCGGCAGGCGCATCGGCCGGACGGCGCTGGCCGCACTTCTGATCCCGGCTCTTTCGGTGGTAGCGGCTCAGCGAGCCGAAGCCCAGATCCAGAGCAACCCGACCTGGGCCGTGCTGGAGTTCAACAACGCCAGCGGCAAGGGTCCGGAGAACCTCGGGGCCACGGCCGCGGAGGCGTTCCGCAGCGAGCTGGGCAAGACCGGCCGCTACGAGATCATTCCGGCGGAGACGGTCAACCGCGCTCTGATCACGCTCAACCTTCAGCCGCCGGTCACGCAGCGCATCAGCCTGATCCGGCTGGGGCAGGAGATCGGCGCCTCGAACCTCGTGTCGGGCGACATTCTGAACTGGCGCATCGTCAACGACGGCAAGGGCAAGCGTGCGGACGTCATTCTGCGGGTGGTGGTCACGGACGTGGCCTCCGGCCTCGCGGTCAACGGCGCTTCGTTCGTGGCGAGCTCCACGGTCCGGCCGCCCGACACCGGCGAGGAGACCCTTCTCGCCGACGCGCTGGCGATTGGCGCCACGCAGGGCGTCACGGAGATCATCTCCAAGGACCTCCCGCGCGGCACGATCCTCAACACGACGACCGATCAGGCGCTGGTCAACCAGGGCTCCCGGAGCGGCTTCGCCGTGGGTCAGGAGGTGATCGTTCTGCGCGGCCGCGAGCAGGTCGGCATCGGCATCGTCAGCGAGGTCGAACCGGACAGCTCCACGATCAAGCTGGTGCGCACCACCCGAGGCCTGCAGCCGGGCGACAAGGTCCGCGTGATCTTCACGCCCAAGCAGGTCAGCGACAAGTTCTCCGCCAGCGGCGGCGTGCAGGTCAAGAAGGCCGCACCCCGCAGCCCCAACAGCGGCCTGCTCACCGTCGCCGCGGTGCTCGGCCTCGCCCTCGTGCTGCTCGGCCAGGGCCGCGCCAGCAACAGCGCGCTCGTGTCGGACTTCGTCGCCGAGGCCACCAACGAGGGCGTGGGCGGACAGCCGGCCGTCAAGCTGAGCTGGACCCCGGACCTGCTGACCAAGGGCAACGAGATCCGCGACGAGTGGCAGATCTGGCGAGACGACGTCACGACCTCGCCGGTGCTCGTGGTGCCGGGCAACCAGATCTTCGCGCTCGACACGGCGGACGTGCGCACGCTCGAGTACCAGAACATTCAGACGGTCGGCGGCCGGTCCTGTGACGTCACCGACCGTGAGGTGGAGGAGGCGGAGGACGTTCCCGGCCTCGTCTCCGGGCGGCCGTACCGCTACCAGGTCAAGCTGATCTACAAGCTGCTGTCGATCGACGTCCCGGGCGCCGACACCGACTCGACCTACTGCTACTTCGGCTCGTCGAAGGTGGGCGCGAAGGGCACCGCGACTCCGTTCGCCGTTCCCGTGACGGTCTCGCCGGCCGCGGGAAGCACCGTGAACAACCCGGCCTCGGTCACGTTCACGTTCCAGGCGGCGCCGACGTTCGGCGGAATCACCTGCGAGTACGTGGTCCAGATCAGCGACTCTCTGCTGTTCCCCAAGAGCCGCACCATCACGGTGGCGAAGTTCATCGACAACAAGCTCTCGCCTGCGACGCTCTCCGTGGACGGCGTGCCCGTCACGGGTCTGTTCGCCGGCGCAACCCGCCTGTACTGGCGCGTCGGCGTCCGGAACATCGCCGACAAGCCCGGCCCCAAGCCGGACCAGTACACGGGCGAGCGGTACGTGTTCAGCTTCGGATCGGAGTTCCTCGTTCCGTAGCTCGCGTCGACCAAGGACAGGTCAGACCTCTGCGCGGGCGGGCCACTCGCATGGCCCGCCCTTTCCTTTCTTGGTCCCCGCCGGACGCCGGGGGCTAGAGGGCCGCCGCGGATGGCGTAAAATGCCGTTCAGCATGCGTGCGATCCTCCGCGCGATCGGGGCCGCGTTCGCCTTGGGCCTGCCGCTCGCGGCGCTCGGCCAGAGCGGCACTCTGCGCCTGACCGCCAGCCCGTCGCTGTCGGTCGCCGACGGCCGCAGCACCGTCACCATCACGGCGGAGGTGCGCGACTCGTCGGGCGAGTTCGTCCGGGACGGCGTGCCCGTGGCGTTCTCCACCAGCCTCGGCTCGTTCCGGGAGGACACGGTGCTCGTCTACGGCGGCAAGGCGCGCGCCGTGCTGGTCGCCAGCAACATCCCCGGAGTGGCCAAGATCACCGCCAGCGCGGTGAGCGTGGGAGCGGTGAGCACGCTCGAGTTCGAGTTCGTGGCGGACCGCAGCATGCTCGCGGCCGCGTCGGAGTACGCCCGGCTCTCGTCGCCCGGCGGCGTGCTGTACAACGTGGACCTCCGCACGTTGGCCGCGGCCGCCCCGAACCGCGGCGCGACGTTCCAGTACCGCGACATCCGGGTCGAGGCGGACGACATCCAGTACGACGTCGGCGAGTACTCCGTGAGGGCGCGCAAGGCCCTGGTGAGGATCGGCAAGGCCTCGGCGCAGGCCGACGAGGTCGTGGTTCGGCTGCTTTCGCGCAAGGCGTTCCTCACCGCCGAGTACCCGGTCCAGGAGCGCGCTCTGGCGCCGCGGGGGCTCTCGTTCGCTTTCGAGAACCGGACGCGCACCCGCTACGGCATCGCCGAGCTCCGCTCCGGCGGGCTGAGCGAGCCGAGCGAGCGGGTCAGCCCGGAGGCGTTCACGTTCCAGGACCTCAGCGTCGCGACCAGCACGGTCCGGGCCGAGAGCGTCGTGGTGTTCCCCAAGAAGGAGCTCCAGTTCCAGCGCGCGGAGATCTTCGTCGCGGACACGCGCGTGATGAAGGTTCCCCTCTACCAGCTCAGCGTGTACAGCCCGGTGTTGGTCACGGAGGACTTCTTCAGCATCAACAACAACCAGGTCGCGATCAACTACCCCTACTTCCTGTCGCTCAAGCCGGGATCGTCGAGCCTCCTCCGGTTCCGCTCGGGCGAGACGTACGGCAGGGGCTTCCACGCGAACAGCGGG
>CALGMO010000021.1 GCA_937961665.1 uncultured Fimbriimonadaceae bacterium
TGGAACAGCGAGACGGTCTGCGGCCTGTCGCGCCTTCTGCGCGCCAACGCGCACGCGATGCTCGAGACCGTCGCCACCTGGCACGAGCGCGACCTGACCAACTCCTCGCTCGAGCGCGTGATCCTGCCCGACAGCTGCCACGTGGCGGACTTCATGCTGAACCGGCTGGCGCGCATCCTCTCCGGCCTGCAGGTGCACCGGGAGAACATGGCGAGGAACCTCCGCAAGATGGGAGACCTGGTGTTCAGCGAGCACCTGATGGTGGCTCTGGTCGGCAAGGGGATGGCCCGGGCCGACGCCTACAAGGTCGCCCAGCGCAACGCCGCGCTGGCGTGGGAAGGGAAGGACTTCCGCGAGTGCGTGGAGAACGACGCGGACGTGAGGCGGCTGCTCTCCACCGAGGAGCTGGACCGTCTGTTCAGCCTGGAGCACCACCTGCGGAACGTTCGCCACACGCTCCGGGCCGTCGGCGTGGAGGTCTGACGTGAGGTTCGGGGTCTGCTGCCCGCTGGAGAGGTCCGCGGACGCGATCGGGGCGGGCTTCGAGTACGTCGAGGTCGCCGCCGCGCCGCTCGCCGACCTCGACCCGGAGAGCCTGGAGTCGTGCCGGGCCTCGGCGCGGGCGGAGGCCACCAACCTGTTCTTCGGCGGAGGCGTGCGCCTGTACGGCCCGGAGGAAACGGACTGGCGTTCGGCCGCCCGGCGCACCATCGCGCGGGCCGCCCTCCTCGGTGCCGACACGATGGTGCTCGGGAGCGGAGGCGCGAGGCGCGCGCCCGCCGGTTGGTCGGTGGAGGACGCGGAGCGGGCGTTCGTCGAGGTCGCGGCCGAGCTGCAGGCGATGGCGGAGCCCCACGGGGTGAGGATCGCCCCCGAGCCGCTGAACGCCGACGAGTGCGACGTGGGGAACGACCAGGGGCGCCTCGCGAGGGCTCTGCGGGAGCGGGGTCTGGGGTACTGCCTGGACTCGTACCACCTGCTGCACCTGTGGCGACGGATGGAACCGGACGCCGAACGGCCGTCGCGGCGGTTCCTCGAGGATCAGATTCCCTGGGCGCCGATCCACGCCCATTGGGCCAACTTCCCGTGCAGGTCCTGGCCCAAGCGGGGCGACGCTGCGATCGCGGCCGTCGTCCGCCGCCTGCGCGAGGTCGGGTACGACGGGCGGGTCAGCCTGGAGTGCAGGCTGGAGTGGCCCGAGGACCTGGCCCCGGCGCTCGAGGCGCTCCGCGAGGCGTTCCGGGGCTAGCCTCGGCGGACCTGCTCCACGACGGAGATCATCTCGACGGCCGCCTGCGCGGCCTCGCGACCCTTGTGGCCGTGCTTGAGGCCCGACCGGTCGAGGGCCTGCTCCGGGGTGTTCGGCGTGAGCACGCCCCAAGCGATCGGCACGCCGGAAGAGGTCTGCAGCCCCATCAGCGCCGAGCCGACGTCGGAGGCGAGCAGCCCGGCGTGCGGAGTTTCCCCCTGCAGGATGCACCCGAGGGCCACGATGGCGTCCGGGCGGCGCTCGGCGCGGTCCAGCAGGGCCTTCGCCGCGGCGGGGATCTCCCAGGTGCCCGGCACGTGCACGACCTCGACCTCGGGCGCCCCGAGCCGCTCCAGCTCGTCCAGCGCTCCCTCCAGCAGGGTGCGGGTGATCAGCTCGTTCCAGCGGCTGACGACGATCGCCACGCGGCGGCCCGAGGCGTCCATCTTGCCACGGATGGTTTCCACGGCCCAGAGTATGGCATCCCGCCGGTCAGCGATCGAGGGGAGCCAGGCTCTCGAGCGTGGCCCGCGGCTCCTCGGGATTGTCGGGATTCGATCCGAAGTACAGCCACCGCACCACGCCGTCCGCCCGAACGAGCATCAGGAACGGGGTTCCGGGGATTCCGAGCCGCTTCTCGATGGTCTCCGCCGCGGCCGTGTGCACGGGCAGGCCCGCGACCGGCTTGCCGTCGAAGGACACGTACGCGACGTTCACGCCCTTGGCCGGCAGGCCTCCCAGGGTCGTGGCGAGCGCCTTCAGCATCCGCCGCGAGGGCTCGCAGGCTCCGCGCACCACCACCAGCAGCAGGCCTCGGGAGCCCTTCAGCCTGTCGAAGCCGACGGCCTTGCCGTCCGGGCCGGTCAGCTGGAGCTGAGGAAGCTTCTGGCCGATCTGCACGGGGATCGGATCGCGCTCGAACGACACCGGGGTGTAGCCGCTCGGGATTCTGGGCCGGAAGGTGGTCTCGGGCACCGTGGTCAGCACCCTCCAGTTCGAGAAGCGCGTCTCGCTGCGCTTGGTGCCCATCATGGACCGCACCTCCATCCGGTAGCGCAGGAGCCGGCCCTGGTCGTCGATCCACAGGTCAGCGATGGCGGTGCCCATCGGGTTGCTGGCGGAGGACTGCACGTGGTCGACCGCCACGGCGCCGATCCTCTCGCGGCCGATGAACTTTGCCGGCTTGCCGTCCGAAGGGATCGCCTCGGCGATGCTCCGGGCCAGAAGGTAGCTCGGGAGGCCGATGTTGGCGGTGCGCGAGATGGCCGAGTCGGGGTAGGGGAGACCGTCCGGGGCGGGCGGGTACTCGGCGTAGTTGCGGGTGGCCTTCTCCAGCTCGAGCGCGCCCCAGGGCCCGGCCGCGAAGGTGTAGTCGCTGGGTCCCCACTTCATGCGGAACAGCAGCCGCCGGTTCTTGGTGTAGATCAGCGATCCGGTGCCGCTGCCGGGGTAGCCTTCCATCGTGGCCTCGAGGTCCACGCTGAACGCGGGGGCGGCCTTCAGGTAGCGGTCCAGCCGCTGGACGGCGGCGTCGCCCGAGGCGGGTTGCGCGAGGGCGATGGGCAGGAGCAGTGCGCCGAGTGCCACGATGCCCGCATTATGCCCGGTTCCGGGCTTGGTCCCGCGCATTTGCGGGGATGGTCCGGCGGCTGGCTGGGCATACCCATGGTGAAGGGTGAGCGCGATGGCGGAAAGCAAGTACGTGGTGTTTCGGCTGGGCGACGAGCGGTACGCGATGCCGATCGAGAGCGTGGAGAGGATCCTCCCTCGGCAGGAGGTGACGCGCCTGCCGAAGACTCCCAAGGTGATGCTCGGCGTGTTCGAGATGCGCGGATCGACGATCCCGGTGATCGACGCGCGGCTCCGGTTCGAGCTTCCCCAGCAGGGCGACAGCCAGAACTTCGTCGTGGTGCTCACCCAGGACGGCCGGTGCGCGCTCAGCGTGGACCGCGTCGAGGGCATCGTCTCGCTGTCCGAGGACGCGATCGAGGAGAAGTCCGCGATCTTGGACTCCAAGGACGACGGGTTCATCCGGGGCATCGGCAAGACCGGCGACCAGCTGCTGGTGGTGCTGGAACCCGACGGCCTGGCGCCGAAGTCCATGAAGAACAGGCTGGCGGCCGCGGCCTAGCACACGGCCCGCCGATCAGTCGCGAGGCAGCCGGTCGAGGATCGGCTGCCAAGCTTGTTCCAGCACCCTCTCGGGCGGCTGGGTGGCGTCGAGGACCACCCACCGGTGCGGTTCGCGGCGGGCCTCGGCGAGGAACCCCTCTCGGATCCTCCGGTGGAACTCCAGCGGCTCCCGGTCCAGTCGGTCCTTGTCGCTCAAGCGGGCCAAGCCGATCTCCGGGGGGAGGTCCAGCAGGAAGGTGAGGTCCGGCGTCAGCCCGTCCGTGGCGAACAGGTTCCAGGCGCGCAGCTGGTCGACGCTCAGGCCGCGGCCGTAGCCTTGGTAGACCACCGTCGAGTCCGCATGGCGGTCGCACAGCACGACGCGTCCCTCGGCGAGGGCGGGCCGCAGGACCGTCGCGGCGTGCTCGGCGCGGTCGGCCAGAAAGAGGAACAGCTCGGCTTTGTGGTCCATGCCGGATCCCTCGAGCAGCAGCGAGCGGATGCGTCCGCCGAGGGCCGCTCCGGGCTCCCGAGTGACGAGCGTCCGCACCCCGCGCGCCCTCAGCCGGGCGTCGAGACCGCGGATCAGCGTGGTCTTTCCCGCACCCTCCGGACCTTCGAACGACGCGAACACGCGGCAGACGATACCCGTTGACGCCATAATCGGCACCGATGCCCTCCCCCCGCGTCCGGCCCAGTCCGGAGACGGCGTTCGTCTCGCTCGTCGGCGCGCTCGCGCTGTCCGCCTACCTGGCGGTGTACTGGCCTTTCCGCCCAGGCTCCGCCGCGGGCGCGGGCCAGGTGTTCGGGATGCTGCCGCTGCTCGCCGCCGCGGTCGGGTTCGCGCTGCCGATGGGCTCGGAGCAGGCGGTGGCCTGGTGGTCGCAGCGGGTCGATCGGCGACCGTTGCTCGCCTTTCTCTGTCCGGCGTCGCTGAGCGTCCTCTACGCGCTGGGCTCGGCCGTGGCCGGCCGGTTCGCTCTGGGCGAGGCCGCGGCGCTCGCGCTCTACCTGCACGTACCCGCCGCGCTGGCTCTCGCCGGCCGCAGGGTCCAAGCCGCCGGCGGCGCTCTCCGGCGGCCGACTCTCTTGGCGCTGGATTGGTCCCTGGTTCTTGCGGCGTGGCTGCCGATCCAGCTCCGGTGGATCGACCTGCCGACCGTGCCGCTCCCCGAGGGCCGCGACCAGGTGAAGCTCGACACGCTGCTCGCCGCAGCGGCCGTCTTCTGGGCGATCCTGGTGGTGCGGCGCCTCGAGGGCTTCCAGTTCCGGCTGTTCTTCACCCGGGAGGATTTCCGGCTGGGTCTGCGCGTGTTCGGTCTGTACGTCGCGGTGGCCCTGCCGCTGGCGCTGGCCACGGGCTTCGTTCGGACCGGGCTGGCGTTCACGCTGCACCAGACCGAGTTCCACCAGCCCGCCTGGCTGGTTTATCCGCTGCTGCCGATCGGGATGTACTTCGGCGTGGCGCTCGTGGAAGAGGCGCTGTTCCGCGGCCTCTTGCAGAACCTGCTCGCGAGGACGCTCGGTTCGCCGTGGGCCGCCCTTGCGATCGCCTCGGCGGCGTTCGGCGCGGTCCATCACAAGTTCGGTCAGCCCGGCCTGTACGTGGCGTTCTCCGCGCTGGCCGGGGCGTTCTACGGATACGCCTATCTGAGGACGGGCCGGATCATGCCGGGCGCCGTGGCGCACGCGCTGGTGAACAGCGCCTGGCTCGCCCTCTTCAACCCGATGGCCGCGCGCTGAACCGCCTCGTAGCGTTTATCAGCGAGAGGGATGGCCGCCAGACTTAGTCGATAAAAGCGGGCGGGGCACACGATCCCATCGCGTGCCCCATGCTCCGTGTGCGCCCATGGGCGCCTACCCGTCACGCGGGCCTTCTTCCGAGCTTGCCGCTCGTCTGTTTCGTCTTGTCTCACGTTCTACCGGCGAGCTTCTTTCGCTTCGAGTCTCACCTCGCGGACAGACTACTTATAATATAGGCCAGTTTCCCGGATCTTTACCCCGTCTTTTTGGGGATTTTTCGGAGGCCTACACCAAGGAAGACGCCGCACGGGGCGGGAAAGGTTCCGCGGGCTCCCGGCGAACCCAAGCGGGGCGGGCCATAATGCGGGCGTGGGCTTGGACACCTCCGAACCGATGGAGCGCGCGGTGCTCGTCTTCGTCAACGAGGACGACGAGGAGGACGCCTACGTCGAAGAGGAGCTCGCAGGCCTCTGCGAGGCCGCGCTCGTCGAGCCGGTCGCCACGCTCCGCCAGCGCCTGCCCAAGCCGAACAAGGCCACGTTCGTCGGAAAGGGCAAGGTCGAGGAGCTGAAGGCCCTGGTCGCGGAGACCGCCGCCGACGTGGTCATCGTCGACGGGGAGCTGACCGGCGTGCAGCAAAGGAACCTCGAGGACGCCGTCGGCCGGCGCGTGGTGGACCGCACGCAGCTGATCCTGGACATCTTCGCCCGCCGCGCCCGGACGAAGGAAGGGATGCTGCAGGTGGAGCTGGCCCAGCTGACCTACATGCTGCCCAAGCTGATGAGCGTCTACACGAAGTTCGAGCGGCAGAAGGGCGGCATCGGCCTGCGCGGGCCCGGCGAGACCAAGCTCGAGACCGACCGCCGGCTCGTGCGCGACCGCATCGCGCGCCTGAGGCAGGAGATCGAGGAGGTCGGCCGCGTGCGCGAGCAGCAGCGCCAAGGCCGCAGGCGCCACCCGTTCCCGTTCGCCTGCCTGGTGGGTTACACCTCGGCGGGGAAGTCCACGCTGATGAACCGTCTCGCCGGCACGGACCTGCTGGCCGACGCGATGCCGTTCGCCACCTTGGACCCCACCACGCGGAAGATCGACCTGCCGGACGGCTACGGCCTGTTCCTCACGGACACGGTCGGCTTCATCCGCAACCTGCCGACGCACCTCGTCGCCGCGTTCCGATCCACGCTCGAGGAGGTGGTGCTGGCCGACTTCGTGCTGAAGATCGTGGACGCCAGCCACCCCAGCTGGGAGGTGCAGCTGGAGGCGGTCGAGGAGACGCTTTCGGCCCTCGGCGTGGGGGACAAGCCGGGCATCGTGGTGTTCAACAAGATCGACCGCATGCCGGAGCGCGCCTGGCTCGAGGGAATGCTCGAGGACTTCCCGGGTTCGGTCGCGATCAGCGCCAAGACGGGAGAGGGCTTGGACCGGCTGCTGGACGCGATCCTGAACCAGGTCCGCGGGCTGCTGGGTCGGGTGCGGGCCCTCGTCCCCTATTCCCAGAGCGCGCTGGTGCAGGAGTGCTACGACTTCGGGCGCGTTCTGGCCGTGGAGTACCGCGAGGACGGCATCCTGATCGAGGCCGAGGTGGTGGGGGAGATGCGAGCCCGGCTGGAGCGGTTTCCGGTTCCGGCGTGAGGACCCCGGCCCGGGGCGGCCCGCGCAAGGTACACTCTCCTGCTCGTAAGGACCAGGTGACCGATGAAGAGGACGTACCAGCCCAACAACCGGCACAAGAAGAAGACCCACGGCTTCCGCGTCCGCATGCGAACGACGGACGGTCAGAACGTGATCA
>CALGMO010000022.1 GCA_937961665.1 uncultured Fimbriimonadaceae bacterium
CGGCCAGCTTGTCGAACTCCGGCGCGTCCGGCGGCACGCGGACGGGCTTGCCCACGCGCAGGGCGGCCCTCGCGATCCCCTCCATCGTTCCGCCGGGCGCCAGGTGCGCGAAGTCCACCCTCGAGGCTAGGGCGGCCACGAGCCGGTCCCGCACCTGGTTGCTGACGCCCACGAAGCCGGCCCTGGGCTTGACGGGAGAGACCACCAGATCGGTCAGGGGGTCGAACTTGTACCTCCAGAGGCGCGCCCCGGCGAACGGCTCCTGATCCAGTTCGTCGCCCAGCGCGCGGAACAGGCCCCGGTCCAACACGAGGATTCTCGGGGCGCCCCAGCGGAGCGGGACGATCGCGGCGCGCTGATATTCCGGGCGATCGTGTCCGGAGACGACGACCTCCGAGGCCAGGACGCCTTCCTGGGTCAGGGCCTCGATCCGGTCGAGCGTGCGGGGACCTCCGCCGCGCGAGGCCATCACCGCGAACGTCGGCACCGAGAGCAGTCTCGTGTTGCCGTACAGGAACAGCGCGCCCGGGGGATCGGGGTCGAAGGCCTCGACCGCCCGCGGGTAGTGCACGTCGGCCAGACAGACCCACGATACGCCGCGGCGGTCGAGGGTCTGCTCCATCTCCCAGCTTTCATCCAAGATGGCGCGGCCCTTGGCGGCCAGGCGCTCCGCGACGGCCCGCGGGAGGCGGTATTCCTCGCGCAGGGCCTCGGCGGACAGGCCCAGGAACTCCTCCGGCGTGACGCCCAGCAGGTCGTTGCGGGCCAGGATGCGCGACACAGTCCGACCGCCGACTCCGGGCTGGAGGGCCAACGCCAGGGCGAAGGATCGTCGCGGGACGCTCATCGCAGCGCGAGGGCCTCTGCGGCCTCCAAGACGGCGGCGAGGGCCGTGCCCGAGACCCGAGCCACCGTCTCCTCCACCTCCCGGTGGCTGAGAGTCGATTCGGAAAGCCCGGTGCCCAAGTTCGCCACCAGCGCCAGGCAGCCGTAGTCCACGCCGGCCTCCCGACAGGCGATGGCCTCGGAGGAGGCCGTCATGCCGACGACGTCGCCACCCAGCTTGGCCAGCATCCGCACCTCGGCCGGGGTTTCGTAGCGCGGGCCGTTCATTCCGACGTACACGCAGCGCTCGGGAACCCGCAGGTCCATGCCCGCGCAGGCCTCCTTCAGAAGCCGCGTGGGGGTTTCGCCCATCGGCTCGGAGAAGTCCGTGTGGCGCACGGCGGACTCGAAGAGCGTGAGGTTCCGACCGGTCAGATCCAGGAAATCGGTGCAGACGGCCACGGAACCGGCGGGGAGCTCGGGCCGCAGGCTGCCGACGGCCGCGGTGGCGAAGCAGGCCCTCACACCGAGGCGGGCCATGCCCCAGGCCATCGCTCGGAAGGCGATCCGGTGGGGAGGTACGCGGTGCCCGAAGCCGTGGCGGTGGATGAGAGCGATCGGAACGCCCTTCCAAGGCACGAGGCGGCCTCGGACGAGACCGAACGGCGTGGGGAGGGCGAAGGGTCGGCCGCCGAGCAGCTCCAGCCTGTTGCCGACGCCCGTCCCGCCGATGATGGCGATGTCCGCCCGCATGGAGCGGATTATAACCGTGTAGACTCCGGGCGATGACCCTGCGCGAGGTGCTGCACGCCCACATCCCGACGCTCGACGCCCAGAGCACGGTGCGCGACGCCGTGGACAAGATGGACCTCTACCAGTTTCCGGCGCTCGTGGTGCTCGACCCCAACCGCGTTCCGACCGCGGTGGTGACGGAGGGCGACGTGTGCCGGGCCGCCTCCGCCGCAGGCTCCCTAGCCGGCATCGCCTATCTGCCGGCCCATCGGTTCGGTACCCCGGAGCCGATCGTGGCGCCGGCCGACACGGAGATCGGCGAGGCTTTCCACCTGATGCTCTCCCGTGGGCTGACGATCCTGCCGGTGATCGACGACGGCGTGCTGGCAGGAATCGTCCTCCGGTGCGACCTGATGCACGCGATGCTCGTTGACTCGGAGCCCGAGTCGCCGCCCGTCTAGCGGAGCGCCGGGCAAGAGCGAGAGACAGCGTCTTGCGGGAGCCCGCCGGTCGGCATCTCGTCTCGGGGGCGGTTGGGCCTGCGAGCCGTTCCGCAGCGGGCATCTCGGCGCGGCCTTGCGGATCGGCGGGACGGAACTAGGGCCGAACCGCCGGAGGATCCGGTCTCTCGGCCCCGTGCCGGCACCGTCCATCCGCCCGGTCGCTTCCTGCCGGTCCGTAGCGACGGACTCACCTTCGCACGCGGGCCAGCTCCTGCCGCACCGCGGGCGAACTCAGCAGGCGCTCAAGGCTGCGCGCGCTCGCGGAGACGGGCGGGCGGTCCCGGAGGAACACGACGAAGGTCGGGGTGGACCGCACGCCGAGGCGATCGGCCAGATCCAGGTCCCTCTGCACGCGCAGCCAGGCCGGGTCCTCCGGATTCCTGAGCCGAGACGTCACGACGATCGGCTCCAGACCCACAGCCGAGGAGGCGCGCGCGAGGACCTCGCGGGTGAGCGGCCCCTGCGCACCGTAGACGGCGTCCACGAACTCCCAGAACCGCCCCTTCTCGCCGGCCAACTCGGAGATCGCCGCCGCAAGCCTGCTCCACTCGTGCCCGCGGATCTGGTGGAGCGGGTAGTGCCGGAACGCCAGCCGAACTCCGTTCGGGTTGGAGCGCTGGTAAGCGACGAGGTCCGCGTGGACGGCCCGGCAGGCCGGGCAGGAGAGATCGCCGAACTCCACGATGGCGAGCGGCGCGTCCCGCCGGCCCAGCGTCTTCGGGGGGCGGGCCAGATCGTCGACGGTCCACCGTCGGAGGGTTTCCGCGGGGATGGGAGGTTGGAACGCCCGGCCCAACAGAAGGGCGGATTGCACTCCGAGGCCGATCGCCGTCAGCGCGCCGAGAGCCCAGGAGAAGGCCGGGCTTGCGCCCGGAAGGACGCCGTCCCTCCGCACGAGCACCAGGCCGGTCGCGAACGCTACCGCCATCGCCACCCCCGAAGCCACGCACCAGAGGCAGGTCGCCTGGATGCCGAAGCGGGAGTACAGCAGCAGACCCGCGCTCACCAAGGTGCCGGCGCCGGACAAGGCCAGGAAGAGCAGCGAGCCGCGGCGGCTCACGGCGGGTCTCGCCGCGAGACCCAACAGTGCGGCGTAGACGGCAACGCCGAACAAGGCGATCGGCACCCCGAACAGGCGCGAGGAGGGATGGGTGGCGACGAGGTCGCACCCGGACCCGCCGCCGCACGGCAGGCGGAGGTCCATCAGATGGGCGAAACCGAGCACCGCGGCCACAAAGAGGCCGGAGAAGACGCTGACGAGGCAAACCTTGCCGAGAACTCCGCGCATCGTTCCTTGTCCAATCCGCGTTCCGGAAGCAGCTCGGAAGCCCGTTGCCTGTGGGTTCGGCGCTCCTGTCCCGCGGCCGCCGCGATCGACGCTGGTGGTCCATGCGACGGCACCTAGGCTCGGCGCACTTCCAGAGGCGGCTGATGGGGTCGCCCTCGAGCTCCCACCGACCACCAATCCGCGCCGCGGGGAGCCCGAGGGGCCGATCGGAGACGAAGGGCCCCCCGGCGTCGCGCCGAGAGGCCCTCAGGCCTCCTGTCTCTTCAGCCGCCCTCAGGGCTCGATGGGCCAGAGCAGGACGTCGTCCATGCCGGGGTACTGGCCGTACAGCGCCTCCACGGTGCCCTCACCGATCTGGGATCCCGCCACCACGGTCGCACCGTTCCCCGCGTTGCCGGGGCACGGAGCGCCGTCGGCAATCTCAGCCGGCATGTCGCCTCCGCCACCAGCGGAGTACGGCCCGCCGACCAGCTTGAAGCCGTTGACGTTCTGGATGCCGCTGCCTCTACGGACCTCGCTGTCGACGGCGGCGTTGATCGTCGTGCCGAGATGGTGGGTGGTGCGGTGGTACTTGCGGTTGTTGGCCGGACCCGTCCACCACTCGCAGTCGTACTGCCAGTGCCCCTCCTGCGAGTACACGAACGTCACTCCCGAGGCGTTGGCGTTCATCGTGGCGTTGTTCCAGCCCCAAGGGGTCTGGAGGTCGCCCTTCCCGACGAAGCCGCAGGGGCCCCAGTTCGAGACCTGCAGGCTGCAGCTCGGGTCGAACGTGGTCGAGAGCATCGCAGTGGTCGCGAAGGCGGCCGCAAACAGGGCGCCGAGCCCTCCGATTCCAATCAATTTCCTCATCGTTTCACCTCTCGGAGGTTCGGGTGATGGGCACCCGCCTCCGTGGAACCCATGCTTCTCCCGGCGTTGCCTCAAGAAGGACCACAGGCTGGGGACCGCATCGTCCATAGACGAGTATATAGCAGAAATCGGTCCATGCCTCGTCGATTGGGCCAAAGTCTCGCAAGCTTCGCAGCACCGGACCGAACCCAAGGCGACCTTGCCTCGGGGCCGGCCTACAGCGGGGCCAAAGCGCGGACGGCTTCGCCCAAGAGGTAGAAGCTGCCCGCGACCAGCACCGGCAAACCCGGCGGGGCGGCGTCCATTGCCCGGCGCACGGCGTGGGCGACGGTCGGGCACGGCTCGGCGCGGATGCCGGCGCGATCCGCGGCCTCGGCCACCTCCCGGGGCGACAGCGCGCGCGAGAAGGCCATCGGCGCCGCGAACACCCGGTCGACGCTTGGGGCCAGCTCTCGGAACACGCCAACCGGATCGTGGCCCCGCACGGCACCCGCCACCATCGGCATCGGAAGGCCGGGGAAGGCCCGGAGCAGAGACCGGGCTAGGACGCGCGCGGCCTCGGCGTTGTGCGCGCCATCCAGCACCACCGTCCTTCCGGCGACCTGCCTGCGCTCGAACCGGCCGGGGAGCTGGGTGGTGGCCGCTCCCAGCCGGATCGCCTCGTCTGTGAGAGTGGCTCCGCCGGCCACGAGAGCGGCGACCGCCAGCGCCAGGTTGTGCGGCTGGGCCTCGCCCTCCATGCCCGGCGTCAGCCCCTCGACGGTCCGTCCCGGCACGCTCACGGTCCACTGGCCGTCGTCCTCCACCAGCCGGATCTCGCGCCCGAAGACCCACACCGGGCAGCCGACGGTCTCGGCCTGCCGGAGAACCACCTCCAGGGCGGGCCGAGGCAGATCGCCGACGATCAGAGGGCGGCCGGCCTTGGCCACGCCGGCCTTCTCGAAGGCGATGGACTCCAGCGTTCCACCGAGGATGTCCACATGGTCGAGGCCGATCGACACCACCACGGCGGCCGCCGGGTCGACGATGTTCGTCGCGTCCAGGCGCCCGCCCAGCCCCACCTCGAGGGCCACCCAGGAGCAGCCTCGGTCGGCCCAGTGGGCGAACCCCATGGCGGTCTTGAACTCGAACTCGCTGATCGGACCGTACTCGCCGCCGTCGAACGACTCCGCCACGGGCCGGAGCCGCTCGACCAGGGCGGCGAACTCCTCGCGGGGGATCAGCCTCCGGTTCACCTGGATGCGCTCCCGAATGTCGTACACGAACGGGCTGTAGTAGGAGCCGACCCGTTCGCCCGCCTCGTGGAGGATGGACTCCACGTAGGCCGTCACGGAGCCCTTGCCGTTCGTGCCAGCCACGTGGACGAACCTGGGGTGCGGCCCGAGGGCGCTATCGAGCCCGGCCCGGCGGGCGAACTCGCGCATCCGATCCAGCCCGAGGCGCCAGCCGCGGGGGGCCAGGCCGGAGACGTACGCGACGGCCTCTTCGAAGGTCACCCGAGCAGTCCCGAGGCCTGGATGCGGCGGACGGCCTCTTGGAAGCGCTCGCCCTCGCGGTCTCCCAGTAGCGTCAGCGACATCCGCAGGTAGCCCTCGCCCTCCGTGCCGTACCCGTTTCCGGGGATCGTGAGAACGTGCGCGCGCTCCAGCAGGGCCTTGCAGAACTCGGCGCTCGTCATGCCCTCGACCGGCACGCGAGCCCAGACGTAGAAGGTCGCCTTGGGCTTGCGCACCGGCCAGCCGATCGCGTTCAGGCCGTCGCACAGGTAGTCCCGCCGCTTCTGGAACACGGCCAGCGACGCGGAGTTGTCCACGTTGCGAAGGGCCTCGGCGCCGGCCTCGGCGATCGCCGGGAACTGCTTGCTGTCGATGTTCGACTTGAACTTCGCGAGCGTAGCGACCGCGTCGCGGTTCCCCAGGGCGAACCCGAGGCGCCACCCGGTCATGTTGAACATCTTGCTGAGGCTGTGGAACTCGATCGACACCTCCTTCGCGCCGGGAACCTGCAGCACCGTCGGGTTGCGGAAGCCCTCGTAGCTGACGGTGGCGTAGGCCATGTCGTTCACGAGCAGGATGTCGTGATCCCGGCAGAAGCGAACGAGATCGGCGTAGAACTCCGGCGTGGCCACCGCCCCGGTGGGGTTGTGCGGGTAGCAGACGTAGAACAGCTTCGCCTTCCGCGCGACCTCGCTGGGGATGTCTTCCAGCTTCGGCAGAAAGCCGTTCTCCTCCCGGAGCGGCGTCTCGTAGACGTCTCCTCCGGCCATCAGCGAGTTGACCTTGTACACCGTGTAGCCGGGGTTGGGCACGATCGCCACGTCGCCCGGATCCAGGTAGGCGTAGGCGAGGTGGGCCAGGCCCTCCTTGCTGCCGATCAGCTGCACGGCTTCGCCGTTCGGGTCGACGCGGACGCCGAACTCGCGCTCGTACCAGTCCGCCGCCGCCTGGATGAACGACACCCAGCCGAACGGGGTCTCGTCGTAGCGATGGGTCGCGGGGTTGTGCGCGGCCTTGGCCAACGCCTCGACGACCGGCGCCGGGGTCGGCAGATCGGGGTCTCCGATGCCGAGGTCGATCACGTCGGCGCCGGAGGCGATCGCCTCCGCCTTGACCCTGGAGATTTCGGCGAAGAGGTACGGAGGGATGGAGTCGAGTCGCTTGGAGCGTTCCGGCATCGGAGGCAGAGTTTACCAGCGGCCCCTTCGGACGTTCAGGGGACGTCGGGGAGGCTCAGGAAGGCCTCGGCCGCCCGGCTCCAGCGCGCCCAGGCGGGGCTGCGGAGCACTTCGGCGCGCACCCGCGGGGGCAGGTTCGGGGTCAGGTAGTCGCCCCACGACTTGAGCCGCATCCTCTCGGTTCGGCAGAGGTGGACCGGACTCAGGATGAGCCACCGGTAGACGTGGTACCAGAGCAGCACGGAGTAGATGTTCTGGCTGGGGTACCGGCGGGCTAGGCGCTTCTTGAGCCTGCACTCCTCGTCGCTCAGCGGGAGAACCTCCTCGCCGCTCGGGTCGGCGAAGCGGTTCAGGGTCTGGATGCGGCGGGTGTAGGGGTGGTACATCGGGTACTCGAAGATCGGGCCGTCGTACGACCGATGGACCAAGAGGTTGGTGGCGTCGTGGTCCAGGTGGCCCTGTTCGAAGGCGATGGTCGCCACCCGGTCCGGCCGCGCCTTCCGCACCACCTCCCGCAGCCTCGGCCACAAGGCGGGCATCTCCTCCGCGATCCTTCCGTCGCTCCCGCCAAGGAAGTGCAGACGATCCTCTAAGAGCCCCAGCTCGCCGGCGTTGGCCACGGCCTCGGCCCGGCGGACCGGGGTGTCGTGGACCCAGCAGACGTCGACGCTCGCGCCGCCCCGCACCAGCCGATGGATCCAGGCGCAGAGACCCAGCTCGTCGTCGGGGTGGGTGAAGACGAACAGCCACCGAAGGGAGGGATCGTCGTCGAACGCCCTCACTCCAATCCGGCCCTCCGCAGCATGGCGGTCGTCGAGCGGCCGGCCACCGTGGGGAAGATCACGACCTCCCCGCCGTAGGCGCGGACGATCGGGGCCTCCGGAAGGTCCTCCTCGCGGTAGTCGCCGCCCTTCACGTGCACCTCCGGCTGAAGGAAGGCGATGAGGCGGCCGGGCGTGTCCTCGGAGAACGGCACGACGCCATCCACCGGGCGCAGGGCGGCGAGCAACTCCGCGCGATCCTCCAGCGGGTTGACGGGCCGGTTCGGACCCTTCGCCAGCCTGCGCACCGAGTCGTCGTCGTTCAGGCCCACGATCAGCAGGTCGCCGAGCTCGCGGGCTGCCCGCAGCAGGCGCAGATGGCCCACGTGCAACAGGTCGAACACGCCGTTGGTGAACACGAGCCTGCGGCCCTGGCGCAATCGGAGCGCCTCTTCCCACGTCATCAGACTCACGGAATCGCCTCGAGGACCCTTGATGCTACCGCCGCCGGGTCGATGCGATCCAGACCCTCCGGCTCGTGGAAACACCGCTCGATCTGGCCGTAGGGGCAGCTCCGGCGGGGACGGGTGATGGAGTAGAGGCCGATGGCGGGCACCCCCAGGGCGGCCGCGATGTGCGTGCTGCCCGTGTCGCCGCCGACGTGCGCCGAGCAGGCGGCGATCAGCGCGACCAGCTCCCCCAGCGAGGTTCGGCCGCACAGGTCGGTCGCGCCGGCCCGGCTCTCCGCCAGCACGGAGCGCACGGACTCCCGGTCGGCCTCGGCCCGGCCGCCGATCAGCACGGTCCGCACTCCGCTGTCGGCCAGGATGTCGATCAGCCGGGCCGCGTGCGACGGAGGCCACCGCTTGCTGGCCCAGGCCGCGCCGGGGTTCAGAACCACGAACGGCGCCCCCACGCCGGCCTCTTGGAGGACCGCGTCGATCGTCGCTTGGTCGGACGGCGCCGGGCGCAGGCCGAAGTCGGCCTCGTGCGCGACGCCTCCCGCTGCGCGGGCCACGTCCACGTACTGGTCCACGATGTGCCACGAGGTCGGGTCCGGCGTCACCGGCTGCGACGCCAGCCAGGCGCCCTCCCTCTGCCAGTGGTAGCCCAGCTTCAGCCGGGCCCTGCAGCGCCAGACCGCCAGCGCGCTCTTGGCCAGGCCCTGCAGGTCGAGGGCCGCGTCGAACTCGCCCTCGGGCTGAGGCCAGGTTCGGGGCGCGAGGCCGGGGCGGGCCTCGATCACCTCGTCCACGTGGGCGCAGAGGCGCGGGATCGCCGAGAAGCGCGGATCGCACACCCAGACCACCGTGCATCCCGGGTGCCCGGCCTTGAGGGCTCCGGCAGCGGGCAGCGAGCACACGACGTCGCCGAGCGCGCTGAGCCGGCTGATCAGGAACCTAGCCACGCAGCTCCCTCCAACGCTGCATCGTCGCGGCGAAGATCGCGCTCTGGGGCACGAGGCTCGCATCCTTGCCGATCGCAAGCACCACGCCGTGCCCCCAGTACGGCCGGAACTGCTCGGGCGGCATGTGTCCGAAGACCGTCACCGTGGGCACGCCCAGCGCCGAGGCGATGTGCGCCGTGCCCGTGTCGCCGCTCAGATGCAGGGCGGAGAGCGAGACGGCCGCCATCGTGCGGCGAAGGGGCAGCTCGCCCACCCAGTCGATGGCCTCCGGGAGGTCCGGATGGGGGTCGCCGGGCCCGCCGAGGAACGCCACGGCGAAGCCCTCCCGCAGCAGAAGCTCCCCGACGCCCCGCCACCTTTCGATGGGAACGACCTTCTTCGGATGGCCCGCCCCGACGGCGATGGTGACCAGGGGGCGCTCTGGCAGCCGGCTCCGCAGCTCCTCGCGTTCGCGGGAGAGGTCCGGCAGGATCGGCGTCGGATCTCCGGTGGCGAAGCCGAGGTAGCCGAGAGTCTCCAGGTTCTGATCGACGACGTGCTCGGCGCGGTGGGGCCACGGATGGACGGGGTTCAAAGACCTCGCGAGCCGGTCGGTGAAGCGGGCGGCGACTCTGCGCTGGGGCCTCGCGCACCATAGGCACAGGGCGGTCTTCGAGTGGCCCTGGAGGTCGATGCCGAAGTCGTACCGGCGGTCTCGGAGCCTGCGGTAGAAGCGCCACTGTCGAGCCAGGCCCCAGGGGGTCCACCGGCTGCGTTTCTCCTGCCGGCTGTCGAACGCCTCCAAGCAGTCGACGAGCCGCTCGGTGTCGATCACGTCGGCGCAGCGCCGGTCGACCACCCAGTCGATCACCGCGCCTGGCACCGACCGCCTCAGCCGCGAGGCCACCGGGAGCGCCATCACGCAGTCTCCGATCGCCGAGAACCGGACGATCAGGAACCTCGGCCCGTTGCGATCCATCCCCTCTTTCGGGCGCTCTTCCATCGGTCGTGGAGCCAAAGATACTGATCCGGCCATCGCCGGATCAGGGACTCGAGGTCGCGATTGAGGTCGGCCATGATCTCCTCCGGCTTGACTCCGCTGGCCCGATCGTACGAGCGGGCCGGGAGAATCTCGATGTGGAGGCGGCCAACGCCGGTGGACACGCACGCCAAAGGAACAAGCGGAGCGCCGGTTCGGAGGTGCAGCACGGCTGGGCCGAGCGCGGTGCCCGCCGGCACCCCGAAGAACGGCACGAACGCCTCGGAGGAGTTCTGGTCGGGGAGGATGGCGACCACGCCGTTCGCTTTGAGCTTGGACAGGATCGGCCGGGCGGCGTTGCCGCGCGGGATCACCTCCGCTCCGGAGTGGCGCCTCATCCGGAGCACCAGGTAGTTCAGTTCGGAGTCGTTGGCGTCCCTGGCGACGACGCTCATGGGGAATCCGGACGCCGAGAACCAGTGCGCTCCGCGCTCCCAGTTGCCGAGGTGCGCCGTCACGACCAAGACGCCGCGGCCGAGGGCGAACGCCCCGTCCAGATGCTCGCGGCCGGCCACCGTGGTGGTGTCCAGCACCTCCTGGTCGGTCCGGAGCTCGGTTCGGAGGAAATCGGCCGCGTTGCGCCCGAAGTGCTCGAACACGCGCACCGCCAGCCGCCTTCGCTCCTCCTCGGAAAGCTCGGGGAAGGCCAGGGCGAGGTTCGACAGCGCGCGCAGGCGGTGCTTCTTCGAGAGACGGAACGCCAGCCTTCCGATGCGCTCGCCTGCGGCGGCCGCCCGCTCCGGGCTCGCGGCGACGCACCAACGCTGGGCCCGCACGAAGGCCCAGCTACCCAGTCGCGTGGCGATCTTGTTCGGCTTCCACTTCATCGATTCGGTCGGCCAGCCACCGCCGGAAGTCGTCCGCCGGCTCGATTCGTGGCTGCACGAGCGCGACCACCCAGCGGAATCGATCCAGGTCCCGACGACGGCGGATCTTCACCCAGTCCTTGGCGGACGTGACGACCGTGGATCCGGGCGGCACTCCGTCCAGCAGGTTACCCGCGAGGAGCGGGTCGTGGTCCCCGCGAACAACGGCCGCGGAGAGCCGCACGCCGGCCGCGGCGAGGGACCGCTCGAACCGGTCGGGACGGCCGAGCGCACAGAGCATCGCTGCCTCCTTCGGCGGTTCGACCGGCGCTTCGGCGGTCGGATCCAGGAACGAGAGCGGGCCCGGCTCCACCCAGAACCGGCCCGGCAGCACCAGATTGGCCAGCCTGCGGCAGATCCTGGGTTCCCTGTAGGGGCCGGCAGGAAGGCAGAGCGCGTTGGGAGGACTGGGGTCGTCCAGCAGGATCGAGACGTCCTTGGCCAGCCGGAGGTGCTGGAAGCCGTCGTCCAGCAGCAGCACGGCGTCGGGGGCGCGTTCGGCGCAGAGCCGGGCCGCGGCGACCCTGTCGCGGCCGACGACCATCTCCAACTCGGGACGCAGCCACCGCAGCATGGCCGGCTCGTCGCCCCACTCGGCGGGATCCAGCGACCCGGGCGGCGCCCACGACGCGCCCCGCTGACGGGGCGAGCCATAGCCGCTGCACGACACCACGACCCGCCGTCCCAGCCCTCGCAGCAGAT
Source organism: uncultured Fimbriimonadaceae bacterium (assembly GCA_937961665.1). Lineage (GTDB taxonomy): Bacteria > Armatimonadota > Fimbriimonadia > Fimbriimonadales > Fimbriimonadaceae > UBA8783. Next base: position 11,627 of record CALGMO010000022.1, read on the forward strand.
CGGCGAGGTGCAGGGCGACGGGGGACTTGCCGGACCCTCCGACGACCAGGTTGCCGACGCAGACGACCGGGCGGTGGGGGCGCGCCGCACGCTTCAGGCCGAGCGCGTACACGGCCCGATACGCCATCCACCCGCCGGCGTAGAGGAGGGAGAGGGGAAGCAGGGCGGCGCGCTGGGCCGTGGGGAGCGCTCCCCGCCCGAACCAGACCCGCTGTTCCGTCGTCGCCGGCATCGCACGAAGTATGCGGCAGGAAACCGGCAGGATTCTCTGGGCCTTCCGGCCCCGTCTGGGGCCGAAGCTCCCGGCGCCGGTCCGGAACCATACGGTAAACACTCGGCCATGCCCCGCGCCGCGTTCACCACGCTCGGATGCAAGGTGAACCAGTACGAAACCCAGCGCATTCTGGAGTCCTTCGAGGACGCCGGATTCGCGATCGTTCCGTTCGAGTCTCCCGCCGACGTCTACGTGGTGAACACGTGCAGCGTCACGGCGGTGGCCGAGGGCAAGAGCCGGTACACCGTGCGGCGAGCGCTGCGCTCGAACCCGGGTGCCAAGGTCGTGGTCACGGGCTGCGCGGCCCAGATGGCCCTCAACGACCGCAAGGAGTTTCCCGAGGCGCATCTGTTGGTTCCGAACCCCCAGAAGATGCGCACCTTGGAGCACGTTCTGCGAGCGTTCCCCGGGCTGGGCGTCGGGCTGCAGCCCCGGCCGAGGAGGCAGAGGGTCCTCGGCTCGGCGTGGAAGGGGCGCACCCGGGCCACGATCAAGATTCAGGAGGGCTGCAACGTCTTCTGCAGCTACTGCTCCATCCCGTTCACGCGGCCGCATATGGTCAGCCGCCCCGCCGCGGAGATCCTCGGCGAGGTGGAGCGCCTGGTGGAGATGGGCTACAAAGAGGTCGTGCTCAGCGGGGTGCTGATCGGCGCCTACGGGCCGGACACCGGCAGCGGAGGGCCGCACTTCGAGGACCTGCTGGAGCTCATGGCTGACACTCCGGGGCTGGAGAGGATCCGCATCAGCAGCATCGAGATGCGCCACGTCACGTTCCGGCTCATGAACCTCATGGCCTCCGGCGTGGTGGTGCCGCACCTGCACCTTCCGCTTCAGAGCGGCAGCGACGGCGTGCTGCGCGACATGAACCGTCCCTACACGTCGAAGGAGTATCTGGACCTGCTGGACCTGCTGCGCGCGGTGGTGCCGGATCTGCTGGTCAGCACGGACGTGATGGTGGGCTTCCCCACGGAGACGACCGAGCGCTTCGAGGAGAGCCTGCGGAACGTCGAGAGAGCCTCCTTCCTGAAGGCGCACGTTTTCCGATTCAGTCCCCGCCCGGGCACGAAGGCGGACGTCTGGGGTGACGCGGTGCCCGCCGAGGAGAAGCAGCGCAGGAGCAGGCTGCTGATGGAGACCGCGGCGCGGACGGGCGAGGAGCAGGCCCGAAGGTTCCTCGGCAGGAAGCTGCGCGTGCTGGTGGAGGGAAAGTGCGCGAAGACAGGACTGATGACGGGACTGTCGGACAACTACCTGGAGGTTCGGTTCGCCGGCCCGTCGGAGCTCGCGCGCCGGGTCTGCACGGTGGCTGCGATGGAGGTTCGCGAAGGGGTGGTGTACGGCGAGCTGGCGACGTCCGGCGGCTCGTCCTGCCCCGACGGCGATCTGATCCGCGTCGCGGCGCTGTGACCATCGGTTTTGCCCGACGCACCGGGGTTGGTGCATAATGTTCAGGCCGTTCCGCCGGAATGCCGGACGAGGCGGCTCTCGAAGGTGCAATCCATGTCTCAGGAAATTCTGGATCGCGTTCGCAAAGTCGTCGTCAACGCCCTGAACGTCAAGGAGGAGGAGGTCGTGGAGAGCGCTTCCTTCCAAGAGGACCTCGGTGCGGACTCTCTGGACGTCGTGGAGCTCGCCATGGCGCTGGAGGAGGAGTTCGGGATCGACATCCCCGACGACGACGTCAACAGCATCAAGACGGTCGGAGACGCCGTCAAGTACATCAGCCAGAAGGCATGAACGCCCCTCGCCGCTCGTCCGGCCGGGTGGTGGTCACGGGTCTCGGCGCGGTCACTCCGCTGGGCATCGGCGTCGCTCCCACTTGGGAGGCGCTGAAGGCCGGCCAGAACGGGATCGGGCGCATCGAGTGCCTCGATCCCTCGGAGTTCTCCACGCAGATCGCGGCGGAGGTCAAGGGATTCAACGCCGAGGACTACCTGGACCGGAAGGAGGCCCGTCGGATCGACCGGTTCATCGCGCTGGCGGTCGCGGCCGCCACGATGGCCATTGAGGACGCCGCGCTGAAGGTCTCCGAGGAGGAGTCCTTCGACGTCGGCGTGCTGGTCAGCTCCGGCATTGGAGGCCTGACTTTCCTCGGCGAGCAGCACAGGCGCATGCTGGAAGGCGGGCCGAGCAAGGTCTCGCCGTTCCTCGTGCCCTACATGATCCCGGACATGGCGTCGGGCTACATCTCGATCCTGAACGGGTACCGGGGACCGAACCTTTGCGTCGTGACCGCCTGCGCCACCGGCGCGCACTCGATCGGAGAGGCCGCGCACATCATCCTCCGAGGTGACGCCAAGGTCATGCTCGCCGGCGGGAGCGAGGCCCCGGTCAACCCGATCTCGCTGGCGGCGTTCTGCGCGGCCCGGGCCATGAGCACGCGCAACGACGACCCGGAGCACGCCTCGCGGCCTTTCGACAAGGACCGCGACGGCTTCGTCATGGGAGAGGGAGCGGGAGTGCTCGTGCTGGAAGACTACGAGCACGCCGTGGCCCGTGGAGCCCGGATCTACGGCGAGCTGGCGGGCTACGGCCTGAGCGGCGACGCCTACCACATCACCCAGCCCGATCCCGAGGCGCGGGGGGCCGTCCGGTCGATGGCCATGGCCCTCGAGAGCGCGGGGTTGAGGCCGGAGGACGTGGACTACATCAACGCCCACGGAACCTCGACCTACTACAACGACAAGGGCGAGACCGAGGCGATCAAGAAGGTGTTCGGCGAGGCGGCGTACAAGGTCGCGGTGAGCAGCACCAAGTCGATGCACGGGCATCTGCTCGGCGCGGCGGGCGCGGTGGAGGCCGTCGCCTGCCTCAAGGCCATGGAGGAGGGAATCATCCCGCCGACCATCAACTACGAGACCCCGGACCCGGAGTGCGACCTGGACTACGTGCCGAACGCCGCGCGGAAGGCCGAGGTGAACGTGGCGATGTCCAACTCCTTCGGCTTCGGCGGGCACAACGCCACGCTGATCTTCCGCAAGGTGTGACGGCGGGGGAGCGGCCGCGGACGAGACCGCTCCCTCAGGCCAGCCGGCTCGCCAGGGCCTCGCGAAGCCTCTCGGCGAACGGGAAGTCCTCCCACCGGTGGCTGGAGTAGACCGCCGGCCTCTCGAAGACGAGCGAGGGGTCGACCAAGGGCGGGCCGTTCGGGATGCTCGCCTGCACCATCACGGCCCGGGGGCTGATCCTCAGGGCGCACCCGCAGACCTTCAGGCCGGTCCGCTCGTCCACCACGTCGTTGGGCGAGACGTGCGCGAAGCAGTCGGCCGTCCGGCCGGCGGAGGCGACGAAGGGCGTCTGTTCGGCCAGGGCGGCCGGCAGACCGCACGATCGGAGCGCGTCGACCAAGGGAGCCACCACCCGCCGGTACACCCTCCGCACGGAGCGGGAGAGGGTCGCGGGATCCTCTCCAGGCTCGGCCAGATCGGCCAGAGGCCAGGCGAGCCCCACGGTGACGTCGTGCCCGTGCAGCACGGCCTTGCCGCCCGTGGGTCGGGCCACCCAGGGAACGGGGTTGCCGGGCAACAGGTCTCGCTCTGGCCGCTGCCAGTAGCCGAGGCTCACACAGGGACCCGTCCAACGGTAGACGCGACAGAGTCGCTCGCCGTCTTCGGCCCGCTCCAACAGTGCGGCGTCCCGGGCCATGTTCTCCCGCCCGTCGGTTGGGCCTTCCTCTGTCAGGACGAAGCCAGCCATGGTTTGGGGATCGTCGGGGCCCGCTCGCGGGCCCCGAC
>CALGMO010000023.1 GCA_937961665.1 uncultured Fimbriimonadaceae bacterium
CGTGGTGTGCTTCATGCGCTCGGCCCAGGCTTGGGCGCTCTGGAAGGCCTCTTGGGCGCGGAGGGTGAGTTTGTCAAATCGCATCTTTTATCCTTAGTCTCCTGTTATCAAGACATTTGATGTCTGTATTCTACAACCTCTGCGCGGCGTGCGGGGTTCCCGGTGCTCACTTCCCGATGCAGAAGGTGGAGAAGATGGCGTCCAGCAGGTCGGCGTCGGCCTCGCTTCCGTCGATCCGTCCCAGTTCGCGGAGGGCCGACTGAAGTGCGGTGGCGAGCAGGTCGGTGGTCAGGCCGTCGGCCAGCGCGCGCTCCGCCAGACCCAGCGCCGAATCGGCCGCCTCGAGCAGCGGCGCGTGGCGCGGCTCGATGGTCGGACCGAGGCTGTCGGGAACGCCGCTCTCGCGGCGGATCGCCGCCCGGAGCTCGTCCAGACCCTCGCCCGTCGCGGCGGACACCGCCAGGCCCGGCCCGTCCGGAGGGGCGAGGTCCGCCTTCGTCCGGACCAGCAGGCGCGAGGGGGGGTGCCCCAGCTCGGGCGGCGGCTCTGGGCAGCCGCACGGGTGGAGCACGAGGGCCAGGTCGGCGGCGGCCGCCACCTCGAGAGTCCTCCTCACCCCCTCGCGCTCCACGGGGTCGTCGGTCTGCCGCAGGCCCGCCGTGTCGATCAGCACGACGGGGAGTCCTCCGAGGTCGATCGGCTCCTCGATGAAGTCCCTGGTGGTGCCGGGAACGTCGGTCACGATGGCGCGGTCTCGGCCGGCCAGGGCGTTCAAGAGGGAGGACTTGCCGGCGTTGGACGCGCCGACGAGCGCGACGCGGAAGCCCCTCCGGAGGACGCGCCCCGAAGCGGCCGTCGCTTGGAGGTCCGCGATAGCGCTCCGAACCTCGCGGATGCGCCCGGCGACCGCCTGGGGTTCCAGATCGCCGATCTCCTCGCTGAAGTCGATGCGGGCCTCCACCTCGGCCAGCAGCTCCAGCAGGCTTCGGCGGAGGCCTGCGACGCGGAGTCGGAGGGCGCCGTCGCGCCGCAGGCCGGCCTCGCGGAGCTGGAGCGCCGTCTGGGCCTCGGCCAAGGCTCGGACCGCCTCCGCCTGGGTGAGGTCCATCCGTCCGTTCAGGAACGCGCGGAACGTGAACTCGCCCGGCTCCGCGAGGCGGCAGCCCAGGCGCAGGCAGGCGTCCAGCAGCGTCTGGACCGACGCCGTCGAGCCGTGAACCTGGAACTCGACCGAGCGCTCGCCCGTGTAACCCGAGCCCTCCGCGAACGCGAGCAGGAGGCCGTCGTCGCCGTTCTCGAGGCGAACGTGGCGCGCCCGGCCGCTCTCGGGAGCCTCGGGGAAGTCGGGGCACAGGCGCCGCGCGACCTCGAACGCGTCCGGACCGGAGACCCGGACGATCGCGACGGCGCCGCGTCCGTAGGCCGTGATCGGCGCGACGATGGTGTCGTGCAACGGACCCACGACGGCATTTTGGGCGAGCTCGGCTCCGGGCAGGCAGGATCGGGAGCCTCGGCGGGCGAACAAGGAGGCATGCTCGTCGCTCTCGCAGCAGGTCTGGCGGTCACCCAAGGGCCTTACGTGGTCAAGGTCGGCGGGTCGTCGCCCATCCGGACGATCGCCGAGGCCGTGGAAGCCGTCCGAAACGGCCGGAAGCCGGGCCAGCCCGCGCGCATCGAGGTCGCTCCCGGTACCTACGCGGTGCTGGAGACGATCCGCCTCGGCACGGAGGATTCGAACCTCGCCATCGTGGCCAGGCAGCGATCGGCCCGACTCCAGGGCGGGGTCGCCCTGAACCGGTGGCGGACCGCCAACGACCCGGAGGTCGTGGCTCGGCTCGGGCCCTCGGCCAAAGGGAAGGTGCTGGTCGCCGACTTGGCCGCGGCCGGACTGGATCCCGGCCGGCTGGTGCACCGCGGGTTCGGCGTGGGGGCCAACCCCGAGGCCATGGAGCTCTTCCACCGCGATCGGCCGATGACGCTGGCGCGCTACCCCAACGCCGACGCGCCGAACGGCGGCTGGCTCCGCACGGGCGAGGCCTCGGAGGACGGCTTCGTCTGCACCGACCCGGCCGTCAAGGGCTGGCGGAGCTGGAAGGACGTCTGGGTCTACGGCTACTGGGTCCACGACTGGGCTGAGACCCACGACCAGGTCGCCGGCTTCGACGCGGCCACGGGAAAGGTGACCACCGCGGCGCCGAGGAGCGGCTACGGCTACAAGGCGGGGCGCCGGTACTACTTCGAGAACGCGCTCGAGGCGCTCGACCAGCCGGGCGAGTACTGGGTCGACCGCGAGAACCGCCGAGTGTACGCGATGCTCGACCGGTCGCCGAGGCCGGGCGAGGTGCTCGCCAGCGTGCTGCCGGGGCCGATGTTCGAGGTGGACGGCGCCAGCGACGTCCGGATCGAGGGCCTCACGCTGGAGGTGGGCCGGAGCTCGGCGGTGGCCGTCCGATCGGGTCGCAGGGTGGTGGTGGCCGACTGCCTGATCCGCAACTTCGGCGGCAACGGGGTCCTGATCCAGGGCGAGGAGTGCGGGGTGGAGGGCTGCGAGCTGACGGACCTGGGCGAGGGCGGCGTCATCCTGGACGGCGGCGACCGAGCGAAGCTGACGCCCGGCAGGAACTTCGTGCGCGGATGCGAGATCCACCGGGTGTCGCGCTGGTGCCGGACCTACCGTCCCGCGGTGCTCGTGCAGGGCGTCGGGCACACCGTCGCGGGCAACCGCATGCACGACCTTCCGCACACCGCGATCCTGTGGGGAGGGAACGACCACCTGTTCGAGCGGAACCTGGTGGAGAGGGTCTGCACGGACACCGGGGACGCGGGGGCGTTCTACGCGGGCCGCGACGCCACCATGCGGGGAACGGTGGTGCGCTGGAACTGGTTCCGGGACGTGAACCCCACCGTCTCGACGGAGGGCAACTACACCTCGGTGATGAGCGTTTACCTGGACGACTGCCTGTGCGGAACCACGGTGTACGGCAACATCTTCGAGACCAAGGGGATCGGAGTGATGATCGGCGGAGGGCGCGACAACCGCGTCGAGAACAACGTGTTCCTCGGTTGCCAGCCGGCGATCCACTTCGACGCCAGAGGCAAGGGATGGGCCAAGGGCCTGTTCCAGCGGGGCGGAGAGTGGGGCTACATGGAGAAGATGGACGCCATGCGGCCTCTGGAGCCGCCGTACAGCACCCGGTATCCGGAGCTCGCCCGGGCGCTCAGGAGCGGCGAGGACCTGGCCCATCCCGCGGGGAACGCGGTCTTGAGGAACGCCTGCTTCGGTGGGTCCTGGATCGTGTACCTCGACGGCCTGACGGCGAAGGACCTGGAGCTGCGGGACAACGTGGTGGAGGCGGGGCCGCTGGCGCTCGAGGAGGCGCTGAAGCGGGTCCCGCCGGGGTTCCGCCGCATACCGGTGGAGCGGATCGGAAAGCCCTAGGGGGCTGGGAGCCGAGGGTTAGAATCGGCCCATGAAGCTGTTCATCGACACCGGCGACGTGGGCGAGGTGCGCCGCGCGGCCGAATGGGGGATTCTGGACGGATGCACCACGAACCCGAGCCTGATCGCCAAGGCCGGCCGCGGGTTCAAGGAGACGGTGCTGGAGATCTGCGAGATCCTGCCGGAGGGGGAGATCAGCGCGGAGGTGGTGTCGACCGACCGCGAGGGGATGCTGCGGGAGGCGCGCGAGATCGCCTCGTGGCACCCCAACATCGTGGTGAAGGTCCCGCTGACTCCCGCCGGGGTGGCGACGGTGCGCCGGCTGACCGACGAGGGGATCAAGACGAACGTGACGCTGGTGTTCACGGTGAGCCAGGCGCTGCTGGCGGCCAAGGCGGGGGCGACGTTCATCAGCAACTTCGTGGGCCGGGTGGACGACGTTTCGACGGACGGCATGGCCGCGGTGGCGGAGACGGTGGCGATGGTCGAGCGGTACGGGTTCGACAGCCAGGTGCTGGCGGCTTCGGTGCGGCACCCTCGGCACATCGTGGAGGCGCTGGCGGCGGGGGCTCACATCGCTACGGCGCCGATGGCCGTTCTGGAGGCGCTGTTCCGGCATCCGCTGACCGACGCGGGCCTCGAGAGGTTCCTGTCGGACTGGCGCAAGGCGGGCCTGAGCATCGGCTGAAGCCTCCGGTCGGAGATTTTTGAAAAAAGGGCCCCGGGCCCTTGACAGCGCCCAACCGGGCTGGTATCATTTCCTCTCGCCGCCCAACGAAGGGAGAGATCCCGGCGGGTGGCCAGCGCCAGAGCTCTTTGAAAGTTGCATACCGATTTAGCGGATTCAGCATCGAGCACTCGAGAAAGCTGCGACAAGCTTGAGAGGGTGTGTGGTGAATGCCTAGGGACAGACTGCCGATGAAGGACGCGTAAGCGGCGATACGCCCAGGGGAGCTGCACAGAAGCGTTGATCCTGGGGTCTCCGAATGGGGAAACCCAGCGGGGGTAACGCCCCGCTATCCACGCCTGAATCAAATAGGGCGCGGAAGGGAACCGGGTGAACTGAAACATCTCAGTAACCCGAGGAAGAGAAATCGAACGAGATTCCGTAAGTAGCGGCGAGCGAAAGCGGACCAGCCCAAACCGACCGGCATGCCGGTCGGGGTTGTAGGGCCACCACCCCGTCCTCCGAACCGAGCCGAGGCTCCGGCCTCCGGTTGGGTTCGAGGGATGGGGAAAAGGACGACGGTATGGTTAGGAGAAGCGAATTGGAACGTTCCGCCACAGAGGGTGAGAGCCCCGTATTCCGAAAACCAGACCGAAGTTCAGGTGGTCCCTGAGTAGCGCGAAACACGAGGAACTTCGCGTGAAACCGCCCGGACCACCGGGCAAGGCTAAACACAGTCTGTCACCGATAGTGCATCCAGTACCGTGAGGGAAAGGTGAAAAGAACCCCGGTGAGGGGAGTGAAATAGAACCTGAAACCGCACCACCCACAAACAGTCAGAGCACCATGTGCGGAGCAATCCGTACAAGTGTGATGGCGTGCCTTTTGCAGAATGAGCCTGCGAGTTGTTGGCACCGGCAAGGTTAAGGCCTTCAGGGCCGTAGCCGGAGGGAAACCGAGTCCGAACAGGGCGACAAGTCGGTGTCAGCAGACCCGAAACTGCGTGATCTAGCCATGGCCAGGCTGAAGTGATGGTAACACATCATGGAGGGCCGCACCCATTGACGTTGAAAAGTCTCGGGACGAGCTGTGGTTAGTCCGGTGAAATGCCAATCGAACGCAGAGATAGCTGGTTCTCCCCGAAATGCATTTGGGTGCAGCGTTGCGCGTTGTCTCCAGGGGGTAGAGCACTGAATGGGCTAGGGGGTTTACCGACTTACCGAACCCAATCAAACTCCGAATACCTGGCGATAAGCGCAGCAGTGAGACGGCGAAGGCTAAGCTCCGTCGTCAAAAGGGCAATAGCCCAGACCGACAGCTAAGGACCCTAAGCGTGTGTTAAGTGTGAAACGATGTGAGGTCGCGTAAACAGCCAGGAGGTTGGCTTGGAAGCAGCCATCCTTTAAAAAGTGCGTAACAGCTTACTGGCCGAATGTGATCTCGCGCGGACAATGTAAGGGGGCTCAAACACACCTCCGAAGCTTCGGGATCGCCGCAAGGCGATCGGTAGGGGAGCGTCGGGCGCGCAGTGAAGCCGGAGCGGAAGCACCGGTGGAGCGCGTTCGAGTGAGAATGCAGGCACGAGTAGCGATAACACAGGTGAGAATCCTGTGCGCCGAAAACCTAAGGTTTCTCCGGCTATGTTCGTCAGACGGAGGTTAGGCGGTCCCTAAGGTGAGGCCGGAAGGCGTAGCCGATGGACATCTGGTAGACATTCCAGACCCGGGCGTGGCAGCCATGGGGGACGCTTCTCAAAGTTCCATCCCGCACCGTTGGTCGTTGCGGGCTAGAGGAAGGCTGGGCCGGTTGAAAGACCGGCGGAAAGGTTGACCTCGGGGAAGGGAGCTCTTCGGAGCGAACGAACTGGGACGATGGGGGGCCTAGAAAAGCCCTGTCGCAATGCCACGTTCGACCGTACTGCAAACCGACACAGGTAGGTGAGTCGAGGAGACTAAGGCGTTCGAGAGAACTCTCGTTAAGGAACTAGGCAAACGGGCCCCGTAACTTCGGGATAAGGGGCGCCCCGCAAGGGGCCGCAGCGAAGCATCCCAGGCGACTGTTTACCAAAAACACAGGTCTCTGCGAAGGTGAAAACCGACGTATAGGGGCTGACGCCTGCCCAATGCCAGTAGGTTAATCGGAGGTGTTAGCGAAAGCGAAGCACTGAAGTGAAGCCCTGGTGAATGGCGGCCGTAACTCTAACGGTCCTAAGGTAGCGAAATTCCTTGTCGGCTAAATACCGACCCGCATGAAAGGCGTAACGACTTGGGAACTGTCTCAACGAGAGGCTCGGTGAAATTGTAGTGCCCGTGAAGATGCGGGCTACGCGCAGTAGGACGGAAAGACCCCGTGGAGCTTTACTACACCTTAAGGCTGTTGATTGGGTGTGGATGTAGAGCGTAGGTGGGAGCTTCGGCGCCAATGGAACACCACCCTTCCACATCTGATTAACTAACCGTTGCCCTGATCGGGTAACGAGACAACCTTAGGCGGGTAGTTTGACTGGGGCGGTCGCCTCCTAAAAGGTAACGGAGGCGCCCAAAGGTGCACTCAGGCTGGTTGGAAATCAGCCGTCGAGCGTATAAGTATAGAGTGCGCTTGACTGCGAGACACACAGGTCGAGCAGGGACGAAAGTCGGGTTAAGTGACCCTCTGGTGGTGCGTGGGCACGCCAGGGTTCATCGGATAAAAGCTACCCCGGGGATAACAGGCTGATCTTGCCCGAGCGCTCACAGCGACGGCATGGTTTGGCACCTCGATGTCGGCTCGTCACATCCTGGGGCTGGACAAGGTCCCAAGGGTTCCGGAGTTCACGGATTAAAGTGGCACGCGAGCTGGGTTCAGAACGGCGTGAGCCAGTTCGGTCCCTATCCACTGCGCGCGTAGGAGATTTGAGGGGAGTCGCTTCTAGTACGAGAGGACCGAAGCGAACCGACCTCTGGTGTACCAGTTGTTCCGCCAGGAGCACACGCTGGGTAGCCACGTCGGGCAGCGATAAGCGCTGAAAGCATCTAAGCGCCAAGCGCACCCCAAGATGAGATCTCCCATCTTACGAGTAAGGCCCCCGGAAGACTACCGGGTTGATAGGTCGCAGGTGTAAGCGCAGCAATGCGTTGAGCTAAGCGATACTAATCGGCCGAGGGCTTCAGCAGCTCTTCTCGAGGCTCGGTGCGGTTCCCGCTAGATCGGTGTGCAGCTCTCAAAGCGCTTTGGCGCGGAGAGTTTATTCGGGTGGCCATGGCGAGGAGGAAACACCCGTTCCCATCCCGAACACGGCAGTTAAGCTCCTCAGCGGCGGAAGTACTAAGCCCGCAAGGGTTTGGGAGATAAGCACGCTGCCCGGATACAAAATCGAGGCCCGTCGCAAGACGGGCCTTTTCTCTTTTTCTAGCCCAAAACCGGCTAGGCCGCGAGCAGCGCGGCGCCCAGCACCCCCGCGCTGTCGCCGAGCATCGGCCGGAGGATCGGGGCGTCCAGGCGGGGGTTGAACAGCCACGGAAGCACCGCATCGCGCCCGCGCGTGTACAGGTCCGCGATGTTCCCCACGCCTCCGCCGAGCACGATCGCGTGCGGGTCCAGGATGTCGATCACGACGGCCAGCGCCCGCCCGAAGTCCTGGCACAGCGTGTCGATCGCGGCGCGCGCGTCAGGGTCACCCGACTCCGCGGCGGCGGCGATCTCGGCACAGGCGAGGCGGCGACCGGTCCGCTGGTGGAACTGGCGCTCGACCCCCGGGCCGCTCAGGTACTTCTCCACGCAGCCCCGCTTGCCGCAGTAGCAGGGCTCGCCGCCCTCGTGGAGGACGTTGTGCCCCCACTCGCCGGCGATGCCGTGGCAGCCTTGGAGCACCCTGCCGTGAACCACGATGCCACCCCCAACCCCGGTGCCCATGATCACCCCGAACACCGTCTCGCGGCCGCGGGCGGCGCCGTGCAGGGCCTCGGCCAGCGCGAAGCAGTTGGCGTCGTTGGCCATCTCGATCTCTACGCCCAGCTCGGCGCGGACGTCCTCGGGCAGGTTGCGGCCGTTCAGGCAGGTGGTGTTGCAGTTCTTCATCGCCCGGAGCTGGGGATCGAAGGCGCCCGGCGTGCCGATGCCGATGCGGGCCGGCCGGCGCCGGCCGGTCTCGCGCTCCATCTCGGCCACCAGCAGACCGATCCGTCGGACGATGTGCTCGTAGCCGCCCTCCTGCTCCGTGGCGATCCTGCGTCGCAGGAGGATGCGGCCGTCGGACGGGTCGACGACCGCGCCCTCGATCTTGGTTCCTCCGAGGTCGATTCCCCACAGCATGGCTCGGAGATACCCGATCCGCGCGCGGGTCGGCCTCGATCCTGTCCGGTCCCGTCGCCGCGCCAGCCCGAGAAGGTAGAAGGGAGCACGAGGTGAACCATGCCCCTGAGTCCTGGAACCATCGCCCCTGACTTCGCCCTGAAGACCATGACCCCCGACGGCCTGAAGGACGTCCGGCTCTCCGACAGCCGCGGCCGACGCAACGTCGTGCTGCTGTTCTTCCCGGCCGCCTTCACCGGGGTGTGCACGCAGGAGCTGTGCGACGTGTCCGCCGGGCTCTCCGCCTACGCCGAGCTGGACGCCGAGGTGTACGGCATCAGCCCGGACACTCCGTTCGCCCAGGACGCGTGGGCCAAGCAGAACGGCATCTCGATCACCCTGCTCAGCGACTACCAGAAGGAGACGGCCAAAGCGTACGACGTTCTGCTGCCGGACCTGGCCGGCCTCGGCCCGGGCAGCGCGAGGGCCGTGTTCGTGGTGGACAAGGAGGGCGTAGTTCGGCACTCGGAGCAGACGCCGACGCCCCTGGAGCTGCCGGACTTCGACGCCGTCCGCCGGGCGCTGGAAGCGCTGCGGTGAACCTGTGGCGATCCGAGGGCGGCATCGTGCAGAATCGGGCCGAACCTGACAAGGAGGACCATCGATGAAGATCGGGATTTTCACCGCGCTGTTCGGCGACAAGTCGCTCACGGAGGCGCTGGACATCGTCAAGGCGGAAGGCATCGAGGCCGTCGAGCTGGGAGCCGGCGCGTACCCCGGCAGCTCGCACCTGGACGTTCCCAAGCTTCTGGAGAGCAAGGCCGCCCGCGACAAGCTGATGAAGGAGATCGGGTCGCGGGGGCTGACGCTGTCGGCCATCAGCGTGCACGGCAATCCGTTGCACCCGAACAAGGCGATCGCCCAGGAGCACCACGAGGCTTTCGTGAACGCCGTGAAGCTCGCCTCGATGCTGGGCGTGCCGTGCGTGAACGGCTTCAGCGGATGCCCGGGCGACGGACCCAACGCGAAGAACCCCAACTGGGTCACCTGCGCCTGGCCGGACGAGTTCCGGGACATCCTGGAGTGGCAGTGGCAGAAGCGGGTGATCCCTTACTGGCGCAAGCAGGCGGCGCTGCTCAAGGAGCACAACGTCAAGTTCTGCATCGAGATGCACCCGGGCTTCGTGGTGTACAGCAACGACACGCTGCTGAAGCTGCGGAACGCGGTGGGCAAGAACGGCGAGCAGATCGGCGCGAACTTCGACCCCTCGCACCTGTGGTGGCAGGGCATCGACCCGATCGCGGCGGTTCGGCAGCTGGGGGCGGAGGGCGCGCTGTTCCACGTGCACGCCAAGGACACGCGGATCGACCCGATCAACTCGGCCCTGAACGGCAACCTGGACACCAAGTCGTACGGCGACATCCTGCGTCGCTCGTGGGTGTTCCGCTCGGTGGGCTACGGGCACGGCATCGAGTGGTGGAAGGACTTCGTGTCGAACCTGCGGATGGTCGGCTACGACTACGTGCTGAGCATCGAGCACGAGGACGGCATGATGCCGCCCATGGAGGGCCTGCGCAAGGCGCTGGAAGTCCTCCGACAGGCGGTGATCAAGGAGCAGCCGGGCAAGATGTTCTGGGCCCGGGAGTGACGCTCGCTTGACGTGACGGATGGGGGGCGGGCGCTGCGCGCCCGCCCCCATCCCCCTTGTCGATCTCAGAGAGGTCGGCGCGAGCCACCCGGACTCGTGGAACCGTCCTTGCGCGAACCAAGGTCAGCGACACCTCTTTGCTCGTGCCCGGTCTGGAGAGCCTGCTAACGCTCCGGTTTCAAAGCCGAAACAGCTCCCGAACTCCGGCGATTCTCACATGCCGGCAGGCTCTGAAAGGCCGAGGTTCGTGGCCTTCCCGAGCCTGCCGGTCCTTTGATCTGGGACGCGATTGGTAAAATCGCTGATCGGATGCCCGTACCGCCTGTGTCCGCTTACGTTTCACCTGTCCTCGGAGCCCACCTTGACGGGCGAGAGCACTCGAAGAGGGAGCTTCTAGCCTTGGCGAAGGAGAAACTGGTGCTGACGGAAGCCGAAGTTGAAGAGGTCAACCAGGCAGGTACGAACTATCACTACACGAGAGTTCATTGGGCAATCAACTACCTTAACGCTGCAGGCCTCATCGTTAGAACCCGGCCCGGAGTAACGCGTATCACGGAACTCGGGCGAGCATTCTGGGGGCAGACCGGCGGTCAGTTTGCCCTCAAGGATTTGGAGCGGTTTGAAGAGTTCGTCGCCTTCAAGACGGGCAGGCCTGACGGGTCGCGCCGGCGGCGCGTCAACCCACCGCCTGTGGGCGAGCTGACGCCGTCCGAGCGGATCCGACAGGACTGGGAGCAACTGACCGCAGCGCTGGAGGACGAGGTTCTGGAGGCGGTCAAGCAGCTGAGCCCTCGGCGCTTCGAGCGGCTGGTGGTGGACCTGATGCTGAAGCTCGGCTACGGTGCTTCCGGAGAGAGGGCGGGGGAGGTCACCCGCTACTCGGGCGACGAGGGCATCGACGGCATCATCTCCGAGGACAAGCTCGGGCTGGACAAGATCTATCTGCAGGCCAAGAGGCACACCGCGGGAAACCTGGGAAGGCCCGAGGTGCAGGCGTTCGTGGGAGCCTTAGTGGGCAAAGGCGCCAGCAAGGGCGTGTTCCTCACGACCGCCGGCTTCTCCGAGGAGGCCAGGCGCTACGTGAGGGACCTCAAGGAGCAGAAGGTCGTGCTCATCGACGGGCCCACTCTCTCCCGCCTCATGGTGGAGAACGGCCTCGGGGTCTCTGTCGCCGAGACCCTGGAGATCAAGCGCATCGACCGGGACTACTTCGAGGAAGACGCCTGAGCGTTCGTCGGAGCGCTCGCCCCGGTTGCCACGGACCCCACGAGCTGCGACCAGCCGCCCAGGTTCAGGGCCCAGAGGCCGTATCTCAGTCTGAGGCTCTCACAGACGGCCGCGTTCGCTTCAGGCAGCACCAAGATCGCCCGGTCCGCGGGCAGATCCAGGATGCGACGGACGCGCTCGTACTTCGGGAGGGAACCGCTGTACTCCCCGGTCTTGGCCTCGACCCATAGGAGCCTTCCGGCGCGGTCCTTGGCCACAATGTCCAGCTCGAAGTCCTCTCCCGTGGGAAGGGAAACCCGCATGCCTCGTCGAACCTCCACGATCCCGGGCCGAGCCCTGCGCAGGGACTCCTCCAGGTAGAGCTCCAGCCAGGACCCGGAGAAGAAGTTGAGAGCGTTGGGGTCCCGGCTGCACGTCACGAGCAGCACCCTTCTGGGAGAGCGCACGTACCGGAAGTCCGCGAGCAACCCTTGGTCCCGCGCGAGCGACGCAAACTGGCAGTTGGTGGAGAGGTCGTCCGATCCAAGCCCCGCCAGGTCGTGCGACAGGTGCAACCCGTTGTTCATGGCGCGCTTGATCTTGTGGAGCAGCTCCCGGAGGGTGCCGTATCGCGTGCCGAGATACCACGCGAGCTGCAGGAGGGGTCGCTCCTCCTCCTTGGAGACGGCGAAGCCTTGGATGCAGAGGCCCTTGCTCTCGAGCAGCTCTCTCACGGTGGGCAGGCCGATCTCTTCCGGGGTCGGTTCCAGAAAGGGACTCTCCGGAGGGGAGGGCACAGGCGCGGGAGCTGGAAGGCGCTCCAGCAGCCGCTCGATCGCCGCGGTCAGGCGATCGATGGACTGGGCGAGCCTCTCGGAACCCCCCAGCGGTGGCGGCGGCTGAACCGGGGCATGGTTGGCGACTCCGGCGGCTGACTGGACCGAATCGAACGGACTCATGGCGCTCGTCTCCCAAGACGACGCCGGAGCAGCGCGTCGCCTTCAGGAACCCCTTCTCAAATGGCGGACCATTTCCTGCGGGAAGGTGCAAACCGGGGTTTGCATCAGGTTCTTGGCCGCAAAGTTTCGAGGAATAGCCTCTTTGGGGCGCGGACCTTGGAGTGGGAAGACGCTGCGGCGAGCTTTCTGGCTCTGTTCAACCGTCTGGAGCACGAGCTGCGGCTGGTTGTGCGCGCGACGACCTACCTGCGGTTCTACGAGCTGGTGGACGCCGCCTGCGAGCGTCCGCCGTCGCTGGAGCGTCACCGAGTGTTCCTTCGGGTCGCGGGGGACCTCCGCAACTCCATCGTCCACTGGAAGGCATTTCCCAACAAGGTGCCCACGGCCCCGAGCCATGTCTTGTGGAGCGCCTGGAAGCCATCCTGGCGTTCCTCAGCGAACCGCCGCGGGTCCTGCCGCGCTTCCGGCGCAGGGTGCGCGTCTTCCGCGGCGAAGACACTCTCGGCTCCGCGCTGGAGCACATGGTCCGCAAGGATTACTCGCAGGTCGTGGTCCGGCTGGATGGGCGTTTGGGGCTTCTCACGGCGGACGACGTGACCCATTGGCTGGGCTCGTCGCTCGGCAAGCGGCGCGGCAAGCCCCAGCAGGCGTCCCTGCGGGAGGCTCTGGGCGATCGGGCTTGGGATGGGTGCGAGTTTCTGCCGGGCCATGCGCTGGTGGACGACGCGCTGCGCATCTTCGAGGAAGCGATCCGCAACTGGAAGCCGCGCGTGCACGCGATCCTGATCACGAGGGGCGGGCGGCCCGACGGCCGTGCGTTGGGCATCATCACCCCGTGGGATCTGCTCGGCTACGGCCTTTCGCCGCCGCTCGCGGCCTGAGGCTCGTTCGCCGAGGCCTTGGGCGGACGGCCGGCGTCGGGATCCAGGCCCACAGCCGGCTGGTGGGTCTCGATCGACCGAACGGCGGGGCGGACGACGTCCTCGACGACCGGCAGCCTCGCGAGCGGCCTTAGGAGCCACAGCAGCAGAGATACGAGCAGCGTGGCTCCGAGAACGGTGCCGAGCCCGGTGACCAAGCCCGCCGCGAACCGCGCCCGGGGACTGGCGAGGCTGTGGTGGAGCCTCGCAATGCTGTTCTCCAGCCGAGCGACTTCGGCCCGGAGCCGGGAGATCTCCTCCCGCAGGAGCCTCGTCTCCTCATCCATCGCCGAGGCTACGGTACCCGCAGCCGGACCGGCTCACCCCGGTAGAGGATCGTCGCGGACGGCTTGGCCTCGTCGACGCCCGCTCCCCGCCCGGGTCCAGCCACGACGACCCGGATGGTCGTCGGCAAGGGGATCAGCAGTCCGCCTGGCCCTTCCCAGCGACCGATCTCCAGGGTTCGCTTTCGGTCGTTCCACTTCAGGTCGACGGTCGCGTGTCGGCCTCGCAGATACCCGTTGGTCACGCCGTCGTCGGCATAGAGCCGGAAGCGGCCGTCCCGACCGGGAAAGACCCGCAGCTCGATCGGGTTCCAAGGCTTCTCGGTGCTGTACTGCAGGTCCGGCCCCAACGGGAGGATCGTGCCGGCCGGGACGAAGACAGGCATTCGTCCGAGGGGCGCCTCGGCGTCGATCCACCGCCCACCCGAGAACCGCCGTCCCGTCCAGAAGTCGAACCAGTCGCGGCCTGCGGGCAGCCACACGCGTCGGCTCGTGGCTCCCGGGTCGGTCACGGGGCACACCATGAGCCCTTG
Source organism: uncultured Fimbriimonadaceae bacterium (assembly GCA_937961665.1). Lineage (GTDB taxonomy): Bacteria > Armatimonadota > Fimbriimonadia > Fimbriimonadales > Fimbriimonadaceae > UBA8783. The sequence continues at coordinate 13,926 of CALGMO010000023.1, forward strand.
GCCGAAGAGGAACTGATCGCCGATCGCTCGGCAGGCCGGATCCCCGGGGAAGTCCATGGGCAGGCCGCGCATCATCGTCCCTCCTTCGGCGGTAACGCGCCAAGCCCAGGAGTAGACGTAGGGGAAGAGCCGGTAGCGCAGGCGGATGAACCGCGCGAGGATCCGCTCGGCCTCCGGCCCGAAGAGCCAGGGCTCCTTGGCTGCGCCGGTGCCATGGATGCGGAAGATCGGCGTGAACGCGCCGTATTGGAACCACCGGACGAACAGCTCGCGGTAGTCGGGATCGGAGGCCGGCCGGCTGAAGAAGCCTCCGATGTCGGTGTTCCAATAGGGCAGACCCGCCATGCAGTTGTTCAGCCCGGCGGCGATCTGGCGCCGGAAGGTGACCCAGTCGCCTCGGATGTCGCCCGACCAGGATGCGGCCGCGTTCCTCTGCTGGCCGGCGAACACCGAGCGGGTCATGATGAACACTCGGCGGTCGGGAGCCGCGGCCATCTGTCCCCTGTAGACGCCCTCGGTGGTCATCAGGGAGTAGGCGTTGGCCACGCGCGCGCCCGCTCCGAGCGCGGTCTTGGTCTCTCGGAAGCGGCTCCAGTCGACCTCGGGCTCGGTGGCGTCGAGCCACCATGCCTCGAACCCCTTGTCGAAGAGGCTTTCACGGATCTGCCGCCAGTATCGCCGCCGGCCCTCCGGGCTGAACGCGTCGTAGTAGCGCATCTCCGCGCCGCTCCAGTCTCCGTAGGGGGGATAGAGCAGACCGGCGCGGTCGAGCTCGTCGTAGTGCGGGCTCCCCGGCGCGAACTTCGCCCAGACGGAGACCATGGTGTGCAGGCGATGGCGTTCCCGGAGCTCTCGGAGGGTGGCTGCGATGTCCGGGTAGCGGGACAGATCGAACCGGTGGGATCCCCAAGGGTGCGGATCCCAGTAGAACCAGTCCTGGATGATGGCGTCGAGCGGGAGCCGGCGTCGGCGGTACTCCCGCGCTACGGACAGCAATTCCTCCGAAGACTTGTACCGTTCCTTGCACTGCCACAGCCCGTAGGCCCAGACGGGGAACAGTGGGGCCTGTCCGGTGTCGCGGCGGTAGCGGGCGATGATCGCGTCGATGCTCGGCCCATAGAAGAACACGTAGTCGAGCTGGTCGGCGAAGTCGAACCACCATTCGTGGCGGCTCGGCTGGCCGGGAGGAATCCACTGCAGGCGCAGTTCGGCGCCTCCGCCGGCTTGGAAGTACTCCAGGCGGATCGGCACCGGCTGGCCCGCGTCGAGGCGGATGGAGGCCGTGCGCTCGGTGGGCGCCTGGATGGTCCAGTTGTCGATCAGCAGCTTGCCCGCAACCCACAGGCGCACGCCGTCGTCGGCGATCGTTCGGATGCGGTACACGCCGGACTTGGGCGGCACGAGGCTGCCTGTGTAACGGACGCTGAAGTTCTTGGCGGGGAACTCCGCCGTCGGCTTGGGGGGAGCCGAGAAGGATGGTGCGGCCTCGTCCCTGGTCAGAAGCGGGTTGCCTAGGTCGGCGCCGAGGTGATACTCGGCGCGGAGGGAGCCGGTTTCGCCGTCGGGGTTCCGCAGGCGGGCGGCCGGGATCGGTTGCGCGATCGGGCCGAAGCGCACCTCGCCCTGCGACGTGTGGTCGAACAGGAGGCCATAGCCCCGGCTCGAGATGAGGAACGGCGTGCTGTCCCGCGTGTTCTCCTGGATAAGAGGCACGACGTGCCCGGCGAGGTCGAACCAGCCTTCCGGGTGGGTGCCGAGGCCGTAGAAGGATTCGTCCCGGCTCGGCTGGAAAACCTGCAGACATTCGAAGGCGGTCTCTCCGGCGGCCGTCTTGGGCCGGAGGCGCCGCGCGCCAGGCCCCGGCTCGCGCAGCAGCAGTCCGCCTCGGGCGTCGCGGAAGGCCAGCACCCCGTCCCGCGATAGGGATACGTTCAGCTTTGCGGTGGAAAGGATCCACCCATCCGGCCGCTCCCGGAGTCTCCAGGCGGCTCCCGGCCATCGGCCAACCCGCACCAGGCTCGGCCGGGTCGAGAGTCCGGCGGAAGGAGCCTGCACCACACGCACAACCTCGGGCGCCAAAACTTGGAGGCGCAGCCGACCAGAGGGCATCACGAACTCCGCTCCGTCCGAGAGCCGCACGACTGCCGGCGAGGCGGCCGCCCCGCCAGAGGTCCAAGCGACGGCAAGCGTCAGGCCAAGGAGCATCATGGCCCGACTATACCGATCGGAACGTCGGAATGAAAGCGCTCGGCGTTCAGTCGGCCATGGCCAGCGAGCCCATCGGATCCCAAGGCTCGAGCTCGATCGGCTCCTGCTCCAGCACGGCCAAGACGTCGGCCGCGAGGTGCTTCTTGGCGACCACGACCTCGAACATGTGCTCGTCGAACCACGCGTCGGACATCGCGTAGTAGCCCTTGTCCGCGCGCTCGTCGCCCCACGAGTTCTCGACGCGCCATTGCCGAGGGCGCCCCTCGTCGTCCAGGTCGACCCCGGTGAAGACCATGGCGTGGTTCATCGCCGTGTCGCCGTAGTCGAGGCGCTCCGCCTTCGTCATCCGCACCGTCGTTCCGTAGAAGCTCTGGAAGTCGTGGATCTCCAGATCCATCCATCCGAGCTCCCCGTCGAAGTTCTTGCCCACGTCGCAGCCGAACCAAACGGCGCAGCCGTCCTTCAGCTGGGCGATGGCCGCGTTCTTCAGAACTTCGATCGGCACGTTGATGTAGCGGATGATGTCGCCGCCGACCACGTTGCCCAGGAAACGAACCGTATAGAGTTGGTGCATCTCCTTGGACTCTTGCGGGCAGTGGATCAGGCAGACCTGCTCATCGAGGTCGGCCTGCACGTAGCGCCGGAAGAAGTCCGTGGGGGTCATCCAGCCGTCCCGATGGAACCCCTTGTCCTTGTCGCGCCACTGCCACCAGAAGCGGCGGGTCGGCTCGCCATAGTGGATGACGAGGATGCGGTAGACCTCCTCCAGCATGGCCTGTTTCCGTTGCCGGAGCGCCTCCAGGTCGGAGCCCTGAGCGTGCATCCGTCGAAGTTCCGCGGCGTATTCCCGCAGTTTTCGCGTCACCAGCGTCGTGACCGCGCCGGTGCTCGAGCTGCCCTCCGTCTCCGGCTGGACGCTCTTGGGCACGCACCCGTACTTGCGCACCAGGTTCACGAACATGTCCCACTGGCCGCCGTCCTGCACCGGGTTCTGCATGAGGAAGCTCACCAGGCGGCCGTCGGTCGGCTCGTCCAGCGTCAGGAGCATCGACTCGAGGAAGTAGTTGGCCTTCTCGAACTTGTCCCAGAAGGCGAGGTGGCTCTGGCTGATCTCGAAGTCCTCTCCCACGTTCAGGTTCTTGATCGCCGCGCGCCTCAGAGTGTTCAGGCCCGCGAACAGCCAGCACCGGCCGCTGGCCTTCTGCGAGGTGGCCTTGTTCTCGGGCAGGTGGATGCTGTAGCTGTTGTTGAACTGGACGAGGCGCCTGCGGTTGAGGACCAGCTTGCCGGAGGGCGCCGCGCAGGCCGCGTTCATGGACGCCACATAGCGCGGCTCGGATTCGAAGGCGCGCTGGAACCGCTCCAGGGCCTCGGGGGTCAGGGCGCCGTCCGGCGAGGCGAGGATCTTCGACACCGTCATAGGCGCCATTGTGGCACGCGGTGCTCAGCCCTGGGAACGAGGGTGCGACTCCTCGACGGCCTGCCGGAGCCGATCCACGCTGATGTGGGTGTAGATCTGGGTCGTTGCCAGCGACTCGTGCCCCAGCAGCTGCTGGACCGTCTTCAGGTCGGCGCCGCCGTCGAGCAGGTGGGTGGCGAAGCTGTGGCGCAGGGTGTGCGGCGAGGTGTTGGGCGGCAGGCCGGCGTGCGACGCCCACCGCTTCACGATGTTCTGCACGGTGCGGGTGGTGAGCCTGCGGCCCTGGCCGTTCGTGAACAGGGGGGAGCCTTCGCTCGGCGGCACGCGCTCCTGCTCCAGGTACCTCCGCAGGGCCGCGCGGCAGGCGTCGCCGAAGAACGCCACTCGCTCCTTGTTGCCCTTTCCCACCACCCGCAGCTGTCCGCCCTCCAGGTCCAGGTTGGGCAGGTCCACGCCTACCGCCTCGCTGACCCGCAGGCCGGCCCCGTACATCAGCTCGAGGATCGCGGCGTCGCGCAGCGGCGTTCGGCTCGGCGGAGGCTGGTCCAGCAGAGCCGACGTCTGCTGCTGGGTCAGCACCTTCGGGAGTCGCTTGCGCCGATAGGGGGCCTCGAGCGTCTCGGTGGGGTCATGGTTCAGCCGCCCCGTTCGGACCAAGTACCGCACGAACGCCCGCAGGCTCGAGAGCTTGCGCGCCCGGGTGGTGGGCGAGCGGCCGTGGCTGCGCAGGTGGTAGCGCAGGCGCTCCGGGGTGAAATCGGGTTGGCCGCCCAGCGTCTCGGAGAGCTGGCGGAGGTCGGCCCCGTAGGCTCGCAACGTCTGCGGGGAGCGGCGCCCGGCCAAGTTGGCCAAGAATTCGGCGATCCACCCGTCCAGCGGCCCGTCGCCCGTGCGCCTCGGCTCGGCCATGGAGTCGGTTCTACGGCCTGGCGGGGCGGACGGGTAGGCCCGTCTGGGCCGATTCGAGGGCCGCGAGCGCGATGGCGCACGCCGCGAAGCCGTCCTCCAGGGTGACCGGCGGCCGCTCCTTGCGCCACACGGATTCCAGGAACGCCCGAATCTCGAGGAAGTAGGGATCGTCGTGGGGGGCCAGGGGAGCCTCCGACACCGAGCCTCCCTCCGTGTGCACGCGCACGCTCGCCGTTTGGCGGCTGTCGTGGTGGATCATGCCCCCGGAGCCGCAGACCTCGAACGTGGTGCGGAAGCCGCTGGGATCCATCCAGGTGGCCTCGACGTGCGCGACGGCCCCGCTGTCCAGCGTCAGGGTGGCCAAGCCGTAGTCCGGCCCGTGGCCGACGTTCGCCTTGAGGGACTTGGCGTACACCGTCGCGACTTCGGCGAGCGCCCACCGGATCCAGTCGAAGTCGTGGATCGCGAGGTCGAAGAACACCCCGCCGGACCGGGCGTGGTCCATGAACCAGCCGTCGACCCCGCTGGGCGCCCCGCCGCCTCGGCGCAATCGGGCGGCCGCCACGTCGCCCACGGCGCCCGACTCCACCATGCGCTTCGCGGTCGCGTACTCCGGGAAGTACCTCACGACCTGGGCGGGCATGGCCGGCACTCCGGCCTTGTCGGCGGCCTCCAGGAGCGCCTGGCACTCCGGCAGCGTGCGGCAGAGCGGCTTTTCCATCAGCAGCGCCCTTCCCGCGGCGATCGCCTTCCGGCCAAGGTTGTGGTGCGTGTCAGTCGGGGTGCACACGTCCACGACGTCCGCCCACGCGATCAGGTCGTCCTCGGTCTGGCAGGCGGCCGCGTGGAACCGCGCCTGGAAGCGCTCCGTCTGGTCGGGCCGCGGGTCGAAGAACCGCAGCTCGATGTCGGTCATCTTGGCGTACTGGGCGGCGTGCACCGAGCCCATGCCGCCCGCTCCGAGGAGGCCCACGCGAGTCATAGAAAGGTATTTCGACGCTCGGGGCGGGGAATCCTGCGAGCCCGCATAATGGGGGCGACCATGTTGGAGGCGGTGTTGGCGGTCGTGATCGGTCTGGCTGCGGGCGGCCTGGCCGGTCTGTTCGGCATCGGCGGGGGGATCGTGATGATTCCGGCCATGATCTTCCTGCTCGGGTTCACTCAGAAGAAGGCGCAGGGCACCTCGCTCGCGGCGATGTTGCTGCCGATCGGCCTTCCGGCGCTGATGAACTACTGGAGGGAGAACACGGTCGATCTGAGGGTGGCCGCGCTGATCGTTGCGGGCTTCCTCGTCGGCTCCTTCTTCAGCTCGCGCGTGGCGCTGAGCCTTCCCGAGGACGCCTTGCGCCGCGCCTTCGCCATCCTTCTGGTCGTCGTGGCGCTTCAACTCTGGTTTAAGAGATAGCGAGCCGGCGAGCGAAGGCCGAAAGCCCCAAGGTATCCTTTCGGACGGGCGTCGGGCCGGTTCGTTCAAATCATCGGAATCGGTCGCAGAGCCAGGCGAAAGTACGCGGAACCCGCGTGCGGTCCTATACGGCCTGACCAGCGATCCTTTCGGCCGAGCCCCAGGAAGGTGACCCACATGGGCATGAGAGAGAAGCTCGCCGAACTTCAGGAGAAGAGAGAGAAGCTGTACCAAGGCGGCGGTCCCGAGCGCATCGAGAAGCAGCACCAGCAGGGCAAGCTCACGGCCCGCGAGCGCCTCGAGAGGCTGATCGATCCGGATTCGTTCCAGGAATTCTCGCTGTTCGCCCGGCACCGGTGCACGAACTTCGGCATGGAGAAGCAGGAGCTGCCCGCGGACGGAGTGGTGACGGGGGCGGCGAAGGTGGACGGCCGTTTGGTGCATGTGGCCAGCCAGGACTTCACCGTGTTCGGAGGCTCCGCGGGCGAGATCCACTGCAACAAGATCGTCGAGGCGATGCAGGCGTCGCTGAAGACCGGCACGCCGTTCATCTTCATCAACGACTCGGGCGGCGCCAGGGTGCAGGAGGGCGTCGACAGCCTCGGCGGCTACGGTCGCGTGTTCTATTCGAACGTGGAGCTGAGCGGCGTGGTGCCCCAGATCTCCCTGATCTGCGGCCCGTGCGCGGGCGGGGCGGCGTACAGCCCGGCGCTCACCGACTTCATCATCCAGACCCGCCAGGCCCAGATGTTCATCACCGGTCCGCAGGTGATCAAGCAGGTGACCGGCGAGGAGGTCAGCGCGGAGGACCTGGGCGGCGTCGACGCGCAGATGGGCTACTCCGGCGTCGTGCACTTCGAGGCCGAGAACGACGAGGAGGCCATCGAGATCTGCCAGAGGCTGCTGAGCTACCTGCCGTCGAACAACCTGGAGGATCCTCCCACGATTCCCGGACAGTACAGCGTGGCGCCCAACCCCGCCATGAGGGAGATCATCCCCGACGACCCGAAGAAGGCCTACGACGTCCACGACGTCATCGACGGGATCGTCGACGACGGCGACTTCATGGAGATCCAGCCGAAGTACGCGCAGAACATCGTGATCGGCTTCGGTCGGCTCACGGGGCGCACGATCGGCATCATCGCCAACCAGCCCAAGGTTCTGGCCGGCGTTTTGGACGTCAATTCCTCGGACAAGGCGGCGCGCTTCATCCGCTTCTGCAACGCGTTCAACATCCCGTTGGTCACGCTGGTGGACGTCCCCGGGTTCCTTCCGGGCGTAGACCAGGAGTATGGAGGCATCATCCGCCACGGCGCCAAGATGCTGTTCGCCTACTCGGCTGCGACGGTGCCGAAGCTGACCGTGGTGCTGCGCAAGGCCTACGGCGGCGGCTACCTGGCGATGTGCGCCAAGGACCTCGGCGCGGACCGGGTCTACGCCTGGCCGTGCGCGGAGATCGCCGTCATGGGAGCCGAGGGTGCGGCCGAGATCGTGTTCCGCAAGGAGATCAAGGCCGCCGAGGATCCCGCCGCGATGCGCCAGCAGAAGATCCAGGAGTACCGGGAGAAGTTCGCCAACCCGTACCTCGCGGCCTCGCGGGGCCTGGTGGACGACATCATCGACCCCGCCGAGACGCGCCGCTATCTGGCGAGGGCGCTGGAGGCGCTGGAGACCAAGCGCGGCATGCGCCCGAGCAAGAAGCACGGTCTGATCCCGCTCTGAGCGGAGAGGAACCATGGATCTGAAGTCGATCGTTCCGGAAATCGTCGAGGAGGTCGTCAAGGCCCTGCGCGAGCAGCTCAAGGACGGCCCCCTCGCGGACGAGATCGCGGAGAGCGTCTGGAGCCGCATCCAGACCCGCATGGGCGCGGCGCCTGCAGGCGCGGCCGCCCCGGCGGCTCCTGCGCCCGCCGCGGTCCAGGCGCCGGAGCCCGAGAAGGCCGACCGGCCGGAGGCTCCCGCCCCCAAGGACGAGGTGCCGGAGGAGCACCTGGCGGTGATCTTCGCCGCGCTGGCGACGGTCTTCGGCAAGCCGGTGAAGATCCGCGACATCGCGATCGTCCAGCCGGGCCACACGAACCTCTGGGGCACGCAGGGCCGCATCTCCATCCAGCGCTCCCACCTGCGCTTCTCGCAGGACTGGTGACGCCGAACCCGAGGAAGCAACGATGAAACTGAAAGTCGAAGTCGAAGGCAAGACGTACGAAGTCACCGTCGAGGTGGTCGAGGGCGCGGAGGACTTCTACATGCCCCTGCCGCCCGGTCCCGCCGCCCGCAGGACCTCGGGCGGGCGCTCCGCCCGTCCGGCCGGGCCCGCACCCGCGGCGCCGAGGCCCGCCGGCCCTTCCGCCCCCGCGGGCAAGGGCACCGTCACCAGCCCGCTGGCCGGGAACATCTGGAAGGTCCTGGTGGAGCCGGGCCAGAAGGTGGAGGCCGACCAGACCCTCATCATCATCGAAGCGATGAAGATGGAGACGAACATCCAGGCCCCGTTCGCCGGCACGGTGAAGGCGGTGCACGTCAAGCCAGGCGACGCGGTGAAGGTGAACCAGGCCCTCGTCGAGCTCGACGAGGCCGAGTGAGGAGAGGGCGGCCCGTCCGTTCGGACGGGCCGCCCTCGCGAAGAGGCTCCCTGCGGAGCCGAACGATCGGAACCCCCAGGG
>CALGMO010000024.1 GCA_937961665.1 uncultured Fimbriimonadaceae bacterium
ACCAAGATCTGATCAGCCTCGAGTCCCCGCTCGGCGAGGCGATCCACGGCAAGGCGGCTGGAGAGGTGGCTGAGTTCGACGCGCCCGACGGCAAGAAGCGCTTCAAGATCCTGAAGATCGACCGCCGACCGCTCCAGTAACAGGGCTCAGCCCAGCTTGGGACTGGGCCAGACCACCGGAACGGCGCCCTTCTCCGGGACGAATCGGAACGATCCCGCTGGCGGGTCGCTCCACCCCAGGTCGGCATCCCATACCAGCTGCCAGGCCCTGCCGCCGATGGTCTCCCTCTGCGCGTATCGGATCGACAGCAGCCGAGCGGCCTCCAGGCTGCCGTCGACCGCGAACAGGAACCCGCGGGAGTCGTCTGGTCCCCGAAGGACGATCCGCCCGTCCGCCACGGTCTCGGAGGCGAATGGAATCCAGGGCGTCCATCGGGCGCCTTCCGAGCCCCAAGCCTCGTCCAGGAGCCTGGCCAGCCACCCCGCCGTACCGGCCGCCCGCGCCCGAAAGGCCGCCAGCATCCGACGCAGGCCGTCCGCGGCCGGGTGCTCTGCGTACCCGCCGTAGTTCCACACCGAGTACCGCTTCGACCCCGGTTCGAAAACCCACAGGTTCCTACCGTCTGCGACGGTCCGCCTCAGGAGCGTGCCGTCCCAAGTCTCCCGCAGCTCCAGGCGGGGGCCGGTACCCTCCGCGGGCGACGCCTCGAACCACAGCTCGTTCACGAAGCCGCGCTGGCGCCCGTCGAACTCCCAGGTTCCCTGCTGCCGGACGGCGAGGCGGCCGGAAGAGCGGAGGCCACTCATGGCGGACTCGAGCCAAGCCTTGGCGCCGGTCTGAGCGCGGGACCCGGCCGGCAGGAGCGCCACGGCCAGAGCGAGAAGCAGTTGGAGGCGTCGCATTCCGTTCCCTTGGACGGCGTCCTGTCCCCAGAGGTTCGAAAGAACCATAATCTCCCTGTGGCCGGCTGGCCACAAAGGACATCGCCAATCCCTTGGTACGGGAGGTTTCTATGCAGCAACAGACCTATGAGGAGAGCCGACTCTATCGGCTTCGTCACTCCGCGGCCCATCTGATGGCCCAAGCCCTCACCGAGCTCTATCCGGGCATCAAGCTCGCGATCGGTCCCCCCATCGAGAACGGGTTCTACTACGACGTGGAGTCCCCAGTGCCAATCCGCGAGGAGGACCTGCCGAAGATCGAGCAGAGGATGCGCGAGCTCGCCAACCTCAAGCAGCCGATCGTGCGGCGCGTTGCTTCCAACCGGGAGGAGGCGAAGAGGATCGTGCTGAGCGACTGCACTCTGGGCCAAGGCGAGGAGACGGCCGAGTACAAGCTGGAGCTGCTGGAAGCCGTGCCGGAGAACGAGCCGATCAGCTTCTACGAGCAGGAGGCGCTGGACAAGCAGGGTCGCAGGCGGTACTTCATCGACCTCTGCCGAGGACCCCACGTGGAGTCCACGGCCGAGCTCAAGCACTTCAAGCTCATGTCCGTCGCCGGCGCCTACTGGCGGGGAGACTCCCGCAACAAGATGCTCACCCGCCTCTACGGGACGGCGTTCGAGACGAAGGAGGAGCTCGAGGCCTACCTGCATCGGCTCGAGGAGGCCAAGAAGCGGGATCACCGCGTGCTGGGGCGAGAGCTGGGTCTGTTCCTCTTCTCGCCTCGCGTCGGGCCGGGCCTTCCCCTCTGGCTGCCCAAGGGCACCGTCCTCCGGGAGGTCCTCAGCGACTTCCTGAAGGAGGAGCAGCTGCGACGGGGCTATCTGCCGGTCGTGACGCCCCACATCGCGTCAAAGCGCCTCTACGAGAAGTCGGGCCACATCATCACGTTCAAGGAGAAGATGTTCCCGTTCATGGAGGACGAGGAGAAGGAGACCTTCATCCTCAAGCCCATGAACTGCCCCTTCCACATCGAGATCTATTCCTCCCAGATGCGCAGCTACCGGGATCTGCCGATCCGTCTGGCGGAGTTCGGAACCGTCTACCGCTACGAGCAGTCGGGAGAGCTCGCGGGCATGCTCCGGGTGCGCGGGTTCACGCAGGACGACTCCCACCTCTTCGTGCGGCCGGACCAGCTCTTGGAGGAGTTCAAGGGCGTGGTGGACCTGATGATGGTGGTCCTCCGCAGGCTGGGCCTCCACGACTACCGCGTCAGGCTGGGCACCAGGGACGAGGAGTCCGACAAGTACATCGGCCACCCGCAGAACTGGGAGGACGCCCAGCAGGCCATCGAGCAGGCCTGCCGGGACCTCGGCCTGGAGTACGAGGTCTCTCCGGGCGACGCGGCGTTCTACGGCCCGAAGCTCGATCTGATCGTCAAGGACGCCCTCGGGCGCGACTGGCAGATGGGGACCGTGCAGGTGGACTACAACCTGCCAGAGCGCTTCGAGCTGGAGTACATCGGCGAGGACTCGAAGCCGCACCGGCCGATCATGATCCACCGCGCGCCCTTCGGCTCCTTGGAGCGTATGATCGGCCTGCTGACCGAGCACTACGCCGGGGCGTTCCCGATGTGGATGGCGCCGGTCCAGGCCGTGGTGCTTCCCATCGCGGACAGGCACAACGAGCCCGCCGCCAAGCTGGCCGAGATGCTCCAAGGCCGTGGGGAGTTCGGCGGAGTCTCCTGGCCGCTGCCGACGCCGCTCCGCGTGCAGGTGGACGACCGGAGAGAGAGCCTGAACAAGAAGATCCGCGAGAACCAGCTCCAGAAGGTGCCGATGATGCTCATCCTCGGCGACAGGGATCTGGAGAACGGAACGGTGGGAGTCCGTCACCGCGAGCAGGGCGACCTCGGGCCTCTGCCGCTGGCGGAGGCGGTCGGCAGGCTCGTGGATGAGCTGAAATCCTGAACGGCGGGGCCCGGTCCCTCCGCCGAGAGCCGGGCCCCTTCTCCTTACGTCGGAGCGTCCCTAGAGAGGCTCCGCGCGCTGGAAGACGATCTCCGGGCGGTCGCCCTCCCAGCGGATCGAGGCGAGCGAGAATCCCTCCTCCCTCTGCCTGCGGAGCAGGTCCAAGAATTCGGGGGAGTACTCGTCGAGGTCAGGCCCGGTGTACCGGATGATGCGGCAATCGAGCACCAAAGCCGGGCTCGGACCCGCGTCCAGGTTCGTTGCGGTTTCCATCCACACCTCCATCAGGTTCTGCGCCCACGGAAGGGCGCCGGACACGGCCATCGGTGTGGAGCAGAGACGGAAGGCAGGGCGGCTGCCCTTCCTATCGGCCCATGCTCGTGAGCGATGACAGGACGACGATCGGCGAAGCGGGCATTCGGACTTTCACCGCTGCGGCACAGCGCCGGAATTCCACCGGACTTCCCCCGTTTTTCAGCCCCGCCACGACAGCGGAGCCTTCGCCGACCGAATCGTGACACAGTCCCCGGCCGGCCGTCAACCGTAGCCTGCAGCCGCCTAGCGGACGAACACCGGCTTGCCGAACGCCGCGGCGACACCAGCCAAGCGGGCCAGCGCCTGCTCGCTCGGCGGTTCCGCATCCAGTCCCCGATCCAGCCCGAGCCGGCTCCGCTTGCCCTCACCCAGACGGTGGTAACCGAGAATCTCGATTCGCTTGACGGCCGGCAGCCTGGAGCAGAAGGCCGCGATCGCCGAGAGCTCGCTCTCCGAGTCGTTGAACCCCGGCACGAGCGGCACGCGGATCCAGATGGGCGTGGCGCCGTGGCCCAGCCGCTCCAGGTTGGCGAGGATCAGCGCGTTCGAGACGCCCGTGCCCCGGCGGTGAAGCTCGGAATCCAGAGCCTTCATATCGAACAGAACGAGATCGGTGGCGCGTGCGGCCTCGGAGAGGGTCGGCCAAGCGACGTTCCCGGCGGTGTCGACGGCGGACGAGAGGCCGCGATCGGCGCAGCCCCGCAGCAGCTCGAGCACGAACTCCGGCTGCAGCAGCGGCTCGCCGCCCGAGATCGTCACCCCGCCGCCCGATTCGACGAAGAACGGCGCGTCGCGCTCGACCTCACGAAGGACATCCTGAGCCGACCTTTCCTCGCCGATCGACCGGATCGCATCGGCCACGCACGCCTCCGCGCAGGCCCCGCAACGGCGGCACAACGTGCGATCGAAGCTCAGCGCCCCACCGTCGAGGAACCTCGCACCATGCCGGCAGGCCTGTACGCACTCCCCGCAACCGATGCACCTCTCCGGAAACACCTCGATGGAGCGACCGGGGTCCCAAGATTCGGGGTTGTGGCACCAGGAGCACCGCAGGTTGCACCCCTTCAGGAAAACCGTCGTGCGGATTCCTGGCCCGTCTGCAACCGAGAACCGCTGGATGTTGAAGATTGTGCCGATCGCCATGCGGCCCTCCCCGACCATTATCGCACCGAAGGGGATAATGGGGCGACCACATGACCAGCCGAGAGAGACTCCTGCGAGCGCTCCGACGGGAGCCGACGGACCGCGTTCCCGTGTCCACCTACGAGCTCGTCGGGTTCAACTCCAAGGCGTTCGAGAATCGGGAACCATCGTACCGCCGCCTGATGGACGCCGTTCGCGAGAAGTCCGACTGCGTGGCCATGGCCGAGCCTGCGAGCAACGAGACGTTCCTCTGCAGCGCCCATCCCGTGGAGATCGAGGTGCAGGAGCGGACCGAGCCAGGGCGGCGGATCGTTCGCCGCAGGCTCCATACGCCGCTCGGCGCTCTCACCAGCACGGTCGAGACCATCGACGGCGTGGTGACCTGCTGGACCACCGAACACTGGTGCAAGACGCCGGAGGACGTGGACCGCGCTCTCAGCGTGCCTTACGTGCCGCTCCAGTACGACTTTTCCGAAGTCCGCCGCGTCCGGGAGGAAGTCAGCGATCGGGGCATCGTGATGACCTCGTTGGCGGACGGTCTGCTGCTGGCCGCCGAGCTGATGGAGTTCGGCGACTTCACGGTGTGGGCGACGACCGAGCCTGAACACTTCGAGAGGACTCTGCGGACGCTCCACGAACGGAACCTGGAGAACGTGCGGAGGATGCTGCGGGAGGAGGTCGTGGACCTGTACCGGATCTGTGGCCCGGAGTATGCCACGCCCCCTTACCTGCCACCGACGCGCTTTCGAGATTTGGTGACCCACCCGGACCGCGAGCTGGTTGAAGCGATCCACGCCGCGGGATCGAAGGCGAGGCTGCACTGCCACGGCCGCATCGGCAGGGTCTTGGAGGCCATCGCCCACACGGGGGCTGACGCCCTCGATCCCTGCGAGCCGCCCCCGGATGGGGATATCGAGCTGGACGAGGTCAAGCGGCGCGTGGGCGACCGGATGTGCCTCTTCGGCAACTTGGAACTCAAGCTGCTGGAGACCGCGGAGCCGAACGAGGTGCGGGAGGCCGTCCGTCGCTGCATGGAACAGGCCAAGGCCGGTTATGGCTACGTGCTGATGCCAACGGCGGCACCGATCGGGATTCCGTTGCCCAAGAGGACCGAAGAGAACTACCTGGCGTTCCTGGACGCGGCGGAGGAGTTCGGTGCCTACTGACCGGCCGAGGCTGGCGATCCTCACGAACATGGTCGCACCGTACCGGCGGCCGCTCTTCGAGCTCCTCGGAGAACGGTTCGACCTGCACGTTCTGTTGACCGGCTTCGAGCCCAACCGGCCAGATTGGCGAGGTCTGAGCGAGCATGGCCGCCTATTCCAGGTCCATGCCGTGCGGGGGCTTCAGGTGTCGCCACCCCGCAGGCGGGCGGGGACGACGATCGACCGTCAGCGGATCCATCTCAATCCGTCGCTCCTTCTCAGCCTGGCGAGGCTCCGCCCGGACGCCGTGGTGACCGCGGAGATGGGCTTCCGATCCCTGAGCGCCCTGCTCTATGGCAGACTCGCCAAGAGGCCTGTCTGGATTTGGTGGGGCGGAACCCTGCACACCGAGCGAGAGACGGGACCGCTCCGCCGAGCCATCCGCCGCGCCGTCGTTCGCTCCAACCCCCGTTGGATCAGCTACGGCCAGACGTCATCCGAGTATCTGCGGAGTCTGGGCGCGGTCGACGAGCGCATCCTTACCATCCAGAACACGGTGGACGAGAGCGCGTTCCAGAGGCCCGCAGAGCCTTCCCACTCCTTCGAGCCGAGGCCCGCGATCCTATCCGTCGGCCAGCTCATCCCCCGCAAGGGACTGAGCGAGCTGCTCGCCGCCGCGAACCGCCTATGGGCTCGGGGGCTGCGGTTCTCGCTCGTGGTCGCCGGGTCCGGCCCCGAGCGCCAGCGGCTGGTTCGCAGCGTCGGGCCGGATCGGGAGCCGCTGGTGCACTTCGTCGGCTCCGTGCCCACGGAGTCCATGCCCGGCCTCTACCGGTCTTGCGACGCCTTCGTCTTTCCCACGCTGGAGGACGTTTGGGGTCTGGCGGTCAACGAGGCGATCCTCTGCGGACTGCCCGTGGCATGCTCGAGGTATGCCGGATGCGCGCCGGAGCTGGTCGCCCCGGAGGCGATGTTCGACCCCACCGACCAATCGTCCATCGATCGGGCTTTGGAGAGTGCCGTCCGAGGGACGCTTCCTCCTTCGGACCCGAGCCGCGTCTGGCCGATCGCCCGTGTGGCGGACGCGATCGCGGGGGACATTCTCAGGGTTGTCGGTTCGCGATAGCCCAGGCGTAAGCCTCTTCCAGCATCCGTCTCGCCGGCTCCTCGCTGTAGAGCCGCTCGTACTCGCCCCGCGCAGCACCGGACATCGCAGGCCAATCGTCCCCGCGAGTCACCCGAAGCACGGTGTCCGCCAGGTCCACCGGGTCCCCAGCCACGAATGTCTCTCCAGTGCGCCCCCTGTGCACCAACGCCGCCAGGCTCTCCACGTTCGACGCAACGACCGGCGTGCCCTTGGCATACGCCTCCACGAGGGCCATGGGCATCGCGTCGGGGCACAGGCTTGGCTGCAGAGAGGCCTGACACTCGCCGACCAGCCGGAGAGCCTGCTCCCGAGGCACCGGACCTAGGAAGCGCACTCGGCCCGCGGAAGCCGCGCTCTCCACGGCGTCCCGACACGGTCCGTCTCCGGCCACGACCAAAGGAGGCAGCTCCGGGCGGCGAGTCCAGGCATCGAGGACCGTCAGGATCCCCTTCTCAGGGGAGAGCCGCCCGACGAGAGCCACTCCCTCCCGCAGGGGCGCGCCGAGACCCGGGTCCGGGGAGAGGAAGTTCGGCTTGACTCGCACTCGGTCCTCCGGAAGGCCCGTGGCCAATGCGACGGACCGCACGAAGCCGGAGACGGCCAGGTACAGGTCCACATCCCTCCGCCAGGTTCCCTTGCGACGGTGGTAGGAGAGCATCAGCGCCGCCGCAGAGGACGCCCCCAGACTTCCTCGATAGCAACGCCGCCAAGCTCCAGGCCAGGGGTTCCGGCCCACGCAGTCCGTGCAGACCCGCCCGGATCGGAACAGGAGCGCGTTGACGCACGCCAGCCGGTAGTTGTGCAGCGTTTGCACCACAGCCGCCCCAGCCGACTTCGCGGCTCGGCACGCCGCAGGGGAGACGACCGGAAAGGTGTTGTGGAAGTGCACCACCTCTGCCCCGAACTCCCCGGCGGCTTGCCCCACGCGGGCGGCGGCGTCCGGGTTCGAGACGGTCCGGACGGCGGCGGCCACGGGGTTGCGCGCCAGATCCGCGCTGTCGAAGCGCAGAGTCCGGACCGTGTGGCCCGCGGCCTCCAGAAGCCTCGCCTCGCTCTCGAAGGCCACGTCCTCCCCGCCACGGAACCGATAGGACGCGTGAACGAGGAGGACCCTCAACGGTGAGCTCCTAGGACCTGGAACCGACCCGATGGAGCTCGAACCCGGCCTTCGCGGCGGCCTCCTTTCGTACGACCAGCCGACCGTCGAACAGGATCCGCTGCCGCATCGCTGCCCCGAGGCGCTCGAGATCCATCTGGCGGAACTCGTTCCACTCGGTGACGAGGATCACCGCGTCCGCGTCCACGCCCACGTCGTAGGCGCTGAGCACGTAGTCCACCTGCGGGAACAGCCGCTTGACGTTCTGCCAGGCCACCGGATCGTACGCCCGCACCTTGGCGCCCTTCTTGAGGAGCTCCTCCAGAATGACCAGCGACTTCGCGTCCCGGATGTCGTCGGTGTTCGGCTTGAAGGCCAGGCCGAGGATGCCGATGTTCTTCCCTTCGAACCCTCCGAGGCGCTCCTCCACGCGCCGGATGAAGTGCAGCGTCTGCTCCTCGTTGATCCTCTGGGTCGCTCTCAGGAGCTCGAAGTCGT
>CALGMO010000025.1 GCA_937961665.1 uncultured Fimbriimonadaceae bacterium
ATTCGGCCGTGGCGTACTCCAAGTGCGAGCCGACGGCGTCGATGTACAGCCGCCCGCCGTTCACGAGGAAGCCGCCGGACTGGGCGGGCTCGAACACCTCGTCCCTGGCCACGACGTCGAGAACGCCGATCCTAGCGTCCAGGAAGAGATAGTCCTTGATGGTCTCGACGATGCCCTCGGGCCGACCGAGGTTCTCATCGTCCACCAGACAACCGAACTCGGTCTCCACACCCACGATGCGCCGCTCCAAGGGGACCATCACCGTATCCTACGCCCGGCGCGACCCCAGGCTGCGCCCCTGGGCCTAGGTATCCTATGCCCCTGCGGCGTTGGGTCCGCAGGCGATACGATGGCTGAGTTCCTCAAATGCTCCGGGTGCGGGCGCGTGCTGTTCCACACCGAACTCCAGCAGTCTTGGAAGGTGTGCGGGCACTGCGGCTGGCACCACCGGCTCTCCGCGAGAGAGCGCATCGAGGCGACGTTCGATCCGGGCTCGTTCGAGGAGCTGGATGCCGAACTCCGCTCCACGGATCCGCTCGGCTTTCCGGAGTACGCCGACAAGCTCGCGGCCGCGGAGCAGAAGACCGGGCTGCGGGATGCCGTCGTCAGTGGCACGGCCATGCTGGGCGGCCTGCCGGTCTGCGCGGCCGTGTCCGACTTCGCGTTCATGGGTGGGTCGATGGGCTCCGTGGCGGGCGAGAAGATCGTGCGGACCTTGGAGCGGGCGGCGGAGACGCGGCGAGCGGCGATCGTGTTCTGCGCTTCCGGCGGCGCCCGCATGCAAGAGGGGATGCTCTCCCTGATGCAGCTGCCAAAGACGATCGCGGGAGTGCAGCGTTGCCGCGAGGCCGGAGTGCCCTACATCGCCGTGTTCACCGACCCCACCATGGCGGGCGTGCTCGCGAGCTACGCCTCGGTGGCCGACGTGATCCTGGCCGAGCCGAGAGCGATGGTGGGGTTCGCGGGAGCCCGGGTGAGCAAGCAGGCGGGCGTCGGCAAAGTGCCCGACGACTTCCAGATGGCCGAGTTCGCCCACAAGCACGGGTTCATCGACCGCATCGTCCCGCGAGCGGAGATGAGGGACGTCCTCGCCGCTCTCGTGCGCATCCTGGGGGCCAGACTGTATGGCGGCTAAGACCTGGAAGGAGTGGGAGAAGCCGGTCCTCGAGCTGCAAGAGGGCATCGCCAAGCTGTCGCAGCTCGCGGCCAAAGAGGCGGACTCCGTGCGGCGGTCGGCCCTCGAGGCCAAGATCGCGGAGTACGAGCGGCGCCTCGCCAACTACATCGACACCCTGTACTCCCGGCTCGGACCCTGGGAGAAGGTGCTGGTGGCGAGGGCCGAACCGAGGCCCTACACGCTGGACATCATCCAGGCGATCTGCAGCGAGTTCATCGAGCTGGAGGGGGACCGCCGCTTTGGGAACGATCCGGCGATCATCGGTGGACCGGCCGTGTTCCGCGGCCGTCCGATCTTCATCCTCGGACACCAGAAGGGCCGGAACATCCAGGAGAGGCAGTACCGGAACTTCGGCATGGCCAAGCCGGAGGGCTACCGCAAGGCCATCCGTCTGATGCAGCTGGCCGACCGGTGCGGGTTGCCCGTGGTCACGCTTCTGGACACCCCCGCCGCCGACCCAGGCGTGGAGAGCGAGGCGCGGGGCATCTCCGAGGCCATCGCGGACTCGATCCTCGCCATGCTCGGCCTTCGGGTGCCCACCGTGTCGGCCGTCATCGGCGAGGGCGGCTCGGGCGGAGCCATCGGCATCGGGGTCGGCAACCGGGTGCTCATGCTGGAGCACGCGATCTACAGCGTGATCCCGCCCGAAGGCTGCGCCGCGATCCTTTGGAGGCAGCCCGAGCGGGGCGACGACGCCGCAGCGGCCCTCCGGCTCACGGCCCAGTCCGCGCTGGAGCTCGGTCTGATCGACCGCATCGTGCCCGAGCCCAAAGGAGGCGCTCACCGCTCGCCAGCCGAGGCGGCCAGGCTCCTGGGAGACGCCATCGAGGAGTCGCTGGCCGAGCTGGACCCGCTCTCGCCCGACGAGCTGAGGGCCCATCGGTACGCCAAGTACCGCGCCATGGGCCGCTTCTCCGAGGGCGTCTAGCCGGCCCCCGTCACTAGGCTCCACAGCAGCAGGACGTTGAGTCCCGAAACCACCAGGCCGGTCGCCCAGAGCAGGGCGCTGTCCGTGCGGGAGTTGCGGAACCTGCCCATCACGGCGGCGCTCGACGTGAGTCGGATCTGCAGGAAGATCGTGATCGGCAGCTGCACGCTCAGGAGCATCTGGCTGACGAGCAACCCTTGGAACGGGTTGGCTACGAAGAGGATCGCGACGAGCGCTCCCACCAGCGTGAACCACACTCCCGCGCGCGTGTGCACGTCCTTGATGCTGTACGGCTCGTCGAACATCCCCGCGAGGATCGAGCCGCCCGCCATGCCCGCCGTGACGCTCGAGGCCAGGCCGGCCAGCAGCAGGGCCACCGCGAAGACGACCGCGGCCGCGTTCCCGAGCAGCGGTCTCAGCATCTGCTCGGCCTGCTGCAGCTCGGTCACCTCCACCCCGTTGCGGAAGAACACCGCCGCCGCGACCAGGATCATCGAGCTGTTGATCGCCCACCCGACGACCATCGAGAAGAGCGTGTCGACGAACTCGTACTTCAGCTGCCGCTCGATCACCTCGGGCCTCTCCAGCTGCCACTGCCTGCTCTGGATCACCTCCGAGTGGAGGAACAGGTTGTGCGGCATCACCACCGCGCCGAGGACGCTCATGATCAGCGGAACCGAACCGTGCGGGAATGCGGGCACCACCCATCCGCGACCCGCCTGAGCCCACTCGACGCTGACGTGCGACAACTCGAACAGGAACGACAGGCCGATCAGCGAGACGAAGCCGATGATCAGCCTCTCCAAGCGGCGGTAGGTGTTGCTGAACAGAACATACAGGACGACGACCAGCACCATCCCAGCACCGATGCGGATGGGAATCCCGAACAGCATTTGCAGCGCGATCGCTCCGCCGAGCAGCTCCGCCAGGGCCGTCGAGACCGAAGCGAGCATGGCCGACCCCAGCACCGCCCTGGAAGCAGCCGGCTTCAGGTGCTTGGAGGCGGCCTCGGACAGGCACAGCCCAGTGGCGATTCCAAGGTGAGCCGCGTTGTGCTGCAGCAGGATCAGCATGATGGTCGAGAGCGTGACCATCCACAGCAGCTGGTACCCGTGCTGAGCCCCCGCGGCCACGTTCGCCGCCCAATTGCCGGGGTCGATGAAACCGACCGTGACAAGAAGGCCGGGGCCGATGTACTTCAGAATCTCGCGGGCGCCACCGAAACCGAGGGCGTGCCTGGTGTGCAGGAAGCTCCTGATCCGCGCCTTCAGACTCATCTGGCCTCCCTGCCGTGACGCATTCCGAAGCTCCTGAGTAGACTCTACCCCCGTTGGTTCCCCTTCCTCGCGCCGGCGTGGCGGCCGTGGCACGTTTGTTCTGGCCGCTGGCGGTCTCATGGCTGTTCATGAGCCTTGAGACGCCCATCGCCATGGCCATCCTCTCCCGCAGCGATCGACCGGAGGTCGGAGCCGCCGGGTTCCTGATCCTGATGGCGGTGGCCATCTGGATCGAGAGTCCGGTCATCGACCTGCTTTCGACGAGCACCGCCCTCGCACGAAGCCGCTCGGACTTTCTGAGGGTGCGCACCTTCACTCTCGCGACCATGGTCTGGGTCACCGTCGCGCACGGGATCGTCGCGTTCACCCCGCTCTATTGGGTCCTCTCGCGGTCCGTGCTTGGCTTGCCTGAGGAGGTGGCTCAGGCGGTGCGACTGCCCCTGCAGATCATGCTGCCGTGGAGCGCTCTGATCGGCTGGAGGCGGTTCCAGCAGGGGCTGCTGATTCGGAACGGAAACACGCGCCCGATCGTCTTCGGCACCACGCTCCGCCTCGCAACGATCGGCCTGGTCGGCTTCGGGCTGTTTCTGCTGGCGGGAGTGCCCGCGCTGGAGGCTACCGCGATCGCCTTGATCTGCTCGGTCGCGGTCGAGTCGCTCTTCGTGAGCTGGATCGTGCAGCCCCTCCTGCGCGAACGGTACTCGCACCCGGCCGACTCCGAGGGCGTTCCGCTGGGGCAGATTCTGCGTTTCCATCTGCCTCTCACGGCGACCACCATGGTGAGCCTCACCGTCACGCCGCTGCTCGGCTCCGCCCTGGCCAGAATGCCCGACAGCGTCCGGTCGATGGCGGCGTGGCAGGTGGCGATCACCCTCGTCGGACTGGTGCGCATCATCCCGTTCGCTCTCCCGGAGACGGTGATCGCGCTGTACGACGAGCGCCGAGGGCTCCATGCCCTGGGATGGTTCTCGGTTCTGCTGGCGTCCGCGCTCACGGGACTGCTCGCATCGGCCTGGGCTCTGGGCCTGGATCGGAGCCTCTTCGAGGTCGTCCTGCGCGTTCCCTCCGACCTTGTGCCGCTCGCCCGGGCAGGGGTGGCGGCCAGCCTGCTGCTTCCGGCGGTTGGTGTCGCGCTGGGGTTCTTCCGTGGGATTCTCGCCGCCGAGCGCTCGTCGGCGAGCCGCCTCTGGGCCATGCTTCTGGGCATCGGCACCCTGGTGGCGCTGCTGTACGGCGTGGCGCCGCGCATCGGGGTGCCGGGAGTCGTCGCCGCGGCGGCGGCGCTCACCGTCTCCCAGCTGGTCGAGGCTTGCTCGCTGGCCTTGTCGTCGTTCCGCCGCCTGCGGGCGGCCTAGCCGATCGGCCTTCGGGGCGTTCAGCCGCGCTGCTCGTCGCCGAGGAGGTCGCCCAAGCCGCCGATCCCGACGCTGGACTCCAAACTGGCCAGCTTCTTGCTCAGAGACTCCACGAGCTCCTCCGGGTCCTCACCGTGGAGCGCCCTCCGGACGGCCAGAACCGTGGCCACAGCGGCCACGCCGGCGAAGAAACCCATCCAGAACCGTCCGTCCAACCGCATTCCTCCTGAAACCTTACCGCAATGGACGAATCCTGCGAGGGTATCGTTCCAGCGACATGGGAACAACGGAGCGCGGCTGGCTGGACGACGTTCTGAACCGCGTGCGCGGGTTCATGGAGGCTCGGGTGCTCCTCACCGCGGCCGAGCTGGATGTGTTCACCGTCCTGGGCGGCCGCGCCAGCTCCGCTCGCGAGCTCGCCGAGGAGCGGGGCTGGGACCCGGCGGCGGCCGAGGTGCTGCTGGACGCCCTGACCGCGATGGGATGCCTCACGAAGCACCAGGGCCGTTACGCCAACACCCCCGAGGCCGAGCTCTGGTTGTCAGCCGACTCGCCGGAGACGGTGCTTCCCTACCTTCTGCACTTGGCCGGCCTATGGAAGGCGTGGTCCGGCCTGACGGACAAAGTGGGGCCGCTGCCCCCCGACGCTCCGGCCCACGACCGGACCGCTGCCTTCATCGGAGCGATGCACGTGCTCGGGCGGGGCAAGGCGCACCGCACGATCGCCGCCCTGCGCCCGCTCGAGTCCACCCGGCTTCTCGACGTCGGCGGAGCCTCGGGCACCTACACCATCGCCTTCCTGAGGGCGAACCCCGACGCGGAGGCCACGCTGTTCGACCTCCCGGACGTCGTCCCGCTCGCCCGGCGTCGGCTGGCGGAAGAGGGGCTGTCGCACCGCGTGCGCATCGTCGCGGGCGACCTGCACCATGATGCGCTCCCAAGCGGGCACGATCTCGCGCTCCTGTCCGCGATCATCCACATGAACTCCCCCGAGGAGAACCTCGCTCTCTTCCGCAAGTGCCGCGAGGCGCTCGAGCCCGGCGGGAGGGTCGTCATCCGGGACCATCTGATGTCGGACGATCGCACGTCGCCCAGGGCCGGAGCGCTTTTCGCCGTGAACATGCTGGCCGCGACCGCCGGAGGCAGGACCTACTCGCTGCGCGAACTCAGCGAGCTGCTGCGTGAGGCGGGTTTCGAGGAACCGAGCGTGCTGGAGGCGAACGGCACGATGGACGACCTGATCGAGGCCCGCAAGCCGAACTAGCCGGTGGGCATCGAAAAAACGGCTCCTCCTATGCGAAGGGAGGAGCCGAAGGGGGAGGATAGGTCTCTACCTCTCGTCGCTCGCCGCGATCGGAGGCCATCTTGTTTGCGTTGCCGATGCAAGGACGCATCGGCCGCGGCGAAAAGTTCGGCCGAATTCCGCGAAGATTCACGATTCCGAGCGCTCCCGCTCCAGGACCGCCCGCCACTGGGCCGCGAACCCCTCCGGCGAGTTCAGTCGGCGGAGAGATTGCTTCTGGAAGAACGCGAGGGCGACGACGGCGACGGCGGGCAGCAGACCCTTGTCCTTCCAAGCGGCCAGAAGGCCGAGCGCGGTGTTCCAAGCCAGCACCTGCGAGGCGTCCAAGGTCCACAGGCGGGCGTCGATGCTTCTCAGCCGCCGTTCCCATCCGCAGCCGCCGAGCTTCGGCTCGAGAAAGGCGGCGATGTAGGTCGCGATGCGCACGGTGCCCTCGGCCTTGTGCGCGACCATCTGGGAGAACAGCAGATAGGCCAGCAGCGCGAAGGCCGCCATGGCCCTGGCTTGCTCCGCGAAGGACGCCAGCAGAAAGGCGTTCACGACCAGGAAGCCCAGCACGAGCAGAACCTGGATCGTTCGATCGTTCTGAAGGATCTCCGAGCGCAGGGTCGCGTATTCCAGCTCCGAGCGGTCGACGGCTCCGTTATCCATGGAGCCATTCTACGCCCGATCTCAGTACCTGCAAACCTGCCGGCAGGCTTGGGCGACCTTCTCGACGTCGGGCAGAACGTAAGACTCCAGCGGCTTGACCCAAGGGACGGGGGTGTCCAGCCTCGTGACCCTCGCGGGCGGCGCGTCCAGATACTCGAAGCCCTTCTCCGCGATGCGAGCCAGAACCTCCCCCGCGAAGCCGCACGTCCGCGGCGCCTCGTTCACCACGACGACCCTGTTGGTCTTGGCCAGGGACTCCCAGATGGCCTCCTCGTCGAGCGGCACCAGGGTCCGGAGGTCGAGCACTTCGGCCTCGATTCCGTCCGCTTGGAGCCTCTCCGCCGCCGCCAGGCAGTGGTAGACGTTCTGGCCGTAGCTGATCAAGGTCACGTCCCTGCCCTCGCGCCGCACGGCCGCCTTGCCGATCGGCACGATCTCGTCGGGACCCGGGACCGCCTCCTCCAGCTCCCGCCTCCGGTACAGCTCCTTGATCTCGAAGAACACCACCGGGTTTCCATCGCGCAGTGCGGCCTTGAGCAGACCCTTCGCGTCGTAGGGACGGCTCGGGCAGACGACCTTGAGGCCGGGGGAGTGGCAGAACCACGCCTCGTTCATCTGGCTGTGGTAAAGCGCGCCACCGCCGTAGGCTCCGGCGGGACCCCGGATGACGACCGGCATGTTGACCTCGCCGGCCGAGCGGTAATGGAACGTGGCGAGGTTGTTCACGATCTGGTCGAACCCGCAGGAGATGAAGTCCATGAACTGCATCTCCGCCATCACGGTCCGGCCCTCCAGAGCCATGCCCACTGCGGCCCCGACGATGAGGCTCTCGCTGATCGGCGTGTCGATGACGCGGTCCGACCCGAAGCGGGCCAGGAGGCCCTCCGTCACTCCGAACGCTCCCCCGAGCAGGCCGATGTCCTCGCCCAGACAGATCATGTCCGGGTTGGACTCCATCTCCTCGTGCAGCGCCTCGCTGAGCGCCTGCAGGTAGTTGCGCTTGGCTCCGACCAAAGGTTCCGTCGCGACGCTCATGGCTGCGGCTCACCCTCCTCGTGGAAGACCCACCACGCGGCCTCCTCGGCATCCGGATAGGGGCTGCGGATCGCGAACTGCACGCCCTCTCGCACGTAGGCGACCACGTCGGGCGGGAAGTCCTCGTCGCGGACCTCCGACGCGCTCTTGCCTTCCGGCTGGAACTGGTCGGCTTCTTCCCTGGAGATCACGCCGAGCTCGACCAGCCTCTCCTTGCAGATCGCGATCGGGTCCCGGCGACGCCCCTCCGCGACCTCCTCCGAACTCCTGTACTTGCTGGCGCGGTCGTCGTCGTGGTCCCCATGGCCGTAGGCGCGGTACGTCCTGCACTCGACCACGGTCGGCCCGTTGCCGGAGCGCGCGTAGTCGATGCACCACTTGACCTTGTCGTAGACGTCGAAGACGTCCTGGCCGTCCGCCACGAGGCCGGGAATCCCGTAGCCCTTGGCCCTTTCGGCGACGAACGGCGTCGGGCAACCCAGCTCCAGCGGCGTGCCGTAGGCCCACATGTTGTTCTCAATCACCGAGACCATCGGCAGCTTGTGCACGGCGGCGAAGTTCAAGCCCTCGTGGAAGTCGCCCCGCGCCGTCGCCCCCTCTCCGTTGAACGTGAGCACGATCGCGCTCGAGCCTCGCAGCCGCTCCGAATAGGCGATCCCGGCGGCCACGGGAACGGTGCTGGCGAGCATCGACGTCGAGTGCACGATGCGCTTCTTCCGCGAGCCGATGTGCGACCAGTTGTCCCGCGCGCGGCCTGGGGATGGGGCCTTGCCCCAGATCTGGGCGCAAACCTCCTGGATCGACATGCCGACCCGCTCGGGATTCCGCCATCCCCGCTTGGCGTCCTTCAGGAAGAAGGCAGGCATGTCGCGATGGATCGGGCTGATCCAGTCCGTCGACTCGAGCCCGTACAGCGCGCCCACGAGCACAGCCTCCTGGTTGTGGCTCGAGTATAGCGTCCCCCGCAGATGGCCGCGCTTCTTCTCCTTGATGAGCCGGACGTCGAAGTAGCGGGCGAGGAAGAGCTGGTTCAGGATCTCGCGGTAGTCGTCAGGAGCCAGTAGTCGGCTCGGTGGCTGGTCCGCGCCCCACGGTTCCGCCGAATCGGGTGTGGCGGACGTGGCAGACAGACTCGACATGGTTTCCATCTCCTCAGGGACCGTTCAGGCAGTCCGCATTCTACCTATCGGAGCGAGCCTGCCTTAGGTTCTCTGGGGACCTATTCC
>CALGMO010000026.1 GCA_937961665.1 uncultured Fimbriimonadaceae bacterium
CTGCTCCGCGACCTTCACGAGGCCCTCCACATCCTTCGGGAAGCAGCTTCCGCCCCAACCGAGGCCCGCCTGGAGGAACTGTGGGCCGATCCTGGAGTCCGTGCCCATGCCTTTGGCGACATCCTGCACGTTCGCGCCGCACAGCTCGCAGATGCGGCTGATGGCGTTGATAAAGCTGATCTTCATCGCCAGGAAGCTGTTGCTGGCGTACTTGATCAGCTCGGCGCTGTTCAGATCCGTGATCAGCATCGGCCGCTCCAAGGGAGCGTAGAGCTCAACGAGCTTCACGGCGGCTTCGCGCTTCTTGGCGCCGATCACGATGCGGTCCGGCTCGAGCGTGTCGTGGATGGCGCTCCCCTCCCGAAGGAACTCGGGATTGCTGACCACGTCGAACAGCTCGGATGGAACGCCGTGCGAGCGGATGATCTCCTCGACCATGTCTCCGCTTCCCACGGGCACCGTCGACTTGTTGACGACCACCACGTAGTGATCGATCGCCTTGCCGATCTCGTGCGCGACGGCGCGGACGGCGGTGAGGTCCGGAGTGCCGTCCGGTCCGGGCGGCGTTCCCACCGCGATGAACACGATGTCGCTCGCCCGAGTGGCCTCGGCGACGGAGTCGCTGATGCGCAGGTGACCGTCGGCCAGGCCTCGGCGGAGCATCTCCTCGACCCCCGGCTCGTAGATCGGCGGAATGCCTTGGCGAAGCTTCTCGACTTTGGCGGGGTCGTTGTCGACGCAGATCACGTCGTTGCCAAGCTCGGCGAGCACGACGCCCGTCACCAACCCCACGTACCCGGTTCCGACTACCGCTACCTTCATGTCTGGTTGTGTTCCTTTTCTGCTCCGGTTGAACCTAAGGGAGGGACAGCGAGCCGGAGTCGCCCATCACGATCTGGATGCTGCGAGGCACCCTGCCCTGGCAGACCACGGTGACGCCCCGGCCGATCAGCGATCCCTCGATGCGGGACGGCACTCTGGAGAGGCGGGACTCCTGAAGGACGATGCTGTTCTCGATCTCCGTGTCCACGACCTGCACGTTGTCGGCGATCGAAGTGAAGGGCCCGACGTAGCTCCCGACGATGCGGCAGCCCCGCCCGATCGCGACGGGACCCCGGATGGTGCTTCCCTCCACGACCGTGCCTTCGCCCAGAGCAACGCGGCCCTCGATCCGGCTCGCCGCATCCACGCTGGCCTCGATCTCCGGCTCCAAGTCCTCCAGGATCAGCCGGTTGGCCTCCAGCATCGCCTCCACGGTTCCCGTGTCCTTCCACCAGCCGCGCACGATGTGCGACCGGACCTCGTACCCGGCCTCGATCAAGCCTTGGATCGCGTCGGTGATCTCGTACTCGCCCCGCCAGCTGGGCTTCAGGCGACGGATGGACTCGTGGATCCTCCGATCGAACAGGTAGACGCCCACGAGGGCGAGGTTCGACTTCGGCTCCTTCGGCTTCTCCTCCAGCCGCACGACCCGCTCCCCGTCCATCTCCGCGACCCCGAAGTCGCTCGGGTTCGGCACCGGAGTGAGCAGAATGGTTGCGGCGGGGCGATGGCGCTCGAACTCCCGGACGAACTCCCCGACGTCGGTCTTGATCAGGTTGTCGCCCAGATACATGATGAACTCGTCATCGCCCAGATACTCTCTGGCCGTCGCGACGGCGTGCGCCAACCCCAGCGGTTCCGGCTGGGGGATGAAGGTGAATCGGGATCCCCATCGGCTCCCGTCTCCCAGCGCGGCCTCCACCTCCCTGGCCGTGTCGCCGACGATGATCCCGAAGTCGCGGATGCCCGCGTTCACGATCGACTCGATGCCGTACTCGATCACCGGTTTGTTGGCCACCGGGACCAGCTGCTTGGCCATCGAGAACGTGATCGGTCGGAGGCGGGTGCCTTTGCCGCCCGCGAGAATCAGAGCCTTCACAAGTCCTCTCCCAAGGAAGGTCCGTAGTAGGCGCGGACGAATTCCCGGTAGTCCGCCGAGCGGACGATCGGCTCCCACCAATCCCGGCGGGCGGCGTACCAGCGCACGGTGTTCCGAATCTCCTCCTCAAAGCTCTTCTCGGGTTTCCACCCGAGTTTCCTCAGCTTGGCGGAGGACATCGAGTAGCGGCGGTCGTGGGCGTTCTTGCGCGGGTCGGGGATGGACTTGACCAGGCTCCAGTCTCTCCCGGTCTCCTCCAACAGGATGGCCACCACCTCGCGGTTCTGCCGCTCGTTCTCGTCGCCGATGTTGTAGATCTCCCCGGGCTGGCCGTCCTCCAGCACTCTAAGGACCCCCGAGGCGTGGTCCTCCGCATGGATCCACTCTCGAACCTGGGTTCCCTCGCCGTAGATCGGCACCTTCTTGCCGTCCAGCAGGCGCGTCGCGAAAAAGGGGATCAGCTTCTCCGGGTATTGATAGGGCCCATAGGTGTTGCCGCCCCGGGTGATCACCGCCGGCACCCCGAACGCCTTGCAGTAGGCGCGCACCAAGAGGTCGCCCCCGGCCTTGCTCGCGGAGTAGGGGGTGTTGGGCTCGAGCGGGCTCTCCTCGGTGAAGTCCCCTGAGTCGATGCTGCCGTACACCTCGTCGGTGCTGACATGGACGTACTTCTGCAGGCCAAAGCGCCGGGTGGCCTCGAGCAGCGTGTACACCCCCAGCACGTTCGTCTCGATGAACTCCGCGCTGCTCTGGATCGACCGGTCGTTGTGGCTCTCGGCGGCGAAGTCGACGATGTGCGTGATGCCCTCGGCGCGGATGACGCCCTCCACCGCGGTGCGGTCCTGGATCCTTCCGGGGTGGAAGGCGAAGTCGCCGTCCCCCGAGAAGTCCTCCAAGTTCGCGAGATTGCCCGCGTAGGTCAGCGCATCCAGAACGACGATCCGGGCCTCGGGGTAGCTCCGCCGAAGGACCCTGCAGAAGTGGGAGCCGATGAACCCGGCTCCACCGGTCACCATCACCCTCACAGCCGGAACCTCGATTGAGGGTCGTTCTCGTGCCGGATCTCGTCGACCGGCTGGGACTTGCCGGGCCCTCGGTAGAGCCGGTCCGGGAAATTCAGCACGAACGCGTCCGTGTCGCCGACGTTGCGGTAAGCGTGCACGACTCCCGGCGGCACGATCACGAACACGGGCGCCTCCTCGCCCACGGCATGAACCTCGTACCGGTCCGGAAGACCCTCGCGGTTCTCCCAAAGGTGGAGCTCGAACCTGCCCGAGAGGAAGACGAAGCCGTCCGACTGCTCCACGTGCTCGTGCGGGCCGCGCGCCACGCCCGG
This sequence comes from uncultured Fimbriimonadaceae bacterium, assembly GCA_937961665.1. Classification (GTDB taxonomy): domain Bacteria; phylum Armatimonadota; class Fimbriimonadia; order Fimbriimonadales; family Fimbriimonadaceae; genus UBA8783. The sequence goes on from CALGMO010000026.1 coordinate 3,258, forward strand.
CCGGGTGACGCTGAGGTAGCCCATGACCGGCTCGAAGCCCTCCGGCAGCTCATCCTGCCGGTAAAGCTCCGTCAGCCAGCCGCGATGGTCCTCGAATCGCTGCAAGGGCCGGATCACCACGCCCGGCAGCGCCGTCTGAGTCTGTTGATCATCCATGGTTCGACTCTCCCTCATGTTACCGGCCGGACCCGCAGGATCCGTGCCATGGGGCGTGTACAATGGGAAGGAACCGCCGGAGTACCCATCCGGCCGACTACCGCCGGGTTCGCCGATGAGCATCGTGGATCCCTCGCCCACAGCCGCGCATTCCCCCCGGGCCTTCGACTGGCAACGGGTGGTTCGCTCCGACGCGTTCCTGCCCGGGCTGGTGTTCTTCGTTGCTCTGGTCGCCCTGTTCTGGCCTCTGTTCGTGGTTCTGCCCGAGCTGTGGCAGAGCGAGGACGGCTACTACTCCCACGGCTGGCTCGTTCCGCTGATCGCGGCCTACATCGTCTACCGCCGCTGGCCCCAGCTGAGCAAGATCCCCGTGCGCCCCAGCGCCTTCGCCCTGGTGCCGCTCGCCGCCGTGCTGTTCTTGGTCTACGCCGGCCGCGCGGCCGATCTGAGACTGATCCTGTCCCACGGCCTGATCGCCACGCTGCTCTGCACGGCGTGGTTCGTTGCCGGCTGGCGCTGGATGCTGGGCCTCTTCTGGCCCATCGTCTACCTCTACTTCGCGCTGCCCATCTGGACGTTCGCCATCGACACGTACACCGCGCCGCTGCAGCGGATCTCGAGCTGGATCGCCTTCCAGATGCTGCACTTCATGGGCTTCGAGGTGTTCATGATCGACCGCACGAACGTTCTGGTCGGCGACTTCAACCTCTTCGTAGGGGTTCCCTGCAGCGGCTTCAAGCTGATCCTGGCGGTGACGGCGTTCACGGTCCTGTTCGTTCTGATCGCGAATCTCCGCTGGTGGGCGAATCTCCTTCTGTTCGCTGTCGTCGTTCCGCTCTGCCTGTTGATCAACGGGCTGCGCATCGCCCTGATCGGAATCGTGGGCGACCGCCTCGGCACCGAAGCCGGGCACGCCTTCCACAACTACAGCGGCTACGTGACGCTGATCCTCTGTTTCTTCCTGCTGTTCAAGCTGGCGAGGGTACTGGGATGGAGAGACTAAAGGCCCGGATGTACGTGGCTTCGGCTCTGGTGCTGCTGGCGGGTGTGCTCGCCACAGGTTCAAAGCCCAACCGGCCGGAACCCAAAACGGAGGCTTGGATGGAGCGGCACCTTCCCCGCAAGGTGGGCGTGTTCTCCTTCGTCCCAGGCCCCGACAATCCCGAGCAGACCTACCGCATGGAGGAGTCGACGTACGAGCTCCTCAAACCGTACGGCATCGTCTGCCGCGTGTTCCGCGCGGGCGGAGAAGCCTACGATGTGGTCGTCATCGCCAGCAGCAGCCGGCAGACCTTTCACGACCCGAGCGTCTGCTTCAGCGGCCAGGGCTGGGACTTCGACCGCCTGACGACCGTGCGCATCCCCACCAAGACCCGAGGCGAAGTCCCGGCGACGCTCGCGGTGAGGAGCAAGAGGGGGTCCAACGAGCCGGAGCGCCTCGCCCTGTACCTCTACAAGTCCGAGAGTGGCTTCGTCCCGTCCACCCTGCTCATCAAATGGGAGCTGTTCAAGGCGCAGCTTCTCCAGCGCAGAGCGACCGACGGGATCTTCTACCGCTTCATCCCGCTCCATCCGCAGCCGTCCGTGGCGGACACCCTGCGCTTCGCCGGCGAGTTCCTGGACGCTGCGGCCGCCGCGAGCCAAGGCTACTTCTAGCCGCCCCACGCAAGCGCCATCGGACTAGGGATCACGCTCCGCCCGCT
>CALGMO010000027.1 GCA_937961665.1 uncultured Fimbriimonadaceae bacterium
CATGGTGGCGAAGCCGAACTCCTCGGCGCCAAGCAGAGCGGCCACCGCGACGTCTTTGCCCGTCTGCAGCTTGCCGTCGGTCTGCACGCGGATGCGGCCGCGAAGGTCGTTCTGCACCAGCACCTGCTGCGTCTCCGCCAGTCCCAGCTCCCACGGCAGTCCGGCGTGGCGGATCGAGCTGAGCGGGGAGGCTCCGGTGCCGCCGGAGTCGCCGCTGATCAGCACCACGTCGGCGTGCGCCTTGGCCACCCCCGCGGCCACCGTGCCCACGCCGACCTCGGAGACGAGCTTCACGGAGATCCTCGCCTCCGGATTCGCGTTCTTCAGGTCGAAGATCAGCTGGGCCAGGTCCTCGATCGAGTAGATGTCGTGGTGGGGCGGAGGCGAGATGAGCGTCACCCCGGGAACGGAGTGGCGCACGCGGGCGATCACCTCGTCCACTTTGTGGCCCGGGAGCTGGCCGCCTTCGCCGGGCTTGGCGCCCTGGGCCATCTTGATCTGCAGCTCGTCCGCGTTCACCAGGTAGTTGGTCGTGACGCCGAACCGCCCCGAGGCGACCTGCTTGATGGCGGAGCGGCGCTCGTCGGCGAACCGCTCCTCCTCCTCGCCGCCCTCGCCCGTGTTGGACTTCCCGCCCAGCCGGTTCATCGCCACGGCCAGCGCCTCGTGCGCCTCGCGGCTGATCGAGCCGAAGCTCATCGCCCCCGTGGTGAAGCGGCGCACGATGGACTCGGCCGGCTCGACCTCCTCCAGGGGCACCGGGGTGTCGGATTCCTTGAGAACCAGCAGGCCGCGCAGCGTCATCAGCCGCTCGTTCTGCTCGTCGATCATCCGGCAGAACTCCTGGAACTTCTCGAAGCTGCCCTCGCGCACGGAGTGCTGCACCTTGGCGATCGCCTCCGGGCTGAGAAGGTGCGGCTCGCCGTCTCGCCGATACTGGTACTTGCCGCCGATCGGAAGCTCCAGGTCCACGCTCCGCACGCGCTCGAACGCCATCGCGTGCTTCATGGCAGCCTCTCGGTGGATCACCTCCAGCCCCACGCCGCCGATGCGCGAGGGCGTGCCCGTGAAGTAGCGGTCCACGAAGGCCCGGTCCAGGCCGATCGCCTCGAAGATCTGGGCGCCCTTGTAGCTCTGCAGCGTCGAGATGCCCATCTTCGAGAACGTCTTGAGCAGCCCCTTGCCAACGGCCTTGACGAAGTTCTCGGACGCCTTCTTGGCGGTAAGGCCCTCCGGCAGCAGGCCGTTCTTCTCCAGGTCCTCGTAGGTCTCGAACACCACGTAGGGGTTGACCGAGCTGGCGCCGTAGCCGATCAGGAGCGCGAAGTCCATCACCTCGCGCGGCTCGCCAGACTCGACGACCAGAGCGACCTGCGTGCGCGTCTCCTCCCGGACCAGGTGGTTGTGCACCGCCGAGGCGGCCAGCAGCGCCGGGATGGGGGCGTACTCCTCGTCCACGCCGCGGTCGCTGAGGATCAGCACCGTGTAGCCTGCCTTGATCGCGAGCGACGCCCGGCGGCAGAGGCTCTCGATCGCCCGCTCCAACCCCTTGGCGCCGCCGTCCACCAGATAGAGCGACGGCAGCGTCGTGGCCAGGAAGTCCCCCTGCGACACGCGGCGCAGCCTCTCCAGGTCGGCGTTGGTCAGGATCGGTTGCGGCATCTTGAGCAGGTGCGCGTGCTGGGGCGTCTCGTCGAGGATGTTGCGCTCCGTGCCGATGTGGCTGACGAGCGACATCACCGAGGCCTCGCGGATCGGGTCGATCGGCGGGTTGGTGACCTGGGCGAACAGCTGGCGGAAGTAGTCCGTCAGACGCTGGGGCTTGTCCGAGAGGCAGGCGAGCGGGATGTCGTATCCCATCGAGCCCACCGGCTCCTCGCCCTTCTCGGCCATGGGGATCAGGAGAAACTTCAGGTCCTCGTCGGTGTAGCCGAACGCGCGCTGGCGCTGGAGCAGCGTCTCGTGGTCCGTCGGGTGGACGTGCGGCGGCTCCGGCAGCTCCTCCAGCCGGATCTGGTGCCTGGCGATCCATTCGCCGTAGGGTTGCCGGCGGGCCAGGGACTCCTTCAGCTCGTCGTCGGAGACGATCCGGCCCTCCTCGAGGTCCACCAGCAGCATGCGACCCGGCTGCAGGCGGCCCTTCGCCCTGACGTTCTCGGGGCGGTTGGTCAGCACGCCGGTCTCCGAGGCCATCACGATCTGTCCGTCGTGGGTGATCTCGTAGCGCGCGGGGCGCAGGCCGTTGCGGTCGAGCGTCGCGCCGATCACCCTCCCGTCGCTGAAGGCGACCGCCGCGGGTCCGTCCCAAGGCTCCATCAGCCCGGCGTGGAACTCGTAGAACGCCCGGCGCTCGGGCGGCATCGACGGGTCGTGCACCCAGGCCTCGGGGATCATCATCGCCACGGCGTGCGGCAGCGAGCGTCCGGCCCGAACCAGCAGCTCCAAAGCGTTGTCGAAGCAGGCCGAGTCGCTTCCCCCGGGCTCGATGATCGGGAACAGCTTGCGCAGGTCGTCGCCGAACAGCGGGCTGGCGAGCACCGATTGGCGGGCGTGCATCCAGTTCACGTTGCCCTTGAGGGTGTTGATCTCGCCGTTGTGCGCGATCAGCCGGTAGGGGTGCGCCAGGTTCCACGTGGGGAACGTGTTCGTGCTGAACCGTTGGTGCACCAGGCACATGGCGCTGGCCACGTCGGGGTCGGTCAGCTCGGCGTAGAACCGGGCGATCTGCGGCGCCAGCAGAAGCCCCTTGTACACGATCGTTCGGCTGCTGAACGAGGGGATGTAGAAGTACTCCCGGTCGGCGATGTCGCTGGCCCGGACCTCGTTCGAGGCCCGCTTGCGCACGACGTACAGCTTGCGCTCGAACGCCTCCTGGTCCATCCCCTCGGGCCGTCGGACGAAGAACTGCTCGATGTAGGGCTGGGAGACCCGCGCCACGCGGCCGATCGCGTCTCCCTCGACGGGCGTGTCCCGCCATCCGAGCACCTCGAGGCCCTCCTGCGAGGCCACGGTCTCGAGAACCGCCTCGCACGCCAGACGGGGCGCCGGCTCGACGGGCAGGAACACCATCGCCACCGCGTACTCGCCCGGCCGGGGCAGGTCGAAGCCGATCTTCCGGCACTCCTTGCGGAAGAACGCGTCGGGGATCTGGATCATCAGGCCCGCGCCGTCGCCGGTCTCCGGGTCGCACCCGCAGGCTCCCCGGTGGGTCAGATTGATCAGGATCTCGATGCCCTTCTCCACGATGGAGTGGGTCTTCTGGCCGGAGATGTTGGCCACGAAGCCGATGCCGCAGGCGTCGCGCTCGTTGGCAGGATCGTAGAGCCCCTGGGCCGGGGGCAGTCCGCGCTGGAAGGGTTCGAGGCTGTCGCTCATGGTGGTCCGCCGAGTGTGGGCTGCGTCGTAGCAGCCGACCCGACAGGCCCCGTCACCTGCGGAACCTTTACTATATTGCAGAAATCCGCCGAATGCCAAGGCCCCGGAGAGCGGGCGATGGGCGGTCTTCGGCGTTCGGGAAGAACCGGCGCATCCTAGGCACGTCCCGGCGCAGAGGACCGAACGCCGGGCAAACTTCCGGGGGATGAAGGCGCTGAATATTCTCCAAACGATCGGCGGGACCCCGCACCTTCGTCTCAACAGGCTCTACTCGCTCGACTTCGAGGTCTGGGTGAAGCTGGAGCGGGCCAACCCCGGCGGCAGCATCAAGGACCGCATCGCGCTGTCGATGATCGAGGCGGCCGAGCGCGACGGCACGCTGAAGCCCGGCGGCACCATCGTGGAGCCGACGTCGGGCAACACCGGCATCGGCCTGGCCATGGTGGCCGCGGTCAAGGGCTACCGCCTGATCCTGGTGATGCCCGAGTCCATGTCCATCGAGCGCAGACGCCTGATGGCGGCCTACGGCGCCGAGCTGGTGCTGACCCCCAGGGAGAAGGGCATGAGGGGCGCGATCGAGAAGGCCAAGGAGGTGCTGGCCGAGATTCCCGGCGCCTGGATGCCCCAGCAGTTCGAGAACCCGGCCAACGTGGAGGTCCACGAGCGGACGACCGCGCGGGAGATCCTGGCCGACTTTCCCGAGGGGTTCGACTATCTGGTCACCGGCGTCGGCACGGGCGGGCACATCACCGGCTGCGCGCGCGTGCTCAAGGCGGCTTGGCCGAACCTCAAGGTGTGGGCCGTGGAGCCGGAGAAGTCGCCGGTGATCAGCGGAGGCGAGCCGAGCCCCCACAAGATCCAGGGGATCGGAGCTGGGTTCGTTCCGAAGAACCTCGACACCTCGCTCCTGGACGGCGTGCACCGGATCTCCGAGGAGGACGCGTTCGCCTTCGCCCAGAGGGCTGCCAAGGAGGAGGGGCTGTTCCTCGGAATCTCCTCGGGTGCCAGCCTCGCCGCGGTGGCCAAGACCCTCGAATCCGCGCCCAAGGGGAGCCGCGTCCTGACCTTCTGCTACGACACCGGCGAGCGCTACCTCTCCGTCGAAGGCTTGTTCTAGCCCTCGCCCTTGCCATAATCAGGAGTGCCGCCGCAACGGCGCGGAGCACCATCCATGAGTCAAATCCCCGATCCCAACGTACCCGTCGGCGAGAGAGTCCTGGAGTTCGTTCGCAAGGCCGCCGAGCTCTGCAAGCCGGACTCGATCCACTGGTGCGACGGCTCCCAGGAGGAGTACGACCGCCTGTGCCAGGAGATGGTCGCCTCCGGAACGTTCATCCGACTGAACCCGGAGAAGCGCCCCAACAGCTTCCTCTGCCGCTCCGACCCGGCCGACACCGCGCGCGTCGAGGAGAGGACCTTCATCTGCAGCAGGCGGAGGGAGGACGCCGGGCCGACGAACAACTGGGTGGACCCCGCGGAGATGCGCCAGACGCTCCTGCGGCTGTTCGACGGCTGCATGCGCGGGCGCACCATGTACGTGATCCCGTTCAGCATGGGGCCGCTGGGCGGGCCGATCTCCCGCATCGGCATCGAGATCACCGACTCGCCGTACGTGGTGACGAACATGCGGATCATGACCCGCATGGGATCCAAAGTCCTCGAGGTTCTGGGCGACGGCGAGTTCGTCCCCTGCATGCACAGCGTGGGCGCGCCCCTGGAGCCGGGCCAGAAGGACGTGCCCTGGCCCTGCAACAACGACCAGAAATACATCGTGCACTTCCCGGAGGACCGGGAGATCTGGTCCTACGGAAGCGGCTACGGCGGCAACGCTCTGCTGGGCAAGAAGTGCCTGGCCCTGCGCATCGCCTCGGTGATGGCGCGCGACGAGGGCTGGCTGGCCGAGCACATGCTCATCCTGGGCGTGGAGGATCCGAAGGGCCGCAAGACGTACGTCGCGGCCGCCTTCCCCAGCGCCTGCGGCAAGACCAACTTCGCGATGCTCGTGCCGCCGCGCGAGATGGAGGGCTGGAAGGTCTGGACCGTCGGCGACGACATCGCTTGGATCAAGCCCGGCCCGGACGGCACGCTGCGCGCGATCAATCCCGAGGCCGGCTACTTCGGCGTCGCTCCCGGCACCAGCGAGAAGAGCAACCCCAACGCGATGGCGAGCTGCCGGGCCAACTCGATCTTCACCAACGTCGCGCTGACCGACGACGGGGACGTCTGGTGGGAGGGCATGACCGACGAGCCTCCGGCGCACCTCATCGACTGGACCGGCCACGACTGGACGCCCGATTGCGGCCGGAAGGCCGCGCACCCGAACGCCCGCTTCACCGCTCCGGCCTCGCAGTGCCCCTCGATCGACCCCGCTTGGGAGGATCCCGCTGGCGTGCCCGTGGAGGCGTTCGTGTTCGGCGGGCGTCGGGCCGACACCGTGCCGCTCGTGGTCCAGTCGTTCAACTGGACCTTCGGCGTGTACATGGCCGCCGCCATCGGGAGCGAGACCACCGCGGCCGCCGCGGGGCTGATCGGGAGGGTCCGGCGCGACCCGTTCGCGATGCTGCCGTTCTGCGGCTACCACATGGGCGACTACTTCACGCACTGGCTCCAGTTCGGGCGCGAGCTGCCGGAACCCCCGCGCATCTTCGTGGTCAACTGGTTCCAAACCGACGAACAGGGGCGGTTCCTCTGGCCGGGCTTCGGCCAGAACATGAGGGTCCTGAAGTGGATCGTGCAGCGCGTTCGGGGGGAGGCGCACGCCGTGGAGTCTCCCATCGGCTGGATGCCGCGCTACGAGGACATGGACTGGAGCGGACTGGACTTCTCTCGGGAGACCTTCCGGCAGATGATGGCCGTGGACCGCGAGCAGTGGCAGGCGGAGATCCTGGCCCAGACCGAGCTTTTCAACCGGCTGTACGACCGCCTGCCCAAGGAGTTCCTCCACGTCAAGCAGCTGACCCTCTCGAGCATCTGGCGCGCCCCCAAGCACTGGGAGCAGTTCGCCGAGAAGAACGTGGGGCTATAATCCCGTTCGCATGACCGAGATCCAGCTGCGTGCGGCGCTGTGCGAGGTTGGCCGGAGGCTGTGGCAGCGCGGCCTGATCGGCGCCTCCGAGGGCAACGTGAGCGCCCGCCTGAGCGCCCGTCAGATCCTCTGCACGCCGTCGGGCGTCAGCAAGGGCCACCTCAAGCCCGACGAGATCGTGGTGGTCGACACCGCTGGGAACGTCGTGCGCGGCGGCGAGCCGAGCGTGGAGACGGCTCTGCACCTGCACATCTACCGCCGGCGCCCCGACTGCCAGGCGATCGTCCACGCCCACCCGCCGATCGCCACCGGCACGGCCTTGGCGGGCGAGGACATCCCGGACAACGTGCTGCCGGAGGCCGCCATCGTGCTGGGAAGCGTCGCGTTCGTTCCGTTCGCCATGCCCGGCACGCCCGAGGTGCCCGCCGCGATCGATCCCCTGCTGGACGACCACAAGACGTTCCTGCTGAGCCACCACGGCGCGCTCGCCCTGGGGCGGGATCCGTTCGACGCCTACGCCCGCATGGAGACGCTGGAGCGCGTCGCCCACATGCTGTTCGTCGCGCGCCTGCTCGGCGGCCCGAGGCCGATGCCGGGCGAGGCGTTCGACCGCCTGCTCAAGACGGCGCTCAACGGCGAGCTGTAGGCGCGCTTTCGGGCCCGCCGGAGGTTCATACTTTAACGGATGAACCCCTACGGCCGCTTCGACGACGAGAGCCGCGAGTACGTGATCGTGCGCCCGGACACCCCTCTGCCGTGGATCAACTACCTCGGCATGGAGGACTTCTTCGGGATCGTTTCGAACACCGCGGGCGGCTACTGCTTCTACAAGGACGCCCGGATGCGGCGTCTCACGCGCTACCGCTACAACGACCTTCCGCTGGACTCGAACGGGCGGTACCTGTACGTGCGCGACGGGGAGGACGTCTGGAGCCCCATGTGGAAGCCCGTCCGCGCCGAGCTGGAACGGTACGAGTGCCGCCACGGACTCGGCGCGACCACGATCCTCGGGCGGCGAGGCGGCATCGAGGTCTCGGTGCGCTACTTCGTTCCCCTCGGATTCGACTGCGAGGTGTGGGACGTGCGGGTGCGCAACCTCACATCCGCCCGCAAGCCGCTGCGGCTGTGGGGCTTCGTCGAGTGGTGCCTGTGGAACGCCCTCGACGATATGACCAACTTTCAGAGGAATTACTCCACAGGCCAGGTCGAGGTGGAGCCGCAGACGGTGTTCCACGTGACCGAGTACCGCGAGCGACGGAACCACTTCGCCTACTTCCACTGCTCGGTCCCGACCTCGGGCTTCGACACCAGCCGCGACGCGTTTGTGGGCCTCTACGGCACTCTGGCCGACCCGGTCGGCGTGCGCCGGGGCTGCGGCGGCTCGATCGCCCACGGGTGGCAGCCCGTCGGCGTGCACCAGGTGGACATGGAGCTGGAGCCGGGCGAGGAGGCTCGCTTCCACTTCCTGCTCGGCTACGCCGAGAACCCGGAGGCGGACAAGTGGGAGGCCAAGGGCGTGGCGAACAAGGCGCCGTTCCGCGAGGTGGCGCGCCGTCTCTCCACGCCGGCGGACGTGGACGCCGCCTTCGCGGCTCTGCGGGAGCGGTGGGACCGCATGCTCTCGACGTTCCAGTGCGACGTGCCGAACGAGCACCTGGCCCGCATGGTGAACGTCTGGAACCAGGTCCAGGTGATGGCCACGCTGAATCTGTCGCGATCCGCCTCGCTGTACGAATCGGGAATCGGCCGCGGCATCGGCTGGCGCGACTGCAACCAGGACCTGCTCGGCTTCGTGCACCTGCAGCCGGACCGAGCCCGCCGACGAATTCTGGAGCTGGCCGCCACCCAGCTCCGCGACGGCTCCTGCTACCACCAATACCAGCCGCTCACCAAGCAGGGCAACGCCGAAGTGGGCATGGGCTTCAACGACGACCCCCTGTGGCTGCCTCTCAGCGTGTACGCCTACCTGGCTGAGACCGGCGACTTCCCGATCCTGCAGGAACCGTGCCCGTTCAGCGACGCACCGGAAGCCGGCGCGACCCTGATGGATCACTTGGAGCGCTCGATGGAGTTCACCTGGCTGAACCGCGGGCCGCACGGCCTGCCGCTGATCGGCCACGCGGACTGGAACGACTGCCTGAACCTGAACTGCTTCTCCACGACCCCCGGCGAGAGCTTCCAGACGGCGGGCGACATCGAGGGCAGCGTCGCCGAGTCGGTCATGATCGCCGGCCTGTTCTGCCACGCCTGCCTCAAGATGGCCGAGATCTACCGCCACCTGGGGCGGGACGCCGACGCCCGGGAGACGCTGGAGCGGCGCGAGGAGATGGTCCGGGCGATCGACGCGCACGGTTGGGACGGTGCGTGGTTCCTGCGAGCCTACGACGCCGCCGGCCGGAAGATCGGCTCCAAGGAGTGCGACGAAGGGCGGATCTTCATCGAGAGCCAGGGTTGGTGCATCCTCGGGGGCGTGGGCTTGGACGACGGGCGCGCCCTGCGCGCGCTGGACTCCGTGGCCGAGCACCTGGCCACGCCCAACGGGATCGTGCTGCAGCAGCCCGCCTACTCGGAGTACCGCGTGGAGCTGGGGGAGATCTCCTCGTACCCGCCCGGCTACAAGGAGAACGCCGGAATCTTCACCCACAACAACACGTGGATCCAGATCGCCGAGGCGATGCTCGGGCGGGGCGACCGTGCCATGGAGTACTACCTGGCGGTCTGCCCGTCGGCGAAGGAGCCGCAGATCGACGTGTACCGCTGCGAGCCGTACGTTTACAGCCAGATGACGGCCGGCCCGGACGCGCCCACGTACGGCGAGGCGAAGAACTCGTGGCTCACCGGAACGGCGGCGTGGTCGTTCGTGGTGGCCTCCCAGGCGATCCTCGGCGTGCAGCCGACCCTCGACGGCCTGCGCATCGACCCGTGCATCCCTGCCTCGTGGCGGTCGTTCGCGGTGGTTCGGCGGTACCGGGGCAAGGAGTACCGCATCGCCGTGTCCAACCCTCGCGGCGTGTCCAAGGGCGTGCGGCGGATGACGGTCGACGGCGCGGAGGTGCGGGGCAACGTGCTTCCGCCGGATCTCGGAGGTCCGGTGGTGCAGGTGGAGGTCGAACTCGGCTGAGGCGAGTACGGCTCGGCGTCGCGGCCAGGAAGTAGAATCCAGGTTGCCATGGCCGCGAAGGTCCAAGATGCGGGATTGTTCGTGCTGCGGGTCGGCGTCGGCTTGACCCTCGCCTATTACGGCGCGCAGAAGCTGCTCGGGGTGTTCGGCGGCTTCGGGTTCACGGCCACCCTCGACTACTTCCAGCAGTCGCTCGGAGTGCCGAAGTGGCTGGGCAGCCTGGCCGTGTTCGCGGAGTTCTTCGGCGGTCTGGGGCTGGTGTTCGGGGTGCTCACCCGGGTCGCGGCCCTGGGCATCGCCTGCACGATGGCCGTGGCGACCTACGTGAAGGCCAAGCCGGACGTTCTGAGGCAGATGGTCTCGCCGGGTGAGGGCGTGAACGCCGTGGCGGTTTCGTCGGAGGTCTTCTTCCCGTTCGTGCTGCTGGTGGCGTCGCTGGCGATCCTGGCGATGGGTCCGGGCGCCTTGAGCCTGGACGCGCGTTTCCTGGGGCGAGGGAAGGGGCGCAAGTGATCCGGCCGGCCCAGAGAAGCGATTGCGCGGCGGTCTGGGGCCTGATCGTGCGGCTGGCCGAGTACGAGCGGCTCGACCACCTGCTGGCCGGGAGCCCCGAGGCGCTGGAGAAGGCCCTCTTCGACGACCGATGCTGCGAGGCCCTGGTCGCCGAGGAGGACGGCGCGATCGTCGGCTACGCCCTGTTCTATCCCACGTTCAGCACGTTCCTGGCCAGACCCGGCCTGTGGCTCGAGGACCTGTTCGTGGTGCCCGAGCGCCGGGGCGCCGGGATCGGCAAGGCGCTCCTGAGCGAGGTCGTGCGGATCGCCAAGGCGAGGGGAGCGGGCAGGCTCGAGTGGTCCGTGCTGGACTGGAACGAGCCGGCGATCCGCTTCTACGAGTCGCTGGGCGCCCGGCTGGTCCCCGACTGGCGCTTCTGCCGACTGGACGCCGAGGGTTTGGATCGGTTCGTTTGCTAGGACCCTGGGCCCTTCCCGCCGACAGCCGGGCGGAGCCGCGCGTAGGGAAGGGAGCGGGCGGCCCAGAGCCGTCCCACGGGGTAGCAGACAATGGCATTGAAGGAAATCGGCACGATGGAGCCGCTGGTCGACATCCAGAGCAGCCGCGATGAGCGGAACATCCCGATCGACAAGGTCGGCGTGCGGAACGTCCGGTACCCGATCGCCGTGAGGGACCGGGAGAAGATCTTCCAGCACACCGTCGGCACGTTCTCGCTCACGGTGGATCTTCCTCGCGAGTTCAAGGGCACGCACATGAGCCGCTTCATCGAGGTGCTCAGCGAGCACAAGGACGAGTTCAGCGTCGAGAGCATCCCCTCGATCCTGAACCAGCTCAAGGAGCGCCTGAAGGCCGAGGAGGCCCACCTGGAGGTTCGCTTCCCGTTCTTCAAGCGGAAGGCGGCCCCGGTGACCGGCAAGGAGAGCCTGATGGAGTACGACTGCGGCTTTCTCGCGGCCGGCAACTCGCACTTCGACCTCGTGATGGAGGTGAAGGTGCCGGTGACCACGCTCTGCCCCTGCAGCAAGGAGATCAGCGACCGGGGCGCGCACAACCAGCGCGGCATCGTGACCGCCCGGCTCCGATTCCGCGGCGCTCTCTGGATGGAGGAGGTGATCGAGGCGATCGAGCGGTGCGCCTCCTGCGACCTCTACCCCCTGCTGAAGCGGCCCGACGAGAAGTACGTGACCGAGCACGCCTACGACAACCCCCGCTTCGTCGAGGACATGGTCCGCGAGGTCGCTCTGGTCTTCGAGAGGGACGACCGGGTGGTGTGGTACGAGATCGAGGTGGAGAACCAAGAGTCCATCCACGCTCACAACGCCTACGCGTACCTCCAGCGCGACAAGCGCTGACCGTCGCCGGAAGGCTGGAGGCGAGGGCCGGGCGGTCTCCGTCCGGCCCTTTCGTTTCGGCAAAGCGGATTCGCGGCGTGCCGCGATAAACTGGCGGCGCCATGGCTGAATCCAAGCTTTCCGCAGGCATCATCGGGTACGGCGGCGCCTTCAACATGGGCCGGGCGCACGCCGAGTCTCTCCAGAAGGCCGGCATCGGCACGGTGGCCGTGTGCGACCTGGACCCCGCACGGCTCGAGGCCGCGAAGCGGGAGCTTCCCGGCGTCCGAACCTACACCGACCACCGCGAGCTGCTCGCCGACCCGGAGGTTGGCCTTGTGGTCAACATTCTGCCGCACAACCTGCACGCATCCGTCTGCGTGGAGGCCAGCAAGGCCGGCAAGCACGTGGTGACGGAGAAGCCGATGTGCATCACGGTCGAGGAGGCCGACGCCATGATCGACGCGGCGCGGCAGGCCGGCAAGATGCTCTCGGTGTTCCACAACCGGCGGTGGGACGACGACTACCTGACCATCCGCGAGACGGTAGCCTCGGGCCTCATCGGCGACGTGTTCCACGTCGAGTGCTTCATCGGTGGCTTCCACGGCCCCAGAGGCTGGTGGCGCGACGACAAGGCGATCTCCGGAGGGGCGCTCTACGACTGGGGCGCGCACTTTCTCGACTGGATTCTGAACCTGATGCCCGCGCCTGTGGCGAACGTCACCGGGTTCTTCCACAAGCGGCGCTGGACCGAGATGACGAACGAGGACCAAACGCAAGCCATCCTGCGCTTCGAGGACGGGGCCATGGCGGACCTGCAGGTGAGCAGCCTCGCCGCGGTGGGCAAGCCGAAGTGGCGGATCCTCGGCACCAAGGGCGCGATCGTGGTGAACTGGGGGCAACCGCTGGACGTCACGGTCGAGCACCAGGGGCACATGGCCAAGATCCAGGTTCCGCTGAAGCAGGGCAGCTGGCAGGCGTACTACGACAACGTCGCGGAGCACCTGCTGCGCGGAGGCGAGTTGGAGGTCAAGCCGGAGCAGTCCCGCCGCACCATCGCGGTGATCGTGGCGGCGGAGGAGTCGTCCAAGACCGGTCAGGCTGTCGTTCCGAAGTACCGTTGAGGAGAGGGCGCGGCGGGCGGCCGTGCGGCCACCCGCCGCGCGGTTCTATGCCAAGCGCAGGGCCGCCACGCTCCGCGTGGGCAGCCTCATCCGCAGAAGGCCGTCCTTCAGACGAGGCTCGTCCCAGACGATCGGCCGCACCTCGTCCGGTCGGTCGAAGTCGTTGTGGGCGTCGAGCCGGGAGCCATGCAGGAGGCGGGCGGAGCAGGCCTCGGGAGCCCCGCCGCGGAACTCCACCTCCACCTCAGCCTCGTCGGATGCGTCCAAGTTCGCGGCGGATAGATGGATGGAACCGTCCCCCGAGCGGGTCGCGGACAGGCTGACCTGCGGCAGGTCCTCGGCCCCGTGGGGCCGGGCGGACGCCAGCGGGTGCACGGGCAGGAACTCCCCGTCCTGGTGGTCCTTCAGCATCTCGAAGGCGTGGTAGGTCGGGGTGAGGACCGTCTTCGGCCCGTCGGTCAGCGCCATCGCCTGCAGGACGTTCACCGTCTGCGCGATGTTCGCCATGTGCAGGCGGTCGGCGTGCCGGTGGAACACGTGCAGCGAGGCGGCAGCCAGCACCGCGTCCCGAATGGTGTTCTGCTGATACAGGAAGGCGGGGTTCGTGCCCGGCTCGGCGTCGTACCAAGCCCCCCACTCGTCCAGGACGATGCCGATTCTGCCCTCCGGGTCGTACCGGTCCAGCCGCGTTCGGGTCGATCGCAGGAACCCTTCCACGCCGAGGCCGTTCCTCAGCAGGCCGTACCACTCCTGCTCGGAGAAGCCGGTGGCCGAGCGCTTCACCTCCCAGCTCTCGACGAACGCGTAGTAGTGCACGCTGAGCCCGTCCATCTGCCGAGCGGCGAGCCGGAGCAGGGTCTCGTTCCAGTCGTCCGTGAAGCCGCAGGCGATCTTGTAAAGGCGTCCTCCGCCGAAGTGCCGGCAATAGGTCGCGTAGCGTCGGAACTCGTTGGCGTAGTGCTCGGCGGTCATGCCGCCGCCGCAGCCCCAGTTCTCGTTCCCCACGCCCCAGTACAGGACGTTCCACGGCCGCTCCCTGCCGTTGCCTTTGCGGAGGTCGGCCATGGGGCCTGGCCCGGGGTGCGTGAGGTACTCCAGCCACTCCGCCATCTCGCGGACCGTTCCGGACCCGAGGTTGCCCACGATGTACGGCTCGCATCCCAGCCGCTCGCACAGGTCGAGGAACTCGTGGGTGCCGAAGGAGTTGTCCTCCGTGGTCCCGCCCCAGTGCACGTTGACCATCCTCGGGCGGGTCTCCCGCGGGCCGACGCCGTCCCTCCAGTGGTAGGTGTCGGCGAAGCAGCCTCCGGGCCACCGCAGGTTGGGCATGCGGAGCGCGCGGAGGGCCTCCAGAAGGTCCAGCCGATGTCCGGCGACGTTCGGGATCGGAGAGTCCTCCCCGACCCACAGCCCGTCGTACACGCAGCGGCCGAGGTGCTCGGCGAAGTGCCCGTAGATGTGCCTGGAGACGCGGAACGGGCTGCGGTCGGTGTCGATAACCATTCGATTCATGGAATGCCTCGCGGGCCGAGTCTACCGGACGCCGCTCGGATTTCCGGCCCGGGCACCGGCAGGTAACATCGCCCCAAGTCTATGGCCCATCCGACGGCTCCCCGCATCACCGGCACGTTCTTGGACGAAATCACCCACGACATCCCGTCGCAGAACTGGGGCGTCGAGGAGTGGCGCAGGGAGTTCCGCCTGTACCGCGCGATCGGCATCGACACCGTGATCATCATCCGCGCGGGGTACCAGAACAAGTGCATCTTCCCGGCGCGGTCGCTGCCGGACCTCCTTCCGGTGTACGAGGACCTCGCCAAGGTCTTCCTCGACTTGGCGGAGGAGAACGGCCTCTCGCTCTACTTCGGGACCTACGACTCGGGCTTCCACTGGCACCGAGGCTCCTGGTGGCGCGAGGTGGAGATCAACCGCCGGTTCGTCGACGAGGTCGTGGAGCGCTACGGCTCGCACCCTGCCTTCCGCGGCTGGTACCTGTGCCACGAGACCAGCCGCAACTCCTCGTCCATCGTGGAGCTTTTCCGGCGCATCGGGGGCCACTGCAAGGCTGCCAAGGACCTCCCCGTGCTCATCTCGCCCTTTCCCGAGGGGGACAAGCAGTTCGGGGCGGGCGCGTTCCGGCTCGAGGACTCGCTGGACCATTGGGACCGCATCTTCGCCGAGACCCGCGACGTGATCGACGTGTGCGCGTTCCAGGACGGCCAGATCCACTACCAGCAGCTGCCGGCGTTCCTCAAGGGCATCGCCGATCTGGGCCAGCGGCACGGAATCCGCATCTGGTCGAACTTGGAGACCTTCGACCGGGACATGCCGATCAAGTTCCCTCCGGCCGACTGGCGCTACCTGCGCTTCAAGATGGAGGCCGCCGCCACGGTGGCCGAGAAGATCATCACGTTCGAGTTTCCGCACTTCGTGTCGCCGTACTCGTGCTACCCGGCTGCGCGCAACCTGTTCCGGCGGTACTGCGAGTACTGCGGCTTCCAGGACGTCCTCGCCGGGCTGTGAGGTGCCAACGATGAGCGTGCTGCTGGCCAGCGTCGTCCTCGGCTTCCAATGGAACGCCGGGCTCACCGCTTCGTTCTCGGGCGTGCCGGTGGTCCGCGGCACGTCCATCCAGGTCTACGAGCCGGGTTGGACCAAGGGCTACTTCTCCTCCACCTACGGTCAGAAGAAGGTGGACCGCCTGCCCGACGGCGGCTACGAGATGAGCTTCGAGACGCCCGACGGCCGCGCCAAGGGCAGGCAGCGCACGACCGTCACGCCGCAGGGGTACCGCACGGAGTACGAGCTGCTCTGGAGCGGGCCGAAGCCGGCGGCCGCGGAGGTCGCCGCGGCGATCCTCTGGGCTCCGGCCCTGGATCGGGGCTCGCTGGAGGTGGACGGCCGACCGGCGCGCCCCCTCGTGCCCAGGGCGTTTCCGGAGGGCGCGGGCATCGGCGAGCGCTCGTTCGGGGAGGGGCGTCTATTCCGGTTCGAATCCCCGATCGGCCGCATCGAGCTCGAAGGCTCCATCGGTGGCTGGGTGGCGTTCGACGCGCGCGGATACAACCAGCCGTTCGCCGAGAACGACGACGTGTTCTGGCTCGGCCACACCGGCCTGCCTCTGGAGCCGGGCAAGCCCGTGCGATTCAGCGTGGAGGTGAGGTTCTGGCCGAAGGATCTGCCCTCCGTGCCGGCTGGGGTCGTCGACGTCCGGGGGCGCTCCGCTCCGCGAGCCGCCGACGCCGACGGGCCGCTGCCTGTCGTTCCCAAGCCCAAGGAGGTTCGGCTCGAGCGAGGGTTCGTTCCGCTGGGGCCGAATCCCGCGCTGGACCTGCCGCGGTCCCTCCGCGGGTTCGAGAAGGACTGGATGGACTTCTACGGGGCGCTGTGGGAGCGCACCGGGGGAGACTCCGCGACAGTCCGCGTGCGGATCGCCGACCTGGGTCTGCTCGCCGAGGGGTACCGGCTGACGGTGCGGCGGGAAGGCATCGAGGCGGTGGGGCAGGACGACGCGGGCGCCCGCAACGCGCTGTACACGCTCGCGCTTCTGGCTCGTCCGGTCGGCGGCCGGCTCCAGGTGCCGCTCGGGACGGTGCGCGACTGGCCTTCGGCGGGATTCCGCGGGGTGCATCTGTTCGTGGGACCGGACTCGAAGGCGTTCCAGGAGCGCCTGTTCCGGCGGGTGCTGCGGCCCCTGAAAATGAACAGAGCCGTTTTCCAGTGCGAGCGGACCGATTGGACGGCGTTCCCCGGCATCCGGACCGAGCTGACCATGACGCGGGACGCCCTGGCGGATCGGTTCGCGTTCGTGCGGAGCCTCGGCATCGAGCCGATCCCGCTCATCCAGAGCCTGGGCCACATGGAGTGGTTCTTCGCCAACGGCCAGAACCTGGACCTCGCCTTCAACCCGGCGTCGCCGTACACGATCGACCCGCGCAAGCCCGGCGCTAGGAAGGCGCTCGAGGCCATCTGGGACGAGGCCGTCCGGCTTCTGCGACCCAAGACGATCCACTTCGGATTGGACGAGATCGACATGGTCGGCTTCCCCGACGACCCGGAGCTTGCCACCAGACTGTGGGAGGAGGCCCTGTCGATCCTCTCGGGCATCGCGGAGCGGCACGGCGTGAGGGCGATGCTCTGGGGAGACATGGCGCTCGCCCCCGCCGAGGCCGTGGACGCCGCCAACGGCCACGACCCGGAGACCGCCAGGCGGCGCCGCGCGGCGATCCCCAAGGGCTGGCAGATCGCCGACTGGCACTACGCCGCGCGCCCGGAGCCGGAGCCGTTCCGCAAGTCCCTGCAGGTCTGGAAGTCCGAGGGCTACCAGCCGATCGCCAGCACCTGGTACTCGCCGGACAACGTCCGCTCGTTCACTCTGGCCGCGATCGCGGAGGGATGCGGCACGCTGCAGACCACTTGGGCGGGCTACACCTCCACCGAGAAGGCGATGCGCGAGCAGTGGCCCCAGGCCGCGGCGTACGTCCTTTCCGCCGACTACGCTTGGAGCGGACGCCACGATCGGATCGCGGAGCTGGACTACGTTGCCGGCGACCTGCTTCGGAGGCTGTACGGCGATCGGCCCGGCCGGGTCGCGCCGCGCCGGGGATGGTTCGCGCTGTGGAAGCCTCTGGGCAGGGAGACGGCGGCCGCCGGCTCGCGCGTGGCGCTCAACGAGCCCCTGGCGCTGACGACCGTCGTTGGCCCGGGAGGCGAGAGGCTGCCCTCCGAAGTTCGCCTGCGCTGGGAGGTCAGGGGCGGAACCCTGGTGGTGGCCTTGGACGCCGCCGCCCGGAGCCAAGACGGCGAACCGATCGGAAGGCTGACGGTGGGGACGGACGAGGGCGAACGGACGCTGGAGCTGCGGTACGGAGCGCACGTCCGGACCGCCGCCGACCGGGGCGCCTTGGCGGAGGCCGAACGCTCGGCGGACGGGCTGTGCCTGGTCCGGCTCTCGCTCGGCGATCGGGCGCGGGTTCGGGAGGTGGCGTTGGGCGCAGCCAACCGCTACTCGGGCCTCCGCTTGCACGGGGCCACCGTCTATTGAGGCCCTTGGGCTCGGTGCGCGCGCTCGGCCGCGGCGATCGCCGACCGCGCCCATTCGCGCAGGGCGGCGGGCTCGCTCAGGACGTCTTGGGGGACCTCGTAGAACGCGAGGCCCGTCTCCGGCGGGGCGTCCGCGAAGGGCCGGCACCGCGCCCGGAGGAACCGCTCCTCGCTCTCCGCATCCGCCCTGAGGTAGAGGCTGGAGCCGACCACGATGCCGAACAACAGGCCGCGGTGCACCAGCCCCGCGCCCCCGAACATCGGCCGGGCCTCGAGCGAGAGCTCCACGGCGAGCGAGGCTTCCACGCTGGCGAGGAACGCGGCGGAGTAGGGCACGTCAGGCCTCCGGGTAGAGGTTGCGGATGAGGCTGCGCACGGTGGCGTCCAGCTCGCTGTCGCGGAGCATCATCTCGCCGATCTTGGTGCAGCCGTGGATCATCGACGTATGGTCCCGGTTGCCGAACAGGGCACCCAGGTGCTTCCAGCTGGCGTTGGTGATCTCGCGGGCCACGTAGATCGCCACGTGCCGGGCGTGCACGATCGGCGCCCGCCGCGAGGTGCCCAGGATCTCCTCTTTGGGCACTTGGAACCGGTCGGCCACCGCCTGAACGATCTGGTCGAAGCTCGGTTTGGCGACGGCGCCCGCCCGGAAGTCGGCGGCCACGCGCTGCGCCAGATGCAGGTCCATCGGCAGCCCCTCGACGCCGGCGAGCAGGATGAACCGGTTGAGCGCCCCCTCCAGCGTGCGGATGCTTCCGGGCACGTTCTGGGCCAGGTGCATCGCGACCTCGGGGTCCAGCTCCACTCCCTCCTGCTGGGCCTTGCTGAGCAGGATGGCGCAGCGCGTCTCGGTGTCCGGCATGCGCACGTCGGCCACCAGCCCCGACTCGAAGCGGGAGCGCAGGCGCTCGTCCAAGATGAGCAGATCCCGCGGCGGCCGGTCGCTGGTCAGGACGATCTGCTTGCCGAACTGGTGCAGGGCGTTGAAGGTGTGGAACACCTCCTCCTGCGTCTTGTCCCGTCCGGCGATGAGCTGGATGTCGTCGACGAGCCACACGCCGACGTTCCGCTGGCTCTTGCGGAACTGCTCGATGCGACCCGTCTGCAACGACTGCACGAACTCCTCGGCGAACTGCTGGGCGGTGATCAGGAGGGGCCGCAGGGCCGCGTCGCGCTTCAGCAGCTCGTGGGCGATGGCGTGCAGCAGGTGCGTCTTGCCCAGGCCCGGGGGGCCGTAGATGAAAAGCGGGTTGAAGCGTCTTCCGGGATCCTCGGCCACGGCCTTCGCACCGGCGTAGGCCAGACGGTTGGACTGCCCGACCACGAACGTGTCGAATCGGTACCTCTCGTTGGGCTGGAACAGAGGGGCGGGCGCCGTTCGCTCGAGCGTCGCGGCCTCCCGAGCGTCCGGGGCCTCTCTGCGGGACCCCTTGCCCGCCTCCACCTGGAGCTCGATCGGTCGGCCCAGCTCGTCCGAGAGCATCGCGCGGAGGGTGGAAGCAAACCGCTCGGTGACCCAGTTGCGCACGAACTGGCCGGGTGCCGTCAGCACCACCGTGTCGCCCCGCATCTCGGTCGGCTTGAGGGGCAGGATGAACCTGCGGTGCCAGGCGGGCACGATCTCCTCCCTGAGGCGCTCCACGACCTGCATCCACGCCTGCCGAAGGCGCTCTTGCTCGGGGTCGTCGAACAGACTCTGTTGGCTCATGGCGGGAACCGCTCGCTCGGCCCGGGGCCGTCCCTCTCGGAGCGGGACTG
The DNA here is from genome assembly GCA_937961665.1 of uncultured Fimbriimonadaceae bacterium. Classification (GTDB taxonomy): domain Bacteria; phylum Armatimonadota; class Fimbriimonadia; order Fimbriimonadales; family Fimbriimonadaceae; genus UBA8783. The sequence continues at coordinate 19,294 of CALGMO010000027.1, forward strand.
CATTATACACGCCTGCTCGGGTCTCGCCGCGCCGGGCCAAGATCCACGGAAGTCCGCCCAGCGCCGTCTGTGGCCGTTCAGGAGGATGGAAGGGAATCGGTGAGCGTCCAGCTTCCGTTTTCTGCGTTTTTCGACCGTTCCGCATTCGGGATTCCGAACCGTATGGACGGTTGTCTACGGGCCTTGCACAGCGGGCTACACTTACGCTCGTGGAGCGGGTGCTTGGGGTGCTTGCGGGCGAGCCTCTGCCGGGCGCGGTCTTGGGGGCCTGGTGCGACTCCGCCGACCTCGTTCTGGCGGCCGACGGCGGGGCGGACCGCGTGCTGGCCGTCGGCAGGCGGCCCCACCGCGTCGTGGGCGACCTGGACTCGCTCTCGGAATCCGCCCGGACGATCGGGCTGGACGTCACCCACGACGCCGACCAGGACTCCACCGACTGCGACAAGCTTCTGCGGCTGGCGGAGTCGGCCGGCGCCGCCTCGGTCACGCTCGCCTGCGTCGAGGGCGGGTACTTGGACCATCTGCTCGCGGTTCTGGCGAGCGCCGCGCGGTCGCCGTTGGGCGTGCGTCTGGCGCTGAGCACCGGCGTCGCGTGGGTGCTGCGCGGACCGGTCTCGGCCGAGATCCGGACCCGCCCCGGCCGCCGAGTCTCGCTCCTGCCGCTCACGCGGTGCCGCGGCGTGGGCCTGCAGGGGGTGCGATGGACGCTCGAGGGGGCGACGCTCGACTGGCTGGGTCTGCTGAGCGTCTCGAACCGCGCCGAGTCCGACTCCGTGCACGCGTCGATCGGCGAGGGATGCGCCGTGCTGTTTGCGCAGTACGAGCCGGATGAGGTTCCCTTCTGGTGATGCTGCTGCGGTTCACCACGCTCGATCACCTCGTGTTCGCGCTGTTCGCGGCCGCGCTGCTCGCGCTCGGCTTCTCCGCGCGGCTGAGGGACAGCTCCATCCTGCAGTTTCTGGCCGCCGGAAGGCGCCTGACGCTGCCGATGTTCGTCGCGACGCTCGTGAGCACCTGGTACGGAGGGATTCTCGGCGTAGGGGAGTCGGTATCCTACTTCGGGCTCGGAAGCTGGGTGATGCTCGGCGTGCCGTACTACGTGTTCGCCGCCGTCTACGCGCTGCGGTTCGCCGAGCGCGTTCGCGGCGCGGAGCAGATCAGCCTGCCCGAGCGGATGGAGACGCGCTTCGGCAGGAGCATGGCCCTGGCGGGGGCGGCGCTGGTGTACCTGCTGGCTCTCCCGGCCGCCCACGTTCTGATGCTGGGGGTGCTGGTGCAGGCGTTCACGGGCTGGGCGCTTCTGCCGTCGATCCTCGTGGGCGCGGCCGTCGGGACGCTGTTCCTGTACAAGGGAGGCCTGCTCGCCGACGCCCGCGTGTCGCTGCTGGCGTTCGCAATGATGTACGTGGGCTTCGCCGTGATGGTGGCGGCGTGCGTCTCCCGGCAGGCCCCTTGGGTCGCTTGGGCCGGGCTGGAGCCGAAGACCCTTCTGGCCTGGGACGGCGGAATGGGCCCGCTCTACGTGCTCAGCTTCTTCCTGCTGGGCGTGTGGACGCTCGTGGATCCCGGCTTCCACCAGCGCGTGGCCAGCGCCGAGTCGCCCGCCGTGGGCCGCAAGGGCGTGCTGATCTCCATCGCCTGCTGGTTCGCGTTCGACATGCTGAGCATGTCCACCGGGATGTACGCCATGGCCTGGCTGGACCCGAAGCCGGAGATGGGTCTGCAGGTCTTTCCCGCGTTCGGAGAGCAGATGCTGCCTCCGGGCCTCAAGGCGCTGTTCGTCTGCGGCATGGTCGGCACCATCGTGTCGGCGATGGTCGGCTACACGCTGGTTTCCGGGGCGACGCTCGGGCGCGAGGTGGTCGCCCGCCTGCTCGGCTGCGGGGACGACGCCAGGGTCAAGGCGTGGACGCGCGCGGGGTTCGCGGTCTCGACGCTGCTCGCGGTGGCTCTGGCGGTGTGGGTGGAGAGCGTCGTCTCGCTATGGTACGCGTGGGCGGGCGCGGTCGTCGGCGCGCTGCTCGTGCCGGTGAGCCTGTCCTACGGGCTGCTGTGGAGGGCGAAGTGCCCGGGCGGCTGGATGGCGGCCTCGTCGCTGGCCGCCTTCGCCGTCTCGCTGGCTTGGATGGTCCACGGGTTCCGAACGGGGAACCCGTCGCTGGACGTCCAGGTCTTGGGACACAGGTTCTCGTTGGGTACCGTTCTGCCGGGGCTGGCGGTGTCGCTGGTCGGCATCCTGCTGGGCGAGGCCGCGGCGAGGAGGAGCGAACATGGACGAACCGATGGAGCATCGATCGGCCGAGTCTCTTGAAGACTCGGTGGAGCGGCCGGCGGCGGCACCGACCGCGCGCTTGGTCCTGAAGCGCAACGGCGCCGAGACGGAGGTGGACTTCGTGGTGCATCCGCCCTCGGTGGTGGGTCGGTTCGACCCGGACGTCGGCCCGATCGACGTCGACCTCGGCCTGTTGCCGGAAGGCATGTACGTCTCGCGGCGGCACGCCCGCATCGAGTTCGCCGACGGCGCCTGGAGGATCACGGACCTGGGTTCCTCGAACGGCACGTTCCTGCTGAGGCCCTCGGCCGGGCAGTTCGAACGCATCCAGGAGGCGGAGCTGGAGGACGGCGGCGAACTCGCCTTCGGAAACGTGCGCTTCGTCTTCCGCGTGGGCTGAGGCGCGCCTTGGGAACCGTTCGGCCGTCGGGGACCGTAGGAAGGCCCGGAGGGTACGCCCGGACCCGCCGCGGGCCCGACCGCAGGCGGTAAGGTTCCATCATGCTTCTTGGTCAGTCCAAAACGGCCGCCCTGGGGGTCGCCGCGGCGCTCTGCGCCCTTGCGCCCGCCCAGCAGACGCTCGACCTGCAGCGCTGCCTCTCCTTGGCCAAGGAGAGGAACGGCACCGTCCGCGCGGCTTTCCTCGCAGCGGAGTCGGCCCGCAGCCGCAAGCTCCAGTCGCTGGCCGCGTTCTATCCCACGGTCACGCCGAGCTACGAGTACCTCTCGAGCCGGGTGGACCGGGAGACGGGGCCCTTCCGCGGCCTCACGAAGTCGGACACCAACACCAGCGAGGTCTCCGCGCGGTGGCAGCTGCTGGATTCCGGCGAGCGCTCTTGGGCGCTCAGCGCGAGCCGCCTGAACGAGGAGGCCCAGCGCCTCACGGCCCTGCAGACCCTGCGCCGGGTGCTGTTCTCCGTGCATCAGCAGTACTTCGACGCGCTGCGCGCGCACGAGCTGCTCCGCGTGGCGCAGGAGCAGGTGTCGCTGGCTGAGAACATCCTGAACCAGACGAGGGCCTTGGTCGAGCAGGGCGAGAGCCCCGCCAAGGACATCCTCCAGGCCGAGGCCGACTTCTTGAACGCGAAGGTCCAGCTGTTGGTGGCCAAGAACCAGGTGGCCACGGCCGAGGCCTCCGTCAGGGCGGCGATCGGTTGGCCCGCGAGCGAGCCGCTGCCCTCTCTGGCCGCAGTCGCGGAGCCCACGGCCGACGCGCCGGAGCCGCTCGACGCCCTCGTGCGGCAGGGGCTGGACGCCAGGCCCGACCTGGTGGCCGAGCGCCTGCGCACTCGGGCCGACCGGTTCGAGGTTCTCCGCGCCGATCAGGCGAGCAGGGCCAGCTGGTCGCTGGACGCCAACTACGCCCGCCAGTTCAGCGACGACGTCGTGGAGAGGCAGTCGCTGAGCTTCGTGGTGTCGCTGCCGCTGTTCGACGGCGGGAGGACGCGGGAGGCCGCGCGGCAGGCTCGCCTGGCTTGGCAGGCCAATCTCGAGTCGCTCGCCCAGCTGGAGCGGGACGCGCGAGCCGAGATCGAGTCCGCGTTCGCGGTGTTCCTCCAGAACGCGGAGCGCGTCGGGGCGGCGCGGGCCGCGGTCGAGGCCGCGCGCAAGAACTTCGAGGCGGCCGAGGGTTCCAGGGCTGCGGGCGCGTCGGACCTGATCTCGACGCTCACCGCCCGCGTCAGTCTGGCGACGGCCGAATCGAACTACGTGCAGGCGGTCTACGACACGCACATCGCCGACGTGCGGCTGAGGCTGGCCGTGGGTCGCGAGATTCCGGGAGAGAGGTGAAGGTTTGAAGCGTTGGGGCGTTCTGATCGCGGCGGTCGTGCTCGGTTTCGTCGGATACCTCGTGTTCGCGAGCCGTGGCTCCGAACCCGAGATCGAGTACCGTTACGCTCCCGTCGAGCGCAAGGAGCTGGTGCTGTCCACCTCCGCGACTGGGCAGCTGGTGCCGCTCACCACCGTGGACGTCAAGTCCAAGGCCGGAGGCAAGGTGGTCCGGCTTGCGGTGGACGAGGGCACCCGGGTGCAGGCGGGGGACCTCGTGGCGGTGATCGACCCCTCGGACACACAGGCCGCGTTCGACCAAGCCAGCGCCGACCTGACGGCCGCCGAGGCCAGGGCCCTCCAGGCCGAGAAGAACTACGAGCTCCAGCTCCGCCAGACCGAGAACGGCATCCGCCAGGCCCAGGCGAACCTCGAGACGGCGAAGGCCCGGTACGAGAGGGCGAGGATCGAGGCCGAACGCCAGCCCGTGGTGTCGGAGAGCGCGCTGCGCAGCGCCCAAGCCGCCCACGACGCGGCCCTCGCCGACCAGAGGCGGCTGAAGGAGGTCACGGTGCCCCAGCTCCGGCGAGAGACGGCCGCCAACCTGGACCGCGCGCGCACCGACCTGCAGACCGCCGAGGCCGCCCTTCGCCGGGCCCGGGAGCTGCTGTCCAAGGGATACGTGAGCCAGGCGGAGGTCGATCGCGCCGCATCCGCCCACGCCTCGGCCAAGGCGGCCTACGAGACGGCGCGCCAGCGGGCGGACACGCTGGAGCGCGACCTCGCGGCGCAGATCGAGGCGCAGGACAACGCGGTGAAGCGAGCCGCCGCGGCTCTGGAGCAGGCGAAGGCGGGCCTCCGCGACGTGGAGGTCAGCCGTCGCAACCTGGAGGAGGCCAAGGCCAACCTGGAGGCCGCGCGCGTCCAGCTGCGCAACGCCCAGGACGCGCGCCTGAACGTTCTGATCCGCCAGAGCGAGATCCAGGCGGCCAAGGCGGGCACCGTGCGCAGCAAGGTGAGCCGGGACAACGCCAAGGTCCAGCTGGACAGCACCACGGTCGTCGCACCGCGGTCCGGCGTGGTCACGCTGAAGTACCTCGAGGAGGGAACGATCATCCCGCCCGGCACCAGCACCTTCTCGCAGGGGACCAGCATCGTGCAGATCAGCGACGTCACGCGGATGTTCGTGGACTGCGCGGTGGACGAGACCGACATCGGCAAGATCCGCGTCGGCCAGCAGGTGCGCATCCTCACCGAGGCGTACCCCGGCAGGCCGCTGCCGGGCGTGGTGCGGAGGATCAACCCCGCCGCGACCACCGAGCAGAACATCACGGCGATCAAGGTGCGGGTCGAGATCCTGAACTTCCAGAACCTCGACCTGAGGCCCGGCATGAGCGCCACGTGCGAGTTCATCCTTCTGGCCAAGCCGAACGTGCTCGTCGCGCCGGCCCAGGCCGTGCGCAACGAGAACGGCCGGACCTACGTCAAGGTCAAGACGGCGAACCCCGCGAAGCCCGCCGAGCGCGACGTCAAGCTCGGTGAGGCGGGCAACGACGGCGTCGAGGTGCTCGAGGGCCTGAAAGAGGGCGAGGAGGTCGTGGTGGCGGAGATCGACCTGGCCCAGCTCCGGGAGACCCAGCGGAAGATGCTCGAGGCCCAGCAGGGCGGAGGGTTGGCGGGCGGCGGCCCGCGGCCCGGCGGAGGCCGTCCGGGAGGCGGAGGAAGGCCCAGATAGGGGGTTCCCCATGAACATCGGCGACAGCCTGGAGAGCGCCCTGAGGGCGATCGCGGCCAACAAGCTTCGGTCGTTCCTCACCATGCTGGGCGTGGTCATCGGCGTCGGATCCGTGATCGCGATGATCGGCATCGGCGAGGGCACCAAGCGCAAGTCCCTCGAGAACATCGAGATCATGGGCACGAACATGCTCACGGTGGTGCCCAACTGGATGCGGGGCGGCCGCTCGATGGGCGCGCAGGCCGGCGCCACGCTGCGGCCGGAGGACGTGGAGGACCTAAAGCGGTTCGTGCCGACGATCAACCTGATCAGCGGCGGGGTGCAGGACCGCGGGGTCATGGTGAAGTTCGGCAACCGCAGCTACAACACCACCGTGCTGGGCTGCGAGCCGCAGATGGCGATCATCCGCAACGCCACCAAGATGCAGGCCGGCAGGTGGTTCACGGCCGAGGACGACGCCATGCTCGCCGAGAAGGCCGTCCTGGGGTGGCTGGTGTACGACCAGCTGTTCGACGGCGAGAACCCGATCGGCGCCACCATCAAGATCAAGGGTCGCAACTACGAGGTGGTCGGCGTGGTGGCCTACAAGGGCGGCTCCGGCTGGATGAACCCCGACGACCAGATCTACATCCCCCTGCAGACGGCCCAGAGGCGACTGATGGGCAAGGTCGACCGTCTCGACCTGATCTCGATCCAGGCGATGAACACCGAGTTCCTGCCCTACACGCAGGCCCGGGTCGAGGAGGTGCTGGCCATGAAGCGCCGCTCGGCCGCCGGCGACGAGCTTTTCCGCGTGTTCAACCAGGGCGAGTGGATCGAGCAGATCCAGACCCAGACCCGGTTGCTGGGCTTCCTGCTGGCGGGCATCGCGAGCGTGTCGCTGCTCGTCGGCGGCATCGGCATCATGAACATCATGCTGGTGTCGGTCACCGAGCGCACGCGGGAGATCGGCCTGCGGAAGGCGATCGGGGCCAAGCGGGGCTCGATCCTCGCGCAGTTCCTGCTGGAGTCGGTGGTGATGTGCCTGTCGGGCGGGATCATCGGCATCCTGCTGGGGTACGCGGCCACGCTGTTCGTCGCGGGGCTGCTGAAGGTCCCGCCGCTGATCAGCCCGCAGGCCGTGGCGTTGGCGTTCGGCTTCTCGGCGATGGTAGGTTTGTTCTTCGGGCTGTACCCGGCCCTGCGGGCCAGCAAGCTGGAGCCGATCGAGGCCCTGCGCTACGAGTGAACCCATGAAGAGGATCATCGAGACCCACGACCTGTGCAAGGACTACGTGATGGGCGACGTGGTCGTGCACGCGCTCCGGCACATCAACCTGCAGATCGAGGAGGGGGAGTTCGTGGCCATCATGGGTCCCTCCGGCTCGGGCAAGTCCACGTTCATGAACCTCATCGGCTGCCTGGACCGGCCGACCCGGGGCGAGTACATCCTGAGCGGCCAGCGGACCGCGGGCCTCAGCGAGAACGAGCTGGCCGAGATCCGCAACCGGTACATCGGCTTCGTGTTCCAGACGTTCAACCTCCTTCCGCGGACCTCCGCGCTGAAGAACGTGGAGCTGCCGCTGGTGTACGCCGGAGCGAAGAACCGCCAGCAGCTGGCGGAGCGGGCGCTGGAGCGCGTCGGACTGGCGCAGCGCATGCACCACAAGCCGAACGAGCTCTCCGGCGGGCAGCAGCAGCGCGTGGCGATCGCGCGCGCCATCGTGAACGACCCGGTGCTGATCCTGGGGGACGAGCCCACGGGCAACCTGGACTCGCGCACCGCCGAGGAGATCATGGCGCTGTTCCAGGAGCTGAACCGGGAGGGCAAGACGGTGGTGATCGTCACGCACGAGCCGGACATCGCCAACCACTGTCGAAGGATCATCCGCTTCAAGGACGGCCGGGTGGTGTTCGACGGTCCGGTGGAGAAGCCGGTGGACGCTCTGGAGCTGCTCAAGTCGATGCCGTCGATGGACGAGGACGACGAGCAGCCGGCGGCCGCGGCGCCGGGCTTCCAGGTGTAGGCGGGCCTTTCGGCCCAGCTCCGAGGATACGAATTCCCGGTCCGGGGCCTTCGGAGGCTCCCCTCCGGCGCCCGGCCGGGCCCGGCCCCCGCGAAAATCCCCTGTTCCGGCGGAATCGGAGGCCCGATCGGCCGAAAAGTGGTGTAGAATCGAGAATACGAATTCTCGGGCCATGGGACACCGCCGTCCGAACAAAGTGACCCAGCTGGACATCGCTCGCCTCGCGGGCGTGTCGCAGTCCACCGTCTCCCGCGTGATGGCGGGCGACCCCAAGGTGGAGCCCGAGCTCCGCGAGCGGGTCCTCCAGGCGGCTCGCCTGCACTCCTACCTCCCCGACGCCCGCGCCCAGTCCCTTCGGCGGCGCGAGTCCGGCATGATCGGCCTGGTGATCAAGCGGCCCCGCGGCGGATTGGCCGGCGACGCCTTCTTCTCGAACCTGATCGGCGAGATCATGGACCGCCTCCACGACGCCGGTAGCCGGCTGTGCCTGGAGCTGGTGCACGGCGACGAGAACGAGGTCAGCGTCCACGAGGCCCTGCTGCGCAGCAAGCGCGTCGACGGCGTGATCCTGGTCGAGTCGGTGGTGCACGACAGCCGACTGGAGCTGCTGCAGCGCGACCGCTTCCCGTTCGTGCTCATCGGCAACCCGATGCGCAGCCACGTGTGGTCGGTCGACAACGACAACGTCGCGGCGGGTGCGCTCGCGGCCGAGGAGCTCATCCGCTCCGGGTACCGCCGCATCGCCATGCTGGCCGGCCCTCCCGGCATCACCGTCAGCGAGGACCGCATTCTGGGCTATTCCAGGGCGCTGGACGCCGCGGGAATGCCCTGCCGCATCTGGCACTCCGACTTCGGCATCGAGGCCGCGCGCCTGGTCGCCGAGGAGGCCCTGGCCGGCCCCATGGCGCCGGACGCGCTGGTGGTCCTGGACGACCTGATGGCCATGGGCGTCGTGCTGACGGCTCGCGAGCAGGGCCTGCGCATTCCCGACGACCTGGGGCTGGTCAGCTTCAACGACACGCACCTGTGCCACGTGCTCGAACGCGGCCTCACCTCGGTCAGCCTGAACATCGAGGCGCTGGTTCGCGAGGCCGTCGACTGCCTGATGGCGCAGATCCGGGGCGAGGGCCCGAGCGAGCCCCGACGCATCCTGGTCCCCTGCCAGCTCAAGCGCCGCGGGTCGTCGGCGCCCCTGCCCCGCGGCGAGGAGGCCCTGCGGTGACCGCTCTGCTGCTCGCCCTGGCGCTCGCCGGCTCGGTGCAAGGGGTCCGCTGGCGATTCCTCTACGAGTCGCCCGAACCCGTCGCCAGCGTGAGCGTGGCCGGAACGTTCAACGGCTGGTCGACGACGGCGAACCCGATGCGGCCGGACGCCGACCGGCGGCGCTGGACGCTCTCGCTGGAGCTTCCCGTCGGCCGGCACGCCTACAAGTTCGTCGTGGACGGGTCCCGCTGGGTCCTCGACCCGAAGAACCCGCGGTCCGAGGACGACGGAGCGGGCAACGTGAATTCGATTCTCACTGCGCTGCCTCCCGACTACTCCAGGCCGGCCAGGGCCGGCGACGGGAGGATCGCCGCGTCCGGCGTGTCGCACCACCCCGAGCGGGGCGACGCGGTCTGGGACCGGGGCCGGCTGTTCCTGACCGTGCGCACGCGGCCGGGCGACGTTCGGTCGGTGCGCTTCGTCCCGGAGTCCGGCCCTTCGGTGGCGCTGAGCCCCGGCGACGCCGACGAGTTCCAGGCGGTCTGGAAGGGCCTCGTGCGGTGGGATGCCCGGCAGACCCTGCGCTACCGCATCCGGCTGGAGGACGGAGCGAGCTGGTGGCTCGGCCCCCGCGGACTCTCGGCCGAGGAGCCGGGCGAGCGGTTCGCGATCCGCCCCGAGCAGGCCGCGCCGCTGGTTCCGCCGGCTTGGGTCGAGAGGACCGTCTTCTACCAGATCTTCCCCGACCGCTTCGCCAACGGCGACCCGGGCAACGACCCGGCGACGGTCGAGCCTTGGGACGCCCAGCCGAAGTGGTTCACGTTCCTGGGCGGGGACCTGGCCGGGGTGCTCCAGAAGACCGGGTACCTGGAGCGGCTGGGGATCCGCGCCGTGTACCTGAACCCGATCTTCGTGTCGCCCTCGGCGCACGGGTACGAGACGACGGACTACCTGCGCATCGAGCCCCGGTTCGGAACGAACGAGCTGTTCGTCCGGCTCACCCGGGATCTGCGGGCCAAGGGAGTCCGAACGGTGCTCGACGGCGTGTTCAACCACACGTCGGTGGACTTCTTCGCCTTCCGGGACCTGAGGGAGAACGGCGAGCGCTCGCGCTACCGCTCGTGGTACACGCCGCACTCCTTCCCGATCCGAGTCCAGGATCCGCCGAACTACCACGCCTGGTTCAACTTCCCGTCGATGCCGAAGCTGAACCACGCCGATCCGGAAGTGCGGGCCTACCTCTTGGGCGTGCCCAGCTTCTGGATGTCCCGGGCCGACGTGGCGGGCTGGCGCCTGGACGTCGCCGACGAGGTGCCCGACGACTTCTGGCGGGACTTCCGAAGGACCGTCAAGTCGATCGACCCCGAGGCGTGGATCGTGGGCGAGGTCTGGGGCGACGGCAAGCGCTGGCTGGGGGGCGACCAGTGGGATTCGGTGATGAACTACCGCTTCCGCGACGTCGCCGTGCGCTTCTTGGCGCAGCGCTCGGAGCCCGCCGAGCGGGCCTGGTCCAGGCTCGAGGCGCTGTACTGGCGCTATGGGCCGACCGTCTCGCGCAACCTGCTGAACCTTCTGTCGAGCCACGACACGCCTCGGTTCCTGACCCTCTGCCGAGGGGACCGGTCGCTGGCCAAGCTCGGAGCGACCCTTCTGCTCACCTGGGTCGGCGCCCCGTGCGTTTACTACGGCGACGAGCTTGGCATGGAGGGCGGGCCGGACCCCGACAACCGGCGGGGCATGCGCTGGGACCTCGCGCGCGACGACAACGACCTGCTCGCCTGCCACCGCTCGCTGATCGCGGCGAGGAACGCCAGCCCGGCGCTGCAGAGCGGCGACCCCGTTCTGCTGCTGGCGCGGGGCGACCTGCTGGCCTTCGCCCGCGTTCTCGACGACGATTTGGCCGTAGTCGCCCTGAATCGGGGCGACCGGCCGGCCGATCTGCGGCTGAGGATCCCTCGGCCCGGAGTTTCGTCCACCCTGACGCTCACGGATGCGATGACCGGCCAGAGCCGGACCGTCCGTCGCGGCGTCCTCGACCTGACCCTTCCGGCGCGGAGCTCGGCGGTGCTGGTCCCCGCGCGCGGAAACGACCCCGCTCCGGATTCGGAACGACCTTGAAACGAACCTTTGGAGGTTATCCAACCATGCGCAATCAGCGAAGATTGGGCTTCACGCTCATCGAACTCCTCGTCGTGATCGCGATCATCGCCATCCTGGCGGCGATCCTCTTCCCGGTGTTCGCCCAGGCGAAGGTTTCGGCCAAGAAGACCGCAGACCTGTCGAACCTGAAGCAGAACATGACGGCGACGCTCATGTACGCCAGCGACTACGACGACCGCCTGCCGCACACCAACTGGCAGGAGGACTACGTGTTCGCCGCCCGGGTGTTGCCCTACACCAAGAACCGCCAGATCTTCAAGAACCCGGCCAGCCCGAACAAGCGCGGCACCGTGCAGCGGCAGAAGGCTGAGAACGGCTTCGGCAACTACATCCTCGACCCGAGCGACGGGTGCGTCGGCTTGGGCGTCTCGGCGCGCGGCCGCGACAACTACTTCGACGACATCTACCCGCCGATCGACTACCGCCTGAACCCGAACATCTTCGGCTACCAGGGCGGTCAGTGCACCGGCCTGTACGGCTACTACGCTCCGGCACCGAGCGCCACGTCGGGCGGCCCCGGCGGCGAGGGCGTGGAGGGCGTCGGCCCCGGCTCGCTGGAGTTCGTGAACCCGGCCCGTGTGGTGGTCTGGCACAACTTCCCGACTTCGGCGATGACCTGGCCCGGCAACCAGAGCGGCCTGCAGGGCTTCTGGGGCATCAAGACCGGCTACTTCAACGACGGCAGCAACGTCGCGTTCGTCGACGGCCACGCCGCGTTCTTCAAGGGAGTCCAGTTGCTGCCCAACCTGAAGGCGGACGGCACCCTGCTGTACACCGACACCTGGTGCGGCGGCGAGGGCGGATCCTGCCCGTACGGCGCCTCCTGGTCCGGCGGCGCTCCGCACGCCGAGCAGAACGGCCGCGCGTTCAACTGGTGGGGCACCAACTACGCCCACCCGGACTTCCAGTAATCCGATCCTCTTCGGGCGGGGCGCCCTCGGGCGCCCCGCCCCACGACCCTCCGAGATCGTCCCAAGCCATGCAGAACAAGCCGAGCATCTGGATGTCGTTGTTGCCGCTCGCCGCGGCGATCGCAGGTTGCTCCAGCCTGGGCAACGCCCCGGCCGGAATGTCCGAGGAGGACGCCAAGGCCGCCATCGAGCGCATGTCGCCCGAGGACAAGATCCGGGCCATCGCCAGCAGCCCCATGCCTCCTCAGGAGAAGGAGAAGAAGTTCAAGGAGATCGAGGAGCAGACGGGCGTGAAGGCGTCCGACGTGCTCGCTCCGAAGCCGGCCGGCACCGGCATGGGCAACTAGCCCTCACCCCGATGGTGGCGGCTTGGATCGGACTGGCGGCGTTGGCCGCCGCCTCCCCTCGCGCCGAGGCCATGCGCCGTCGCGAGGCCGATTGGCGCGTGGGCCCGGTGGTGTACCAGGTCTTCGTCGACCGGTTCGCCCCGTCCCCGCGCCTCGAGGACAAGCGAGGCCTGTACGGCGCGCCGCGCAGGCTCCGCGCATGGACCGACCTGCCCGAGCCGGGCTCCCCGGTGCCGGAGCTCGGCGTTTGGAGCCACGAGCTCGACTTCTGGGGAGGGGATCTGCAGAGCCTGATCGGACGGCTGGACCACGTGCGCTCGCTCGCGGAGGTCCTCTACCTCAACCCGATCCACGACGCGCTCACCAACCACAAGTACGACGCCACGGACTGGTTGCGCGTCGCCCCGGAGTACGGCGATTGGGCCGACTTTCGGAGCTTGGCGCGGGCCTTGCACGCCTCCGGCGGAAGGCTGGTGCTGGACGGGGTCTTCAACCACTGCGGGCGCTCCAACCCGATCTTCCAGGAGGCTCTGAGGAATCCCGGCTCCCAGCGTCGGAACTGGTTCTTCTTCGACGGCGCCTACCCGGCCGGCTACCGCGCGTGGGCCGGCGTGGCCAACCTTCCCGAAGTGCGTCTGGAGAACCCCGAGGTCCGGCGCTATCTGTGGAACGGCCCGGACTCCGTGGTGGCCCGGTACCTGAAGGAGGGCGCGGACGGGTGGCGGCTCGACGTGGCCCACGAGGTGGGTCCGGCCTTCCTCGCGGAACTCGCCCGGGCCGCGCACCGGCACAAGCGGGGCAGTCTGGTCCTCGGCGAGGTATGGAACTACCCCGAGGGATGGACCTCGGTTCTGGACGGGGTCCTGAACATGTTCCTCGGGCGCGCGATCCTCGAGCTCACGGAGGGCCGCCTGTCGCCGCGGCAGTTCGGTGCGGCCCTGAACGAACTGCTTCGGGACTGCGGCGCAGAGCCTCTCCTGCGGTCTTGGATCGTGCTCGGCAACCACGACACTCCCCGTCTGGCGACGGTGCTGCCGGATCGGGCGCAGAGGCGCTTCGCCCAGGCCCTGCAGTTCTCGCTGCCCGGCTCGCCGCTGATCTACTACGGCGACGAGCTGGGAATGACGGGAGGGGACGACCCCCGCCAGCGAGCGCCGATGCGGTGGGATCTGGCCACGGCGGACAACCCGGACCTGCGATGGGTGACGAAGCTGGTCGGGATGCGCCGAGACCTGCGGGCCCTGCGCATCGGCGACTGTCGGGCGCTGCACGGCGAGCGCGCGCTGGCCTTTCTGCGCACCACGGAGCGGCCGCTGGAGGCCGTGGTCGTCGTCGCGAACCCGTCCGAAGTCAGCGTCGAAGAGACGTGGATCGTGCCGGACGGAACGCTGATGGGCTACACGCTGCTCCGGGACGCGCTGTCCGGCGCGACGGCGCGCGTCCTCGCGGGAACCCTGCGGGCGACGATCCCTCCCCGAACGGTGAGGGTGTTCGCCATCGACCCCGAGGCGAGGGGCCGGGGGCAGTACAAGCGCATGCCGGAAGGCTGAGCGGGCCTCAAGGTAACCTAGAGCGTCCATGCTGAGCCGTCTGCTGTGGCGGGCCGATGCGCGTCTGGGGCGCATGTCGCGCCGCAGGATCACAGCGTTGGCGCTGCTGATCGCGGTCGCGGTCGGAGTCGCGGACCACTTCTCGCCGCCGGATCTGCTGGTGCTGTACCTCGTGCCGGTCATGGTCGCGGCTTGGTACGGCGGCCGCCGCCCCGGCATGGTCGTGGCCCTCTACGCCGCCGCGTCGGCGTTCCTCACCCAGGCGCTCGCGCGCGGTCCGGGGCAGATGGTGGACCCGGTGTCGGTCGTCAACCTCGGCATCCGCCTCGCGTCGTACCTGGCCATGGTGTGGGTGGTCGCCCGGCTGAGGGAGTCCCGCAGGCAGCAGCAAGAGCTGATCGGGTTTCTGGTGCACGATCTCCGGTCGCCGCTCTCCAGCGCCATCACGGGCCTGCTCACGTTGCAGCAGAACCACACGAGTCTGGAGGACGTTGAGCGGGAGATGATCGAGCTCGCTCTGGTCTCGAACCAGAGGGCCTTGACGCTGGTGAACTCGATCTTGGACGTGGCCAAGCTCGAGGGCGGCAGGATGCCCGTGCGCTGCGTGGAGACGGACCTTTCGGAGCTGGTCCGGCACGCCCTGGAGGGGTTGGAGCTTTGGGCCAGGGGCGCGGAGGTGGCGCTGGAGTCGAACCTCAGGGTGGATCGCTGGGTGCTGGATCCGGACCTGACCGCCCGCGTGCTGACGAACCTGGTCGGCAACGCGCTCAAGTTCAGTCCGCCGGGCTCGCGGGTCGTCGTGGCCGCGGAGTCGGACCCGCACGGCCTGCGGTTCACCGTCAAGGACCAAGGGCCGGGGATTCCACCCGAGGTCGCGGAGGAGATCTTCGAGCCGTTCGTGCAGGTCAAGGGCACGCGGGGAGGAACTGGGCTGGGCCTCACGTTCTGCCAGCTCGCGGTCCGAGCGCAGGGAGGCAGGATCGGCGTGCAGAGCGCCTTGGGGCAGGGCAGCACGTTCTGGTTCGTGCTGCCTCCGCACCGACCCGGAGAGTCCGCCGCCTGCGAGCCGGACGGGGAGTGACGATGGTGTATCATCGCTCCATCGGCGAGGGCTCCCCATGCTGTTCCGCGAAGCGAAGCCAGAAGACCAGATCCGCGACGAGGCCGGCCTGAGGAAGGCCGTCGACGAGGCCCTGAAGTCCGTCCGCGTGTTCGACGTGCACACGCACCTGTTCCCGTTCTCCTTCGAGCGGCTGTGCAAGTGGGGCATCGACGACCTGCTGACCTACCACTACCTGGTCGCCGAGCTGTTCCGGGCGTGCGAGATCTCGCCGAAGGCGTTTTTCGAGATGCCCCAGAGCAGGCAGGCGGACCTCGTGTGGCGCAAGCTGTTCGTGGAGAGTGTCCCGCTGAGCGAGGCCGCGGCGGGCGTGTGCACGGTGCTGACCTCGCTCGGCCTGAACCCGCGCGCCAAGGACCTCACGGAGGCGCGCGAGTACTTCGCGGAGGTCGACCCCCACGAGCATCTGGACGTGGTGCTGGAGCTCGCGGGCGTCTCGGACGTGGTGATGACCAACGACCCGCTGGACGACCAGGAGGCGATCTACTGGCAGTCCGACTCGTTCGTGGACCCGAGGTTCCACGCGGTGCTGCGTCTGGATCCGATCCTGTGCCAGTGGGAGCAGACGTGGCGCAAGCTGGAAGCCCGCGGCTACAAGGTGGACGCGGAGGCGTCGCCGAAGGCCGTGGACGAGGTGCACCGCTTCCTGGACAGCTGGAGCGGCCGCCTGCACCCGCTCTACCTGGCCGTCTCGCTGCCCCCGGACTTCGTCTATCCGGACGACTCGCCGCGCACGCGGCTGCTGGAGGGAGCGGTGCTGCACGTGTGCCGAGAGCTGGACGTGCCCCTGGCGCTCATGGTGGGAGTGCGGCGCGGCGTGAACCCCGAGCTGCAGCTCGCCGGGGACGGAGTGGGCTGGGCGGACGTGTCGTCCATCGAGCGCCTCTGCGCCCGCTGGCCTGAGAACCGGTTCCTCGCCACGGTTCTGGCTCTGGAGAACCAGCACCAGCTGATCGTGGCGGCCCGCAAGTTCGCCAACCTCACGCCGTTCGGGTGCTGGTGGTTCGTGAACAACCCCTCGACGATCGAGTCGATCACCCGGCTCCGCTTCGAGATGCTGGGCCCCACGTTCATCCCCCAGCACTCCGATGCTCGGGTGCTGGAGCAGCTGATCTACAAATGGGCGCACAGCCGCCGCGTGGTCGCCGACGCGCTCTACCCGTCGTTCCGCCAGCTCCAGCTGGCGGGCTGGTACCCGACCCGGGCCGAGGTGGAGGCGGTGGCCGACCGGCTCTTCCAGGGGTGCGCCCGGGACACGCTGTGCCTCGACCGGACCCAGGCGCCGCTCTCGGTGGAGGTCCGCCCCGCGATGAGCCAGGTCAGCGAGCGGCGGCCGCAGGGCTGAGGCCCGCGATCCCGGCGAAAAAACCTGGACTGAAACCGAACCTTCGGCGGGGTTGGTTGCGTCTGCTACTTGGTTCCGGCGGCGCGAGGCCGGATTCGCGAGTCGCCCGTCGGGTAGTCTCTGAGGGCGTCTTCCGGGTCCGCCGGCGCCGAGCGGGCCCATCCCCCGGCGTTGTGGGAGAGCCTGTTCCCGATCCTACGGCAACGAGCGTCCTAGCCATGACCTACGAACGCTTCGAGATGGCTCCGGCCTGGAAGGCCTCGATCGAGCTGGCCGAGATGGTTCTCGGCCTGACCAACGCCGCCGGCGACAGGCTGGCCTCCTCCCCGTCCCTGCGCGATTCCCTCGAGCGCGCGGCCATCGCCGTCGCCAACCACCTCGCCGCGGGCTTCGAGCAGGGCACGACGCAGGCGATGATCTCCGCCCTGGAGTCCGCGCGGGGCGCCGCCGGCGAGGTTCGCTCGATGCTTTGGCTGATGGAGAAGATGCCCGCCTACGCCGCCCACCGTCCGGCTCTGGCGGAATGCAGGGCCAAGACGGAAACCTGCGGCCGGCTGCTGAACGAGTGGCACGACGGCGTCCGGCACCTGGCCGAGTTCGGTCAGCGCCAGTACCTGGACGCCGTGCGAGAGGAGGAGCGCCGCAGGCAGGAGCGGGAGCGGCTGGCGGCCGAGCGCCGCGCCATCTACGAGGACCTGCGCCGCCTCAGTCAGCAGAGCTGACTTCCGCGCCGCCCGGCCATCGCGGATCCTCGAACCGCTGGACCTCCAGGCGGTAGCCGTCCGGCGACTCCGCGTAGAAGTGGAAGATCCGGAAGGCGGCGTTCAGCCGGGGCTCGCCGTCCGTCGGCACGCCGGCTTCCGAGAGCCTGCGGTGCCAGCCCTCGACGTCGCGGGTCACCAGGGTCAGGACCACGCGGCCGCTCGGTTGCGGGGGCTCGCCCGACGCGCAGAAGCCCAGGTATCCGCCGTCGGCGACGCGATAGATCCTGCAGGAGCCTTGGTCCAGCGCGAGCTCCAGACCCACCACGCCGCGCCAGAAGCGGTCCGCGGCCTCGAGGTCCCGCGTCGGCAGGAAGGCGATGAGCGACTCCAACTCCGGCATGGCGCTCAGGCGGCTCGGCTGGTGAAGCCGAAGCGCTCCATCTCGGTGGTGATCGCGCCGAGGACGTCGGGCTCTTCGTCGTCGGCGCGGGGCACGGGCGCGCACAGAGGCTCCAGCGTCTCGCCGTCGAAGGTTTCCGCCCAAGCCAAGGGATCCTTCCCTCCGAGGCTCAGCTCGTACCCGTTCAGTCGGAGGAACGCGGCGGTGGCCACCAGTCCCGTCTCGGCGTTCCCCTCGGCGAACGGCTTGCGCGCGACCATGGCCCCCAACAGCCGCGCGGCCTGCCGGGGCACGTCGAGGCTCCTGCCGAGCTGGTACTGGCAGTAGGAGGCGTCCTCCAGCACCGCGTAGTCGAACGGCACCGTCCTGCCGACGAGCCGGAAGTTGATCCACAGGATGTCCTGTACCGTGAGCGTGTGCAACCGGGCCATAGAACAGCGGGCCGAGCCGCCGCGCGGCCCGGCCCGAAGGATACTCCATCCGTCCGGCTCAGCCTGCGGACTCGTACTTGTCCTTGAGGGCGTTCACCACGTTGGGGTCGGCGAGCGTGGTCGTGTCGCCCAGCGCCCTGCCCTCGGCCACGTCGCGCAGCAGGCGCCTCATGATCTTGCCGGAGCGCGTCTTGGGAAGGTCGGCGCAGACGATCACGTCGTCCGGGCGGGCGATCGCACCGATCTTCTTGGCCACGTGGGCCTTCAGCTCGTCGACGATCTCGGGGCCGCCCTGGTACCCCGCCTTCAGGATCACGAAGGCCGCGATCGCCTGCCCCTTCAGCTCGTGGGCCTTGCCGATCACCGCCGCCTCGGCCACGGCCGGGTGGTCCACCAAGGCGGACTCCACCTCCATGGTGCTGATGTTGTGTCCGGCCACCAGCATGATGTCGTCCACCCTGCCGAGCAGCCACACGTAGCCCTCCTCGTCCACCTTCGCGCCGTCGCCGGTGAAGTACGCGCCGGGGAAGCGCGACCAGTAGGTCCGCTTGAAGCGCTCGGGGTCGCCGTAGATGCCGCGGAGCATGGCCGGCCACGGCTGGGTCAGCACCAGATACCCGCCGACCGAGTCGGTGGCCTCGCCCGCCTGCACCCTGCGGATGTGCTCCGCGTAGAGGTCCTCGCCGAGGTCGTTGTAGATGCCGATGGACACGCCGGGCAGGGGCCGTGTGGCGGATCCGGGCTTCGTCTCGGTCAGGCCGGGCAGGGGCGAGATCATGATCTGGCCCGTCTCCGTCTGCCACCAGGTGTCCACGATGGGGCAGCGTCCGCCGCCGATGTGCTGGTGGTACCACACCCAGGCCTCCGGGTTGATCGGCTCTCCGACCGTGCCCAGAAGCCGGAGAGACGAGAGGTCGCAGCGCTCGGGGTACTCCGTGCCCCACTTCATGAACGCGCGGATCGCCGTGGGGGCGGTGTAGAGGATCGTGGCCTTGTGCCGCTCGATGATCCTCCAGAAGCGGTCCTTGTCCGGGGTGTCCGGCGCGCCCTCGTACATCAGCACGTGCGCCCTGTTGGCCAACGGCCCGTACACCACGTAGCTGTGGCCGGTGATCCAGCCGCAGTCGGCGGTGCACCAGTAGAGGTCTTCCGGCTGGATGTCGAACACGTAGCGGAACGTGGCGGATACGCCGGTGAGGTACCCGCCCGTGGTGTGCACGATCCCCTTGGGCTTGCCGGTGGAGCCGGAGGTGTAGAGGATGAACAGCAGGTCCTCGCTGTCCATCGGCTCGCAGGGGCACTGCGCGCTCTGACCCGGCACCAGGTCGTGCCACCAGACGTCGCGGCCCTCGACCCAGGAGCCGCGGTCGTACTCCGGCGTGGCGAGGCCGTTGGTGACCGTGCCCGGTTCCCCGGCCCGGCGCAGCACCAGAACCTTCTCCACGGTCGGGCAACCGAGCTCCAGGGCCTCGTCGACCGCCTTCTTGAGAGGAACGATGGCGCCTCGGCGCCAGCCGCCGTCGGCGGTGACCACCACCTTCGCTCCAGCGTCCTGGATGCGCTCCTCGAGCGACTCGGCGCTGAAGCCCCCGAACACCACGGAGTGCGCGGCGCCGATCCTGGCGCAGGCGAGCATGGTGATCGCCAGCTCGGGCACCATGGGCATGTACACGCACACGCGGTCTCCCTTGCCGACGCCCAGAGCCTTGAGGGCGTTGGCGGCGCGCGCCACCTCGCACTGCAGCTCCTCGTAGGTCAGGCTCCGAACGTCGCCCGGCTCTCCCTCCCACACGATGGCCGTTGCGGCGCCCGCTCCGGCGGCCACGTGGCGATCCACGCAGTTGTGGCAGGCGTTGATCTTTCCGCCCACGAACCACTTGGCGAACGGCGGGTTCCACTCCAGCGGCTTCGTCCACGGCTCGAACCAGTCCAGCTTGCGGGCCCACTCCTCCCAGTAGGCGACGGGGTCCGCCGCGGCGCGGTCGTAGACCGAGGGGTCGTTGAAGAACGCCTTGGCGGCGAACTCCTGGGGCGGCGCGAACTTGCGGTTCTCGGCGAGCAAGGCTGCGATCGTATCGGACACCTTCATCCTCCGGGTCGAAAGTGCTAGCATTCTAACGCAGGCCCGGTTCGGGTTCTAAGCCCAACGGCCATGGTTCTGAGGGTTCCGTTCGATTCGTTCGCCGAGACGGTGAAGAGGCGGTTGCCGGGTGCGGAGGCGTACGTCGCCCCGCGGCCGTTCGGCAGCGTGGTCACGGCGGCCCAACCGGGTCGCGCGCTGGTGGTGGTGGGTGTGTGCCACCGGCCGCCGTCGGAGGCTCGGCGCGCCCTCGAGGCCGAGGGGCTGGAGGTGCGCGAGGGAGAGTGGTGCCACGAGGGCGCGCCGATCGAGGCGACGGAGGACCGTTCCGAGCTGCACGTGGGCGCCGTGGCCTATCGCAGCGGCGAACCGATGCCGGGCCTCTGGGTCGACGCCTTTCTCGGGCCCAGAACCCCCGCCGAGGTTCTCCGGGCGCTCTACGAGGAGTTCCTGGAGACCGGTGAGCTGCGCGACTGCACGTTCGAGGAGTTCGTCCGGACTGCCCAGCCCAACGTGGTGGTCCTCGGGCCGGAGGAGCTCGCTCGGCTCTCGCAGAGGAAGAAGCCATGAGCGGGGATCGGTCCTGGCTGGCCGCCTTCTGGGAGGAGAACCGCCTCTGCGAGGGCAAGCCGTTCCGCACCGACAAGCCGCGCGCGCCGGTCTCGATGCACTTCGACGACCACTTCCTGATGGGCCTGGTGCCGTACAGCGTGGTCCGCTATCACTCGGACGCCGCCTACCAGGAAGAGGTGCACCGCCGGGCGAACGACATCCTGGAGGCCGAGCTGGGCCGGCGGTTCTATCCCGAGGTCGTCTGTCCGGTGCATCCCCAGCGCATCGAGTTCGTCTTCGGGGCCTGGTACGAGATCCACGAGGGGTCCACGCCCTGGCTCGCCAACTCCGTGCGGTCGATCGACGACGTCCGGCGCCTGATCGAGCGGGTGGAGAGCGAGCCGATCGACGAGCGCCTGCTGCCCGAGGGTTGGGAGGCGGAGGTTCGCCGCTACCAGGAGCGCGCCGGGGGCAAGGTCGCATGGGGCACGGGCGGCCGGGGCCCGGTCACGGTCGGCACGTCGGTGCTGGGCGCCGAGAACCTGTGCCTCTGGATGGTGGAGGAGCCGGAGACCATCGGGGAGTTCTACAGCCTGCTGGCGAGGAAGTACGTGGAGTGGGCCCGCTTCCTGCGCGAGATTTCCGGCTTCCAAGGGTTGGGCTGGTGGGTGACCGACGACGATTCCTGCCTGATCTCGCGGGATCTGTACGAGCGGTTCTGCGAGCCGGTGCTCCGCGCCCTGTTCGACGCCTTCGCTCCGGGGCCGGACGACCGGCGCTACCACCACTCCGACAGCGCGATGGGCCACCTGATGCCCGTGCTCCGCAGGCTCGGCGTGAACGCGGTCAACCTCGGGCCGACCATCCACCCGGCGGAGATCCGGGCCGCCCTGCCCGAGGCTGTGGTCGAGGGCCAGATCCCGCCGTTTCTGCTGCGCAACGGCACGGAGGAGGAGATCCGGGCGTGCGTGCTCCGCGACTTCGAGGCCGCCGGCCTGGACGGCGGGCTCGTTTGCACGCCCGCGGGCAGCTACGCCGAGGGCACGCCGTTCGAGAACCTCCGCGCCTATCTGCGGGTTGTGCAGGAGCTCACGCGGTACGACCGCTGAGCCCTAGGGCGCGGGCACGACGGGCATCTTGCCGTAGCGCTCGAAGTACTCGAACGCCTCCGCGGCCTTGGGCACGGCCGCCAAGCCGGCCAGCTGCGTGCGGTCCCGCTTGCCAGCCTCCTCCTTGCTGCGGAAGGCGCGCTGGTTCACCTCTCGGGCGAGCGCCATGGTCGCCTCGGCGTCCTTGTTGCGCCCTTCGGCCTGCTGCCGGGTTGCGAGCGTGCGGAGCTCGCCCTCATAGTCGGCCAGCGCCGCCGCGAGGGTGTAGTGCCCCGGGGCGTAGTCCGGTCCGGCCTTGACGGCCGCCTCGGCGAAGCGGATGGCGTCGCGGGTCTGCTTGCGCATCAGGTGCATCGTGGCCAGGCCCGTCAGAGCCTCGGGAGACTCCGGCTTGGCCTCGAGAGCCACCTCGAAGTACGTCTTGGCCCGCGCGTACTGGAAATCGGCGTCCTTGGAATCCTTCTCCCTCTGCGAGGCGCGCAGGGCCTGGATGCCCTTGTCGATGTACACGTCGAACAGCATCGGCTCGGCGAGCACCGCCCGTTCGAAGGCCTTGCTGGAGGCGTCGTAGTCCTTCGCGAAGTCGTACAGCGCGGCCAGGTAGTACTCGACGTATGGGGAGGCGTCGACCTCCCGCGCGAGGTCGGTCACGATCGTCCTCAGCACGTTCAGGTCCCTCTTGCGGAGCGCCAGATACGCCTGGGCGAGGCGCACGCCGATGTTCTGGGAGTCGGAGAGCACGGCCTCCTTGAGCGCCTCCTCCGACTTGGCCGGCTCGCTGAGGAACGAGAGAAGCATGGCCGCCAGCGCGTGCCCGTAGGCGTCCATCTGCTTGGTCCGGGCGTGCACGTCCAGCACGGTCAACGACTCTTGGAAGCGCCCGTCGCGCATGAGCGCGTAGGCCAGGCGGTTGGCCACGTCGGCCCTGCGGTCGTCCTTCTCGAAGGCGGGCCGCAGAGCGCCGGCCGCCAGCCGATACCGCCCGAGCAGGATCGCCGTGTCGGCGTAGCGCAACAGGTTGGCCTCGTTCGGCTGTCCCATGGCCTCCAGCTGGGCCTCCAGCACCGCCTTGCGCGAGTTCACCGCGGCCTTGAGCGCCGAGCCGATCGCCTCCAGGTTCTGCATCCGGTCGGCGGAGGCGCCCACGCCGAACGCCCGCTTGAGGTTCACCGCGGAGACGAGCTGCAACGCGGGGGCGTTCTTCGGGTCGACCGCCAGAACGTCCTCGGCGTACCGCTGCGCGCTGTCGTACACGCCCTTGCCGAAGTACGCCCGTGCCATGGCGAGCTTGGCCGGCAGGCTGCCGGGGTCGGCCTTGAGCGCCACGCGCGCCGACTGGATGGCCGCATCCCACTTGCTGTCCTGAAGGCTCTCCTCGGCGGCCCGCACGTGAAACTCCGCACCCTTGGACACGCCGCTGTCGATGCGCACGCGCACCGTCTTCTTCGCGCTGTCGCCCTCGGTGGTGTACGCCGCGAAGGTCAGCGCCAGGTCGCCCTCCGGCTCGTCCAGCGGGTCGATCTTGAACTCGTAGGGCGTGCTG
>CALGMO010000028.1 GCA_937961665.1 uncultured Fimbriimonadaceae bacterium
CTCGACGTGCAGCCGGTGGCCCGAGCGTTCGGCCGCCACGTCCAGCAGCGACGGGGGAACTCCGACGAGGTACAGGTCTCCGATCAGATCGAGGAGCTTGTGCCTCGCCGGCTCGTCCGGGAAGCGCGGCTCGTTCACGTAGCCTGTCTCGCCGAGCAGCAGGGCCTTCTCCAGGTCCAGGCCTCGGGCCAATCCCAGCTCCCTCAGCCTCGGCAGCTCGCGCTCGAAGCCGAACGTGCGGGCGGGCGCGATCTCCCGACCAAAGGCTTCCGTGACGTGCAGGAACTCGACCTCCTGCAAGCCGGGGAAGGGCGTCTCGGTCTGGAACGTGTAGCGCCACCTTCCCGTGCCCTCGGCGATGGCCACCTTGGAGGCCTCGTCGGACGCGAAGACCCTGGCGAACGGCCCGCGCACGGTGAGCTCGCCCACGGTCTCGGTTCCCGCGTCGGACAGGCCCTGCCAGTACTCCTCGGCGCAACCGTCCAGCGCGGGCAGCTCCGGGGCGTCGAGCTCCACCTCGGCGTCCGTGATCTCCAGAGCAGCCAGGGCAGCCATCAGGTGCTCGACGGTCGACACGCCACCCAGCGTGGTGCAGCGCAGCGTCTCGCCGACGTTCTCGGGAGAGGCCGCCCACCTTTCGGCGCCGAGGCGGAAGGCGACGCCGTCTCCGCCTGGGTGAACCGTCACGCGCACGGGCACGCCCGAGTGCAACCCCCGCCCGCTGAAGGCGGCGGCTCTACGGAGCGTTCGGCGCGGAACCGTGCGGGTCATTCGTTCTCCAAATCGCGCACGCGCTCTTCGAGGCGCCGGAGACGGGCGGCCAGCTCCGGCAGCTTGGTCGCCAACGACAGGGCGCGCATCGCCTCGCCCAGCGGCCTGGCCGGAAAGCCGAGGTACTCGCCGGGCTCCCGGATGTTCTGGATCACCGCGGTGCGGCCGCCGAGCACGACGTCGTCGCAGACTTCGACATGGTCGGAGAAGGCGACCTGGCCGGCCACCGTGACCCGGCTGCCGATCGTCGTGCTTCCGCTCACGCCGGTCTGGGCGGCGATCACCGTGTGCTCGCCGATGCGCACGTTGTGCCCGACCTGCACGAGGTTGTCGAGCTTGGTGCCCCCGCCGATGCGGGTCTCGCCGGCGGTGGCCCGATCGACTGCGGAGTTGGCGCCGATCTCCACGTCGTCGCCGAGCACTACGCGCCCGACCTGCGGGATCTTGACCCGGCGCTGGCCGTCCCAGACGTAGCCGAAGCCGTCCGCTCCCAGCACCGCCCCCGCGTGGACGCAGCACCGCTTGCCCGTGGCAACGTCGCGGTAGAGCACGGCGTGGGGGTACACGACGGTCCCCTCGCCCAGCTCGCAACCCTCGCCGATGTATGCGAACGGGTACACGCGGACCCCGGGGCCGATGCGGGCTCCCGGCTCGACCACCGCGAAAGCGCCGATCTGCGCCGTCGGCGCAACCTCCGCCTCCGGCGAGACGACCGCCGTCGGGTGAATGCCCGGGTTCAGCGGCAGCGGCCGATCGAACAGAGCCAGCACCACCCCGAACGCCGCGCGGGGATCCTCCACCACGATGTGCGGCTTGACCGAGGGTCGCAGGTGCTCGGGAACGAGCGCCGCGCCCGCGCCGGACCGCTCGAAAACCTCCAGGAAGCCCTTGCTGGAGACGAACGCCAGGCCCGACGGGTCGTCCGAATCCGCGGGGACCGGCCGCTCCACCGGGTGGTCCTCGGGACCGTGCAGGTCTCCGCCGAGCCGCTTGGCGAGCTCTCCTAACGTAGTGCGGGGTTTGCTTCCAGCCATCGGGCGAACTCCTCGGTCGCGTCGCGACCCTTCGCGGGGTCGCCGGTCAACTTGTACCCGTTCCACGCGGCCCACAGCACCAACCGAGCCGAGAGCGCGGCGTCGTTCCTCGGGCGGGGCGGGACCCTGGGTGGCGGCGGAGGCGCCGAGACGGGCGGCAGAGCGACCCTCCGCTCCGGCACGCTCGGTGCGATCACCTGCTCCGCTCCCGCCAGCAGGCTGCGCAGGCTCGACCCGTAGCCCCGCGCGACCCTCGCCGCCTCCTCGTCGGCGCGCCGGTCCGCCTCTGCCCTCCGGCTCTCGAGCTCGACCGCGAGCCTTCCTGCCTGCTCGGCGTACTCCTGACCGAGGCTCGCGGCGATCTCCGCGACCTCGCGCCGGAACGCCTCCCGAGCCGACTCCCGCTCCTTCCGGGCCGCATCCAAGCGCCGGGCCATCGCCCGCGCCAACGCTCCCTGCTGGGGAGGAGGATCGCCGCCGGGATCGGGGTAGCCGTAGGCCACCGCGATCTCGCTCAGCGCGCGGCCGTTGCGCTCGGCGTAGCGCAGGAAGGCCTCCGAGATGCGCTCCTGCAGCCGACGGTCGAGGTCCTTCGAGAGCGCGTCCAGCTCCCTCTGCCGGTCGGCGAACAGCCGGGCAAGCTCCGCGCGGTACACCTCCCGCAGCTTCGCCGCGACGGCCCTCCTCGACTGCTCCTCGAGCTCGGCCAGCTTGGCGGCCGCGGCCTTCCTCCGCTCCTCCAGCGAGGGCAGGAGGTAGGACCGGCCCGCGGCCCCGGGCAGGACCTTCTCCGACTGCCCCAAGCCCCCGGGCCCAGAGGGGGAGGCGGCCGCGGCCTCCGCCGGCTCTGCGAAGCGGCTCAGGTCCACGTACACGGCGGGCGGCTCCCTCCGGCCGCACGCGAGGCCGGCCAGCAGAGCCGCCGCGAGCGCCCACCGCGGAACCGCGGCCAGGTCAGTTGCGGGCGTTGAGCGCCTTGAGCACCGCGTCGTTGAGGTCGTTGGCGCCGTACGGCGCAATGCCGGCCTCGAACACGACGGTGAACCCCTGCGACTTCGCGACATCCTGGATCGCCGCCTTCGCCTTCTCGATGCTCGCGGCCTTCTGCTTGTCGGCCCACTGCTGCAGCTCGTTCGTGAACTCTCGGTACCAGCGCTGGGCCACCTGCTCCATGGTCTGGCTCCGGCGGGCGAAGTCGTCCATCAGAGCGCGGTCCTCCGGAGTCGGGTTGGTCTTGGTGGCGAGCTCCGTCGACCGGGCGCTGCTGGCCTTCACCTCGGCCTTCAGGCGCTCGAGCTCGTTCTTCTCCTCGGGCTTCGGGTTGGGCAGCAGGCTGAGCTCCTTGATCCTCTGGGCCTGCTCGTTGGTCAGCACCCGGTAGGTGTCGATGAACTCCAGGAGGCCCTCCCGCGCGGCCTTCATCTGGTTGAAGGTCTCTTGGTCGCGCTTGCCCATGTTGCTCTGGCTGATCACCTTGGCGATGTCGACCACTCCGATCTTTTCGCTGGAGCCCTGGAAGCCGCCGGCGAACATCGCGCCCGCGAGCGCCGCCGCGACGATCCATCCGAAATTCGAGAAGCTGGTTTTGTTGAACATACGGGATTCCTTCGTTGCCTCAGAATGACGTGCCGATCATGAAATGGGTACGGGACCCGCCCTCCTCGTTGAAGCCGAAGTCGAGGCGGATCGGGCCGAGGGGCGTGCGGAAGCTGAAGCCGACGCCGTACCCGAGGTGCAGGCTGAGCGAGTCGCTCTGCGTGTACTCGTTCACGGACCCGTAGCCGCCCCAGGCGCCGCCGTAGTCCACGAAGAGCACGGCGTTGAACGCCTTCTGGATCGGGTACCGGTACTCCACCGTGGTGGTGAGGGTTTGCTTGCCCCAGAACCGGTCCTCGCGGTAGCCGCGCACGGTGTCCGAGCCCCCGGCGAAGAACTGCTCGAAGAACGGCAGCTTGCTGCCGGAGACCACGCCGTACTTGGCCCGGAAGGCGAGCACTCGGCGCGGCTCGTCCAGCTTGGTGCCGCGCGGCGGCTGGTCGGTGAAGTAGGCGCGGTACTCCAAGGTGGAGCGGAGGAACGTCCCGCTGCCGAGGAGTTCCGGGTCCGGGAAGAGCCCTCCCACCTTGGTGATGTCCGAGAACCCAGGCTCGAGGGAGACACGGATCCAGTCGCCGCGCGAGGGGTCGACGTCCACGTCCCGCCGGTTCCGGACCCCGGCGAGGGTGAGCACAGCCACCCGTCCATCCTGCTGGATGAACCCGTTGGACGAGGTCTTGTCCAGGTTGTCGGTTACGATCTCCTCGGCGCGGATGCCGACGCTCGCCGTCAGGTCCTTGCCCACGGGGCGGCCGACGAGCGTCGTGAGGCCGGTCCGGCGCTCCGTGTAGCGGTCGTCGGAGGTCGGGGAGTCGTCGCCGCCGAACGTGGTTCCGGCGAATCGGTAGATCACGCGGCTGTACAGCTGGACGCTCAGCGAGGTGTCGCGCTCGTCCAAGAACGGGTTGCGGTAGGTGAGGTCCAGGCTCGGGCCGCCCCCCTCGGTCGCCTGCAGGTAGCCGACCCCGATGGTCTGGCCGGTGCCGAGGAAGTTGGCGTCGTCCAGGCGGATGAACCCGGCGAAGCCGCTGCGCGGGTCGATCTGGGCGCCCACGTTGAACGTCGCCGTCCTGGTCTCCTTCACGCTGACGGTGAGGTCCACCTTGCCGATGCCCTCCTCGGACATCCGCTCCGAGCTCTTGACCTCCTCGAACCACTGCGTGCCGTACACGCGCCGGAGGTCGGACTCCCACCGCCTGGCGCTGAAGGTCTCGCCCGGCCTGGTCTTGATCAGCTTCCGCATCACCGACGGCTTGGTCCGAACCGCGCCCTCGACCGTGACGTTCCCGACCGTAAGCTCGATGATGCTGACGTTCAGGGTGTTCGGCGACTCCTCCAGAGGCGCGAAGTCGTCGACGTTCGCGAAGAAACCCTTGTCGGTGTAGAGCTTGCGGATCGCCGCGATGCTGGGCTGCACCTTCTTCAGGTTGAACACCTGGCCGGGCTGCACCTCCAGCACCTTCAGGATGTCCTCCGTCTTGACGCTGTTGTTGCCGGTGACGCGGATCTCCTTGATCAGCGGGTACTCCTGCACCTCGACGACCACCTGCCAAGCGTCCAACTCCAGAGCCCGGGCCCGAACGTCGACCGCCTGGAAGAAGCCGGTGTTCTCCAGCGCCTGCTTGTCTTGGTCGAGCTGCGCCTGGATGTAGGGCTGCCCCACCTTGGTTCGCATCAGCGCCAGAATCGCCTCTTTGGTGACGTTCTGGTTGCCTTGGACGACGATCTCTCGGATGACGCTCGTCTGCTGGGCCGCGACGATGGCCGCCAGACCCAAAAGCGCCGCAACGACCGCTACGAACCGGTGCCTCAAGTTCCCTCCACCCCTGTTGCGAACGTGCCGGACCCGCAGCCCGGCGCAAGTTCCGACGTGTTGACAGTATGGCCCGTTACGCACCGCGAGCGTCGTGCCCCGACCTCAGAGACGCCGGCGATACTCCACACCGAGCTTCCAAGGTCTGTCCTGATCGGCTCCGACCATCACGGAGAACCCGGGCCAGGGGAGGACGCGCCGCGGCGGACGGTAGTTCAGCCGAAGGTCGAAGATGGCCGGCTGCCCGGAGGTCTCGTTGACCTGCCGGCGCAGCGTGAGGCTCAGCCCCCGGCCGAACGTCCGAACGGCCGTGAGCGACGCCTCGCCCGCCATGCCGACGTCCAGTCCGAGGAAGTCCAACCCAGCGCTGCGGGCGAAATCCTGCGTGACCGCGTCGAACAGTACCGGCAGCGCGTAGCCGGCCAAGGCCCGCTGGTCGCCGGCCTCGAGGGTCCGCACGAGGTCCTCCTGGCCGATGATCGCCCGGATGCGCTCCGGGCTGAGGTCGGGAGGCTCGCTCTGGCCCGTGATCGCGAGTCCCTCCGGGCTGAGCAGATCCCCCCGGAAGCTGAGCAGGAGCTGGTACCGCTCGAAGACCCCGGCGGGGCCGAGCGCCGTGACGCTGGTTCGGCCGTTGAGGTCGATGTCGATCCGCGCCTCGGACTCCGCAGCCAGACCGCCCGTGTAGCTGAGCCTCGCCACGCCGTCCGGATCCAGCAAGACCCTGGCGGAGGGCAGACTGAGGCTGCCGGAGGCCACGGCGAACGTTCCGACCGCGCGGAGCCTGGCCAGCGACCCCTCGACCGAGCCGGCCCCCCTGCCCAGGACCTCCGCCAGGGGCGCCCTCAGCCGCGACCCTGGTCCCACGGACACCGAGAGCGACAACCGGGGGTCGATCGGCAACTCCGTCGCAGGCGCGGCGGCGCCGAACTCGCTGGGCATTTGAACCTCGAGTTCCTCGGCCGCGACCCTGCCCGACAGCTGCGGCGCGCCCAGCGTTCCCTCCGCCCGAAGTTCGGCGGCCAAGCGCCCTCTGGCCCTGCCGCCCTTTCCGAACGACTCGGCGAACCGGAAACCGTCGGCGCGAAGCCGCCCGTCCACCGGCCATCCGCGCCAAGCCCCGCCGCCCAGCCCGAGGAGCTCCCTCAGCGAGCCGAACGAGGCTCCGAGCGCAGCCTCCAGCCGGCCTCCCTCGGCTGAGACGCGGAGCTCCGCTCGGGCGCCGTCGACCGCCAGCTCGGCCGAAGCGTCCCGAAGCGGCGTGGCAGCTCCTGCCGCCGCCAGGCTGGGAAGTTCCGCGCGCAGCGCGCCCTTCAGCTCCGGCTCCGCCCAGGTTCCGGCGACCGCGAGCCTGCCCGAGACCCTGCCCTCGGTGCGACGGGCGTCGAGCCATGGAAGGAACGGCAGCACCTCCGACACATCCCGCTCCGGAATGCGGAGGGAGACATCCAGCGGACGCGAGGAGTCCCATCCGCCGCGCCAGGTGAGCGGCAGAGCTCCCAGCAGCGGGCCCGACAGGTTGCCGTAGTTCACGGCCCCCTCGAAGCTCAGTCCGCCGTCGTCCAACCGGATCGAACTCAGCAGCACGCTCAGGGGGAGCGGCTTACCCTCGCTGAGGAAGTCCTGCACGGCCGCCGATCCGTCCACCACCGGGTTGTCCAGTGGCCCGCGCGCCACGAACGACAGCGAGGCCTTTCCCTGCACCGCGGGCACGTCCAAGCCGAGCGTCTTCAAGATCGACAGGTCGAGATTGGACAGATCGCCCTGTGCGTCCAGCAGTCCGTCCTCCGAGAGCTTTGCGCTCGCCAGGAGCTCGCCGGGGCCGTCGGTCCATCGGACTTCCGAAGCCTCCCAGCGTCCCTCGGCGAGGCTCCCCGCGACGCGGACCGAACCAAGCCGCTCGGTTCCCAGCGCCAACCCGTCCAGCTGGATCGGGGAAACCGTCACGTTCGGCGAGGACCAAGGGCCGTCAATCGTCGCGGCGACGGTCAGCGTTCCAACGAGTTGGTCGAGGCGCGCCACCCACTCCTCCGACGGCAACCTGGGAGCGAGGGCGCGGCGCCCGGCGGCCCACAGATCCTCCACCGGAAGCCCGAGCGCCTGCACCCTGGCGGAGACCGTCGCCCGATCCAGATCCACCGAAAGGTCGGAGACCTCCAGAAACTGCTCCAGTCGCCCGATCGTCAGCGAGCCGGAAAGCACCGGGCCTGCGCCGCGCACGCTCCACTCGCCCGAGCCGGCCAACGTTCCGTTGACGGTGACTCCGCTCAACGCGCCCTCCGCCTCCGAGGCGACCAAGCCCCGGCCGTCGAAGGCGACCCGAGCGGTGCCGTCCAGCGTGCCTCCAACGGCGAGGTCCGGCCCCGTCCAAGCCGCAAGCTCCGCGAGGGGCACGCCCGCGAGCGAGGCCTCCGCCTGACCGATCCCGGACACGAGGTCGTAGCCGGCCGTGGCGGTGAACGACCCCTCGCCCACCCTGCCGACGAGGGACCGGAGCGTCAGACTCTCGGAATCCCCGGCGGCGACGGCCTGCACGCCCGACACTCGCACGCCCGCCGCGACGACCTCCGGCGCCGACGCCTCCAGCCGCAGGGTCGGGCGATCCCAGGTTCCGCCCAGAACGGCAGTCAGCCGCTCCACCTCGCCGGACACGTTCGGTCCCAGAAGGTCAGCGAGCTGGACTCCGGTTCCTTCGAGGGATCCCTGCACTTGGCGCGTCTGCCACTCCAGCCTGCCGGACGCTACCAACCGGGCGGTGCCTCGGTACGCCTCGGCCCTCTCCAGAACAAGGAGCCGAGGGTCGGCTCGAAGGTCCGCCGAGAGGAACGGCAGCGACTGGCCCGCGTACGCGAGGCCGAACGCCTCCAGCCGGCCCTCGATCCGCGGGTTGCTCGCGTCTCCGCTCAGGTTCAGCCGCGCGAAGCCGTAGCCGGAGAGCCCCGGCAGCCACGACCCTCCCTCCAGCCCGCTGAGGAACACCGTTCCGTTCAGCTTTCCATCCGAAACTCTGTACTGTCCCGACGCCAACGCCAGCCCGAGGGCCCCGGCCGAGCTGCTCCGGGGCACGGTCAGGACCCCGTCCCGCAGGCTGCCGACGACGTCCACCAGACCGAGGTCCATCCATCGGGAGCCCAGGCGCGCGCCGGCGTAGGCCTGCACCCGAACGTCCGCGATCGGGGCCGACGCGGTGCCCGCGAGGAGAGCCTCTACCCGCGCCACGGCCCTCAGCGGAGGGTCGCGCCACCACCGTCGGAGGAGAGGGTCGACGCGGATTGCGGTCCCCGAGAACCTGCCTGCGAGCGCGCCGTCGCCGGGCCGCCATGCCAGGGTCCCTTCGATCGAGCCGCCGGAGGCTCGGGCGGCGAGCCGATCCGCGCGCCACAAGCTCGGGTCGGCGAGGAGCGCGGCCCGCACGTCGGACGCCTCCCATCCATCCCAAGCGACGGAGCCTGAACGTATGGTTCCGTTCAGGAAAAGGCCCCTGTCCTGCACCCATCGCGCGAGACCCTCGAACGACGCCTCGCGCCAGCGCATCTGCGGAGGCACCAGCCGACTCGCGACCGCAGGCAGAGCCGACGGACTCTCCGCCCGAAGGGCTCCGCGCCAACTGACGTTGGGCCTCGGATCGCAAGAGGCCTCGACCGTTCCACGGGCCTGCCACCCCCGACCCGCAAGGTTGAGCGCGCCGCTCATTCCGGCTGTGCCGACCCGCCCGCGGAACGAGACCTGCTCGGCGAGGACCTCCCGGCGGCGCGTCGCCTGCCGGAGGTCCAACCGGCCCTCGAACTCCGCATCCCATCGGCGGTCGAAACGGAGGCGGAGGGTTCCGGCGGCCCCGCCGCTCTGGGCGGCCCATCCCTCCAGCGGCTGGAGCCACTCGCGCTCCGGCCCCTCCCTCAGCCAAGACATCCATCGGACCAGGTCGAGGCGCTCGACACCGAGATCCGCGGTCCAGACGCCGCTCCGGGGGGCCGCGGCGTCCACGCGCAAGGCCAGGCCGGGAGCGTCCAAGATGCCGCTCGCCCAGAGGGCGTCGCCGGAAGCGAGCAGACGGCCACGCCGCACCACGACGGCCAGCTCGAGCGGCGCGGTCCTCGCGCGGTCGACCACCCGCACGATGGCGGACTCGATGCGAACCTCCACCGGGATGTCCGAGGGCTCCTCCCGCCCGGCGGGCAGCAGGTCCTGGTTCCGCCAGCGCCCATCGGGAAGCCTCTCGACGGTGCCGAGCAGCCCCGAAACCGTCACGCGGAGCGGCTTCAGGCCGTCGGGGCCGGCCTCGACGCGAACCCGATCCGCGGAACCGATCGCGCTGCCGTCCGGCCCCCGAAGATCCACCGAGCTGGCCAGCAGAGTCCGGCGGCGCCAATCGAGACCCACGTCCTGAGCGGAGATCCTCACGAACGCCGACCCGGCGGGCACGCGGATCGAGACCGGCCCCCGGTACCTCGCCAAGGCCTCGAGGCAACGCCACTGCAGCGCGGCGCCCCAGCACGCGACGACGACCGGCGGAGCCACCGCCCACAACCAAGCCGCGGAACGCCTGCGCCTTCGCGGCATGGCTCCTCCGCGCCGGCTAGCTCCCTCCGGCCGCGGCGCGCTCCAGGCGCTCCGCCATCACCTTCTTGCTGAACTCGATGGCGTTGTAGGAGCTCCGGACGAACGGGGCGCTGGCCACGAACGCGAAGCCCATCTCAGCCCCGATCTCCTCGTAGCGCTGGAACCGGTCGGGATGGACGAACTCCACCACGGGCAGGTGCCGCATGGTCGGCCGCAGGTACTGACCGATCGTGACCGCGTCGACGCCGGCCTCCTTCAGGTCGCGCAGCGTCTCCACAACCTCCTCGTGCGTCTCGCCGAGGCCGAGCATCATCCCGGACTTCGTGTAGATCCTGGGATCGAGCTCCTTGACGGTGCGCAGCACCTGCAGCGAGCGCTCGTACCGCGCCTGAGGCCGGACCACGCCCTGCAGCCGCCGGACCGTCTCGATGTTGTGGTTGTAGATCTCCGGACCGGCCTCCACCACGGTGGAGATCAGCTCGCGCTTGGCCTTGAAGTCGGGCACGAGAACCTCCACGATCGTGTGGGGGTTCTGGGCGTGAAGGGCCCGGATGGTCCGGGCGAAGTGCCCCGCGCCCTCGTCGGGCAGGTCGTCCCGCGCGACGCTGGTCACCACCACGTGCTTCAGGCCGAGGTCGGCGGCGACCTTGGCGACGTTCGCCGGCTCGAACGGATCCACATCCTCTCCGCGCCCCGTCTTGATGGCGCAGAAGCCGCAGGCCCGGGTGCAGGTGTCCCCCAGGATCATGAACGTGGCGGTGCGCTTGGTCCAGCACTCCGGGAGGTTCGGGCAGCGGGCGCTCTCGCACACGGTGTGCAGGCGCTTCTGGCGCATCATGCCCTCCACCTCCTTGATGGTGTCGGGACGGGGCATGCGGATCGTCAGCCACTCCGGAAGCCGCTGGACCATGCCTCCATTATGGCGGACCCGGGCGGGCGCGGCCGGGCTGGTCAGTCGTTCTCCAGGAGCTCCAGCACGGCGCCGATGGACTCCGTCATGTCGACGTAGGCGTACCGGCCGCCGGTGTAGTCTCCGCGCTGCACGGTCTGCGCCCCCAGTGCCTCCAGCGAGCCGATGGCGCCGTCCATCCCGCGGATCTGGAAGGCGATGTGGTGGATGCTGTTGCCGTGGTTCTCCAGCTGCTCGCGCCAGGTGCTCGGCCCGCCGATCGGCTCGATCAGCTCGATCGCGCACTGGCCGGTGTGGAAGAAGGCGAGTTTGGCGCGCGCGTCGGTCGGTTGGCCGCGGTACACGGTGTGCGCGACGTCCTGCCCCGCGGTCTCGATCACGTCCGGAGCGGGCACCCCGAGAACCTTTGCGAAGACCTCCCGGGCCCGATCGATGTCGCGGACGACGATGCCCACCTGCACGACCACGTTGGAGTTGAGAGCGCCGTTGGGTTCCATAGGGACTCAGTCTACTGAATCGCCGTCCTCGCCGCGGCGTCACAATGCACAGACATGGCCCGGTGGATCGGTTTCTTGGCGGCCGTCCTGCTGGCCGCGGCATGCCTGGCACAGCCCGTCGACCCGCTTCGCGAGGCGAGGGACGCGGTCGAGCGGATGCAGCTCGAGCGCCTGCGGCGGATGCTCGCCGCAGACCCGTCGTTGGCGCGCCGCGCCGACCCGTTCGGCTTCACCCTCCTTCACCGCGTGCGGCGGCCGGAGGAGGCCAGGGTTCTTCTCTCCGTCGGAGCCAGCCTCGAGGCGCGCAACCGGTACGGCGCCACCCCCCTTCTGGAGGCCTGCCGGCGCGACCTCCCCGCCGTGGTCCGGTTCCTTCTCTCCCGCAAGGCGAACCCCCTGGCCACCATGCAGAACGGGAGCGGGGCGCTGCACCTGGCGGCCGACTCCGCCGGATCCGAGGTGGCCGAGATCCTCGTCGGGGCGAAGGTCCCGGTGAATGCCAAGGACCGGCAGGGCCGCACGCCGCTGCACCGTGCGGCGCAGGCGGGCAACGTCGACGTGGCCCGGGTGCTTCTTCGGAACGGCGCGAACCCGGCCACCGAGGACGCCGACGGTCGGACGCCGCTCGCGATCGCCGAGCAGCGTCGGGAATGCTGCGGAACATCCGGCCGGCTCGCGGAGTCCAACGAGCAGCTGATCGCCTTGTTGCGGGACGCTTTGGCTGCTCGAAAGGGGAGAGGTTGAAACTCGCGCTGTGCGTTCTGTTCGTCCTCGGGCTCGCGTGTCTCGGCGAGTCCTCCTTGGAGGCCGCTCTGCAGGCCGCGACCCGCGACGACGCTCCGGCTTTGGAAGCCCTGCTCCAGGCGTCGCCGTCGTTGGCGAAGGCCCGCCTGTCGGGAGAGAGGACGCTGCTGCACGAGGCCGCCGGGGCGAACGCGTCCCGCTGCATCGCGCTGCTCGGTCGGTTCGGGGCGGAGGTGCATGCCAAGGACTGGGCGCTGAACACTCCGCTGCACCTCGCCGCGGGCAAGGGCGCCGTCGCGGCCCTGCTGAGGCTTGGCGCCAACGTTGCCGGAAAGAACGCCGAGGGATCGACGCCCCTGCACGAGGCCGCCTGCCGGCCCGACGCGGATGCTCTGACGGCGCTTCTGAGCGCCGGGGCCGACGCGCGGGCGACCGACTCCGCCGGCCGGACCCCCCTGCACCGGGCTTCCGCATGGGGCATGGAGGCGAACGTCCGCGCCCTGCTGAAAGCCGGCGGGAGCGTCTGGGCGAGGGATGCGGGACTGCAGACCCCTCTGCATCAGGCCAGGACGCTGCCCGTCGTGGAAGCCCTGGTGCGGGCCGGAGCCCCGCGGACCTGGAGGGACCGAAGGGGCGACACGCCCGAGCAGGCCCTGCGAGCCGCCGGCGAGACCGAGGGAGCCGACTACCTCCGCTCGCTCTAGCGGCCAGACCCCCTCGCGCCTTTGCCGGGTTTTCTGGAACCCCGCAAAAACCCCAGAAACCCGGTATTTTTACCGGGTTCCCAGCAAGGTTGCCGGGGAATAACCCCTTCGACTCAGCAACTAGGGCGGCACTGGACACGGAAGGCCAGGCCGGCTGAAAGTCACGGAGGAACAAAGCATGTCGTATCGCATCAACACGAACGTCGCCGCGATGAACGCTTTCCGCAACCTGGGTCTGACCGGAGCGGAACTGAACAAGTCGATCACCCGCCTGTCGACGGGTCTGCGCATCAACAACGGCTCGGACGACCCGTCCGGGCTCATCGCGTCGGAGAACTTCCGGGCCCAGCTCACGTCGATGGACGCGGCCCTGCGCAACAACCAGGACGCCGTGAACTACGCCAAGACCGCCGACGGGGCCCTCGACGAGGTC
>CALGMO010000029.1 GCA_937961665.1 uncultured Fimbriimonadaceae bacterium
ACGAACCTATGGCAGCGGGAAGAGGCAGTGCGGCCGTTCGTCCTGGCCAGGCGCTTCGCGGGCGTGGCGGCGCGTCTCCTCGGCGTGGAGCGCGTGCGCCTCTACCACGACCAAGCGCTGATCAAGGAGCCGGGCGGGGGGCCGACCCCCTGGCACCAGGACCAGTTCTACTGGCCCTTGGAGACGGACAAGACGATCACGATGTGGATGCCGCTGGTGGACGCCACGCCGGAGATGGGAACGATGATGTTCGCCGACGGGAGCCATCGGGACGGGTTCATCGGGATCGACGAGCAGATCTCCGAGTTCAGCGAGGCGTTCTTCGAGGGATACGTGCGTGGGCGCGGGTTCCCGATCACGAAGGGTCGCTCCTTGAGCGCGGGCGACGCAACGTTCCACCTGGGCTGGACCCTGCACCGAGCCCCCGGCAACGCGACGGAGCGTCCCCGCGAGGCGATGACGGTGATCTACTACGCCGACGGCGCGGCGGTCTCCCGGCCCCGCAATCCGTGCCAGGAAGCGGATCGGCTGGCGTGGCTGGCGGGGCTGGAACCGGGTCGGCCCGCCGCGGGGCCCCTCAATCCGGTTTTGTTCCCCTGATTCTTGCGGATTTGTGAACAATCCGGGCGCGCCCGTCGTCCAAGATACAGCGCGAGCGGATGCGCGCCGGGCGCGTCCTTCGGGTGCGGGTTTTTCGAACTCGCGCGCGGATGGCACGTCCTCTGCATGGGGAGGCAACGAAGAGTCGCACGCAGCAATCGCTCGTTGTAGACTTTCAGAAGCAGTACGAGGTCGATCGCGGTCCTGCTCCATCGGTGCGGGCCGCCCAGTCGGAGAATCGAAGGAGAACCACGCTATGCGTCTGCGCAAGGGAGCGTTCACGCTCATCGAGCTTCTTGTCGTCATCGCGATCATCGCGATCCTCGCCGCCATTCTCTTCCCGGTCTTCGCCCAAGCCAAGCTCGCGGCCAAGAAGACCCAAGCCCTGTCCAACGCCAAGCAAGCCACGCTCGGCATGCTGATGTACACGACGGACAACGACGACACCTTCCCGGTGTACGGCGCGGTCACCGGCGGCTACCGGTTCCCGGTTCCGCACGAGCTGATGTTCCCCTACACCAAGAACACGGAGATCACGGGCTCGCCGAACAGCATCGTGTACAACTCGAAGACCTACGGCCTCGGCGTCTGCTACGCGCCGGGTCAGTTCCGCCTTCACAACCAGTCGTTCAAGCCGAACGCCATGATCATCGGCCTGGCCACTTGGACGGACACTCCCTACGGCGTGCTGAACGCCAGCGCCGTGACGAGGCCCTCCAGCACGATCCTGTTCGTGGACACGCCGTACTACCTGCCGGTCTTCCTGTGGGTGCACGGCATGCTCGGCAGCGACCAGAAGTACAACGCCGGCTCCAAGTGGTACGAGGTCTATCCGCTCCGAGTGCGCGTGAACAAGACCTACGTCCACCCGACGAACAACAACTGCTACGAGGGCTACCAGCTGGAGTCCCGCGGCAACGGCCCGATGTTCACCCCGTACGCTGGCAAGGTGCTCGTGTCGATGATCGACGGGAGCGCCAAGGCGATCAAGATCGCCCAGGCCTACAGCGAGGATCCTGAGGAGCAGATGTGGGGCGTGGATATCACCCCGTCCCGCCAGCGCTGGGGATTCGGCGGCCCGAACGACTGGGCGATGAAGTACTACATGCGGCGCATCCGCAACGAGTGGCTGCACTCGCAGCTCCGCTGATCGGCGGCGCCCCGGCAAGACCGAGCGGGCGGAGGGTCTCGACCCTCCGCCCGTTCCGCTTCCGAAGGTTCAGAGCTCGAAGAGCTCGTGCGGGAAGCGCGTGAGGCACTCGGCGGCGGTCTCCCCGACGTGCACGATCTCCTCGAGCCGGAGGTAGTACTCCCCCGGGCGCCAGAGCTTCGGCTCGATCGCCAGCACCATTCCCGGAATCAGCGGCTCCTCCGACGAGGGGCCGAGCCATGGCCGCTCGTGCACCTCCACTCCGATCGAGTGGCCGACCACGCGGGAATCACCGAGCCTGCGCCTCAGGTCGTCGCCGAATCCGCGCCGGTCCAGACCGCGTTCGATCATGGGGTACAGGTCGCAGGCTCGCGTGTCCCCCGGCCGAATCTCCGCCACGGCCTCCGCGACGGACTCGCACAGCGCGCGATAGGCGTCCCTCGTACCCGCCGGCGCGGGTCCCAGGTGCACGCTGCGCCCCCAGTCGGAGCACCAGCCGTTCGCGACGAAGCCGACGTCGAAGCACACGGCGGTGCCTGGCCCAAGCGGCCAGTCGCCCGGCACGTTGGTGATGCCTTCGCTGGGGCCGAACGACGGGTGCACGAAGCCGCAGAAGGGAGGGAACGACACGGCCTCCGCGCCCAGCCGCCTGCCGCGGAACTCGATCTCCAGCTCCACGTCCCTCATGGTCAGGCCCGGCCGTAGCTCCCGCGCCACGGAGAGCAGGCACTCGTCGGTGAGTTCGGCCACGCGGCGGAGGCCCGCGATCTCGTCCGGCTCCTTGACCGCTCGGAGGCGGTCGGCGAGGTCGTCTCCCGCCGTCCAGTCAGCGTCCGGCCATGCGGCGCGCAGCCCGCTCAGGCTCGTAGCCGAGGGGAAGCCCGCCACCGCCAGCCGCCTCGGCCTGGGCAGGCGCGCCCGGAGCTCGTCCGACCGGGGTGCGGGGGCGTCGGCTTCGGCCGACCCGAAGGCCGCCAGCGGGCCGTTCGCGGGCAGGAGCCAAAGGCGGTCCGGGGGTTGCAGGTCGGGGGCCCCGCGCCAATCCAGGGGCCCGTCCAGCAGCCACTGCGCCAGCGGGCCGGGTCCGATCGCGGCCGCATCCAGAGCGCGCTCGGCCAAGGCCGCCCGCAGGGCCTCGCAACGGGCGGCCGCCCGTTCGGAGAGGTTCACTGCGG
This sequence comes from uncultured Fimbriimonadaceae bacterium, assembly GCA_937961665.1. Taxonomy (GTDB): domain Bacteria; phylum Armatimonadota; class Fimbriimonadia; order Fimbriimonadales; family Fimbriimonadaceae; genus UBA8783. The sequence continues at coordinate 2,926 of CALGMO010000029.1, forward strand.
CTCGCCCTCGCGCTGGTCGGTGTGGCACAGGTTGCAGTCCTGCGACACCTCAGTACGTTTGCCGGGCGTCGCCGCCTCCATGGCCCCGTGGCACCGCCAGCAGCCGTCGTGCGACCTCCAGTTGGTGTAGGTCGCGGCGTTGACCTTCATGTGGGGGAAGTGCGACGCCTTGTAGGCGTCGGCGATCGCCCGCACGGAGCGGTCCAGGTCGCCGGACCTCTTGGCGGCCACGTCCGGGTAGTTCTTCCTGTAGAACTCGACGATGCTGGAGATCCGGGTCAGCACCTGTTGCTGGAGCGCCTCCGACGGGGGCTCGGTATCCTCCCCCACGGCCTCCATCGCCTGCTTCTTGATGAACGGCAGCGTCGGGTCGATGCGCTGCTTGGTGAGGCTCTCGTCCACCAGCTGCTTGAAGGTCCGGAACTCGTGGGCAGCGCGGTTGTGGCAGTCGATGCAGTCCATGCGCCGGACCTTCACCTGGGCCCGGAGCTGCGGCAGGGCGTCCTTCTTCTCGGAGTTGACGAACTCCTGCACGCTCCCATCCGGCCGGCGGACGCGCAGCCAGGCGATCTCCTTCAGGTCCGGCGTCGCGGGCAGGTAGTCGATCTGCGACGCCATGTGGCCGTGGATCCCGCTGCCGGCCACTCCCCCGCTGCCTACGTGCATCAGCATCGAGAGGATGTGCTTGCTGTTCTTCTCGTCAGTGTCGTAGGTGATGGTGGTGCGCAGCCGGCTGCCGTAGAACCGGTCGACGGTGTGGCAGTTCTCGCAGGTGTCCCGGCTGGGGCGCAGGTCCACCACCGGCGTCGGCAGAGGGCGGTGGTAGTCGCCCTTGGCGTAGTGCCAGACCTGCCTCAGGCCGGAGAGCTTGGACTTGACCATCCACGGCGCGCCCGGACCGATGTGGCAGTCCACGCAGGGCACGCTGGCGTGCGACGACGCCTGGTAGGCGGTGAACTCGGGGATCATCACCTTGTGGCACACCTCTCCGCAGAACGACTTGGTGTCCATGTACTCGACGCCCTTGTAGGCGGCGACGGTCAGCGAGACGAGCACGAGCGCGCCCGAGGAGAGGAAGAACGTCGCCACGCGCTTGACCGAGGGGTCGCCCAGGTCCAGCGCGATGGGCTCCGGCTTGCCGGCCGCCCGCCGGCGCCGCTGGATCCAGGCGTCGAGCGGCACCAGGACAAGGCCGAGGATCAGGAACGGCGGCAGGATCAAGTACGTGATCACTCCGGAATAGGGGTTCGGCATCCCGGTGGCGATGTCCAGGATGGTGAGCGCGACCATCAGCGCCAACGTGATGCTGACCAACGCTCCGCCGAGAAAGCGCAGCGGTCGCTGCCGAAACCAGAGATAGATCGTCCTCATGGCTCTCGGTTCCTCCGGGATGCCTCGGCGAGGCGTCCCTCTTATCAGACAGTGTGCCCAAACCCGCGGGGACCTGGTGCGCGGCAGGGTGGTTCTTGCTGAAGATGGCGCAAAGATCGCCGCAATCGGTCGCGCCTGGCGGCCACAGGCATCTAAATATCGGCAAGGCTCCCGCAGGGCGGCCGCAGAATTCCGAACGGAAGGTGCAGATTCAGATGAAGCGAACGTTGATCGGTCTCTCGTTGTCCGCCGTGGCGTGCGCCGCGATCGCGAGCCCCGCGTTCCTCGGCGTGTTCCTGTCCAACTACAAGGTCAAGGGCACGTCGGAGGTCGGCAAGGCGAAGTGCGCGGTGTGCCACACCAAGGGCAAGGCTCTTGACCCCTATGGCGAAGACCTGAAGAAGGTGATGGGCGGGGCGAAGAAGCTGACGCCCGAGATGCTCGCGAAGATCGAGGACCTGGACTCGGACAAGGACGGCGTGAAGAACGGCGACGAGATCAGGAAGGGCGCGCTGCCCGGAGATCCGAAGAGCAAGTGACCCGCCGCTCGCGCGGCTCCCACAGCGGGGCGGGCCCGGTTGCCCGGGCCCGCCCCGTGCGCTTCGACCCTCGGAACCGGTTACTTGGTGGCCGGAACCTTGTCTGCCTTAATGGCGTCGATGTTCTTCACGCCGTCCTTGTCCGAGTCCAGCTGCTCCACGGCCTTGAACGTCTCCGCCGTGGGCTTCTTCGCGCCCTTGAGGGCCTTCTCCAAGTCCTTCCCGTAGGCGTTGAGCTCCTTGCCTTTGGTGTGGCACACGGCGCACTTCGCCTTCTTCAGGTTGGAGCCGGGCTTCACGTCGTACTGCTTCTCGAACAGGCCGACCCAGGCCGGGCCCGCGAGAGCCAGCACGCCGAGCGCGGCCGCGAGCAGCGTCGTCAGAGTCTTCTTCATCGGTACGTTCCTCCGTGGGGGCGACGCGCACCCCCCTCAATGCCGTAGACGTTCGAGGGTGGCCCGGGGTAACCCCTCCCGCTACCCAGCGCCTGCAAAGATTGCTCAAATTGGCGCAAATTTTCGGCTCTTAGTCTAAAGGTCCCGCAGAATTGGGGCACGATGGATGCGTGAGGGAATCGGTTCCCGCGAACCGGGCAGGAAAGTCCGGCGGCCTCGCAGAAGGGAATCGTCGAGACCAGAGACGCCCGCCCCTCGAGGGGCCGGAGCGAGAGGAATCGGGAGGAGCGCATGCGTCTGGGGACGCTGTTTTTGGGAGTCGGATTGGCGTCGCTCTTCGTGGGCGCGCTGGGGGGAGAGAAGGCGGCTCAGAAGGAGCCCCAGTTCCCCCTGAGCCTGTTCGCGAAGGCCACGGAAGAGAGCTACCTGGGCGATGACGCCTGCTCGAGCTGCCACGAGGACGTCGTGGCGAAGTTCAAGCTGTCCGCGCACGCCCCTCATTCCAACAGCGCGAAGTTGCCCGTCGGCAAGCGCGGGTGCGAGGGCTGCCACGGCCCCGGCCAGTTCCACGTGGACGAGGAGAACCCGCAGGTCGTGTCCTACAAGAAGATGGACGCGAAGCAGGTGGCCGCGGCCTGCCTGCGCTGCCACGGCGACACGATGAAGCTCAGCCACTGGAACCGCACGGACCACGCCCAGGCCTCGGTCGCGTGCACGTCCTGCCACCAGATCCATCCCGCGGAGCCGGCCGAGGGCAAGCCTCCGGCGGACGCGCTCGTCGCGTTCCACGCTCAGCCCACGCCAAAGAAGCTGCTCAAGGGCTCGGAGGCCCAGGTCTGCGGCTCCTGCCACAAGAAGACGCTGACGCAGTTCAAGCAGAACTCGCACCACCCCCTGCCGGAGGGCCGGATGGTCTGCAGCGACTGCCACGACGTCCACCCCGCCAAGAGCGCCCGGAAGGACGTCGACGCCGTCAAGGGGAAGTGCGTCACTTGCCACGCGGACAAGGCGGGACCGTTCGTCTACGAGCACGACCCGGTCGCTGGCTGGACCGGGGACGGGTGCATGGAGTGCCACAAGCCGCACGGGTCCCAGAACCCGAAGCTGCTGACGTCGTTCTCGCGGGGCGCCTGCGCGCAGTGCCACACCGACAAGCTCTCGCGGCACTTCCCGGGACGCTCGTGCTGGAGCTCCGGGTGCCACGTCGCCGTGCACGGGTCCAACACCGACCCGAAGCTGCTTCGCCGGTGAAGGGAGCGCGTCGCCATACGGAGGGAAGGAAACGTGATCGAATCGAGTAGAACCCTTTGGACCGCGATGGCTCTGCTGGCGTTCTCCTGCGTGTTCGCCCAGGAGGAGGGCCAGAGCGCAGAGGAGCCCGCAGCGCCGCCGACGGTGGTGCGACCCCGGGCGGTCTTCGACTTCTCTTGGATCAACTGGGAGTTCAACGGGAACGTCCGCAAGTTCAAGCAGTACGCCACCCCGGCCGACGGCTGGTCGCTCGGCGAGGCCTCCTACCTGTGGGGCAACGACGTCCGGAACGCCTGGTTCCTCGGGGCCTACCGCGGATCGCCCGAGGACGACTTCTGGGCCGGGGCCGACCTGCTTCTGTTCGACGGGACCACCGCGCTGGGCGGCTCCCTGCGGCGCAACAAGTTCTTCGACCCGTTCCCGCTGCTCGTCGACGAGAGCGAGCGGGAGGTGGGAGAGGCCACGCTGGTCCAAGCCATCGGCCCGGCCCGGCTCGCCCTGCGGTACCAGATGGACAAGCAGGACCAGTACTTCGGCGCGCCGAGGGAGCCTCTGCGCCAGCGCACCCGCTTCATGGACGCCGTCCTGGGCACCGAGCTCGGCGACGGGAGGCTCCAGCTGGGCGTGAGCGAGCGAACCTACTGGGACCGCACCAACGTTCTGCCCGACACCGACGTCGTCCGCTACGACGCGATCGTCTCGCAGCAGCTCGGCCCGAGGCTCAACCTGGAGGGTGGCTATCTGCAGCACAAGATCCGCGTCGGGGGCGGCGACGAGAACGAGGTGGAGACGTGGCTGGTGCAGGGCGACCTCGACCTCGGCGAGGCCACGACGCTCGGTTTCGGCTTCCGCTACGAGGACCTGAACCTGCCGACCGTGCAGAACGCCGCCCTGCGCAAGCGGTACTCGACGACCGGGCGACTGAACCACCGGTTCGGCGGAGGGTGGTCGGCCTCGGTGGGCTACCGGCATCTCGAGTCCGAGCGCATCCGTTCGGATCGCAGCGAGGTGGAGGTGCCGATCCGGGACGCCTGGACGGGGCGCGTCTGGGGCCGGCTCGGACCGAACCTGAGGCTGAGCGTCCGTGGCGCCTACGACCACCTGCGCGGCCTGCCGACGGTGGTCTCGGACGACGCGCGCGCCCTGTGGTGGAACGACCGGGCCTCGCTGCAGGCGCAGCTCGATTGGTTCGTCGGCACGGGGACGATCTACGCGACGTTCGCGCACGGCGTGAGCGTGAACGACGACCGCGACGCCACGCTGCGCTCCACGTCGGTCGCGCTGGGAGGCAGCTTCGAGCTGACCGACCGTCTGAGCGTGTTCGCGGAGCACCAGCGCGAGAACCATCGGGCCAGGGCCGCAGGCGAGCCGGACTTCGACGCCTACTTCGCCGGCGGCGTGCTCAGCACCCTCGGGATCTCGGCGGCGCTGTCCGACCAGTGGTTCTTCTCGGGAACCTACACCGAGACGGGCACGAACAACTCGAACCTGGTCTTCGAGCCGGGCGGGAACTACAAGGGCAAGTACTGGAGCCTGGCGCTCACGCACCGCAGGCCGGACGGCAACGAGCTGATGCTCGGCTGGATGCCGTGGCGCTACCTGGATCGGACGAACCCGTTCTACGACTACGACACGCAGGCCTTCGTGGTCACGGCGAAGATGAGGTTTTGAAGCATGGCTGTTGGATCGACACCTAATGAGCGGAGGAGCATGATGAGAACGAAAAGGTTCGTGTCGCTGCTCGCTGCGGTGCCTCTGGTGGCGGGGACGCTCGTCCTCCAGAGCTGCGGCGGCGAGGGCGGCGCTGTGATGAACGGTGGGGGCGGAGACACGTCCATCACCAAGCAGTTCTTGGCGCTGCTGCCGGACGGGCAGAAGGACGCCAAACCGGTTGGATCGGCCAAGTGCCTCGAGTGCCACGACGCCAAGGCCACCTGGCAGGACACGAAGCACGCCTCGGTGGGCGTGGGCTGCGAGAGCTGCCACGGCCCCGGCGGCAAGCACGTCGCCGCACCGAGCCGCGACAACATCCTGACGGGCGTGAACAGCGAGAACGCGGTGGTCTGCGGCCAGTGCCACGGCCCGTCGTTCCATGAGTGGCACGGTTCCGCGCACGCCGAGGAGGAGCTGCCGCACGAGCTCATGGAGGACGTCCTCGCCAACGTGAACCTGTACGCTCGAACGAACCGCTGCGGCATGTGCCACAGTGGGTGGTTCGCTCGGCATTCGAACCTGGACAACCCCGCGACCACCGACGACCAGATCAAGGCGGTGGCGCAGGAGGCCATCGACAAGGCCGCCTACACCTCGACCTGTGTGAACTGCCACAGCCCGCACCGGGTGACCGGCAATCTCTCCACGGAGGGCAAGGAGTACCAGCTCCGCAAGCCGGTGTTCAGCCTGGACACGGCGCCGATCGCTCCCGGAACGAACGCGGCGACGTTCACCAAGTTCAACCACCTGTGCGCGCAGTGCCACAACGGCCGGGGGACGAATCCCGCGGACGCCTCGCTGAACAGCGGCACCGCGCGGCCTTCGATGCACGACAGCAACCAGTTCAACATGCTGATGGGCATCGGGGCGGTCGAGAACGGAGGGCCGGTGATCCGCACCGGTGCGCACTCCTCGGCGGAGGGCCAGTGCAGCAAGTGCCACATGGGCGGAGGCAGCCACACCTTCACCGTGAAGGTCGACCAGGCCTGCGCTCCGTGCCACACGCCGACGGACGCGACCTCGCGGACGGCGACCCTGAAGAACGAGATCGTCAACGGCCTGTACCAGGTGAAGACGAAGCTGCAGACCTGGTCCCAGGGCAAGTTCGGCGACAAGGACCTGTGGGATTACACCTCGCTGATCACGGCGCTCGGCAAGACGCCGCCGCCGCAGGCCCAGGTGCCCATCGAGGTCAAGCGAGCGCGCCACAACTACTACTTCATCGTCCGCGACGCGTCGCTGGGCGTGCACAACCCGCACTATGCTCGGCACCTGCTGACGGTGGCCAACGACAACCTGGACGCGGTCCTGGGCAAGGCTCCCGTCCCGCCGAGCGGACGACTGATGACCTTCCAGGAGAAGCTGGCCAGCATCCTCGAGGACAAGAAGAGGGCGGCCCGCGCGGACATGTCCGCCGAGTGACGCCCTGAAACGAACCGTGGCGACGGCCGCCCCGTCCGGGGCGGCCGTCCGCGGTTCGAGACCCGGCAGGGATTCGCCGAGGCGCAAAGCCGGTATCGAAACGACGAAACAAACGCCATGGGAACGAACGCACTCGATCCGCTGCCGTCGCCGCCGCAATGGTCGCTCGCGCTGGGAAACCTCGGCTCGGCGCTCGTCGTGGCCGCCGCGCTGCTGTTCCTCGCCTCCGCGCTCTCCTGGGCGCTGGCCGGAGGCCGGGACTGGGGCCGCAGGGTGGGGACTTGGGCCTTCGGCCTAGGGTGCCTCGCGCTGTTCGCCACGTTCGGCGTTCTGGCGGTCCTGTTCGCGAACAACCGGTTCGAGTGGGAGTACGTCTGGGCTCACGCGGACTCTACCAACACGCTGCCGTACCGCATCGCCGGCATCTGGTCCGGCCAGCAGGGCAGCTTCCTGCTGTGGGGCGTGTGCATGGCGCTGTTCGGCCTGCTCTCCGCTCCGTTCGTCGGCCCGTACCGCCGCGCGTTCTTGGCCGTGTATTCGCTCCCGCTGGCTGCGATCGCCGGCATCCTGGCCTACGAGACCCCGTTCCACCTGATCCGCGAGGGCGGCAGGGCGGTGGTGCCGACCGACGGCGTGGGCCTTGCGCCCGCGCTGCAGAACTACTGGGTCACGATCCATCCTCCGACGATTTTCCTCGGCTTCGGCGCGCTCACGGTGCCGTTCGCTCTGGCTCTGGCCGCCATGCTGCACCGCGACCTCCAGTCCTGGGTGCCGCTCGTGCGGCCTTGGGCCATCCTCTCGACGACCCTGGTGGGCCTTGGGCTGTGCATGGGCGGCTTCTGGGCCTACGAGACCCTCGGGTGGGGCGGCTTCTGGATGTGGGACCCGGTCGAGAACGTCAGCTTCGTGCCGTGGGTCTTGGGCGCGGCGCTCCTGCATGGGCTGATGGTGCAGCGGGCCAAGGGCCGGTGGATCCCGACGAACCTGCTGCTGGCGGCCGCCCCGTTCCTGTCGTTCGTCTACGGCACGTTCCTCACCCGCTCCGGGATGCTCTCGGACGTCAGCGTGCACAGCTTCGCGGAGATGGACCGTGCGGCGCTCAAGCTGCTGGTCGGCCTGTGCGCGGTCGCTTTCGTCGGGTTCCTCGGCGTGTGGGCTTGGACCCTGCCGAGCGCCCTCCGGATGCAACGCTCGGAGACGGAGGAGGCGCCCGGCTGGGATCGCGAGAGCCTCTTCCGCGCCGGCACCTACCTGCTGGCCCTGTTCGCAGGAGCGACTCTGGTGGGCATGAGCCTGCCCTTCTTCATGGCGCTGGCCGGACGGCCGGCCAAGGTGGTGGAGGAGCAGCAGTACCACCAGATCCTGTCGTTCTTCTTCGTGCCGCTGATGCTGGTGATGGCGGCCGCGCCCTTCGTCGGTTGGCGCAAGCTCGGCGGAAGGGAACTCGGTCGCCGCCTGTACAACGCGTTCTGCCTCTCGTTCGGCTTGGTCGGCCTGAGCCTCCTCGCGATGGCCGCCACCCCGATCCGTCAGCGGATTCCGCTCTCCGGCGAGGTCGAGGCCCTCGGCGGCCTGGAGCTGCCCAAGCTCCCGTGGCTGCTCGTTCTGCTCGGGCTCTGCTGGTTCGTGCTGGTCGCCAACGTGTGGCGCGTCGCGGAGCTGGGCATCGCGCGCAAGCTCTCGGCCTCCGGCTTCCTGTCCCACGTGGGGCTCGCCCTGTTGCTCGCCGGCCTGATCTTCAGCCGGGGCTTCGAGCGCAAGGGGATCACGAACATCCAGGAGGGACGGCCCGGCTCCGCACTGGGCTACACGTTCGAGTACGTGCGCCAGACCTCGGACCGCCACGACCGCCACAACCGGCTGGTGCTGCGCGTGACTTCCGCCGATGGGTCGTTCGTCGCCGAACCGGGCCTGTACTACGTGGTCTCGCCGCAGGATGGGCGCGAGAGTCCGATGGTCTGGCCCCACATCCAGAGGTTCGCGCTCCACGACGTGTACATCACTCCCCAGCCCGAGCAGTCCGAGGCCTCGGGGGTGGTCACGGTCAAGCCCGGCGAGTCCTTCGACGTCGGTCGGTATCGCTTCACGTTTGAGCGCATGGAGCGAAAGGGCCAGCCGGGGATGGCCGGCACGGAGTTCCTGGCGCTGGTTCGGGCGGAGACCTCGGTGGGGTCGTTCGAGGTTCGGCCCGGGATGCGGCTGGCGCAGAACGGCGTGGAGCCGATCGAGGCGCCCGTGGGGCACGCGCTGCGCATCGCGATGACCGGCATGAACGTCGCGGACGGCTCGGTGAGCCTCCAGGTGTTCTTCAACACCCCGCTCTACCCGATCGAGGTGTACTACAAGCCCCTGACCATCCTCGTGTGGATCGGAACGGGCATCCTCACGCTGGCCGGCTTTCTGGCGGCCTGGAACGGACGGCCCCGGCGCATGCCCCAAGCCACCGCGTGAGAACGGGGAGGCTGGTCGGGGCGGAAACCCTGCCCCCCAGCCCGAGGGGTGCGTCCGGGAGGTGGGTGGTCGGTATCCAGACGCGAACTCCCCCTGCGGGCTGGCGGGCGGCGGGTTGTCCGCCCCAAGGGTTCCTTCTCGGCCGGACCCCGATTTCGGACGCGCCGTCCGCGAGCGGTACAATGTTGCCTGAGCCCGGGTGGTGGAATGGCAGACACAGCGGACTTAAAATCCGCTTCCCGCAAGGGAGTGCGGGTTCGAGTCCCGCCCCGGGCACCCTGCCATGCCTCGAGAGATCCTGGTGACCGGCTTCGGGCCGTTCGGAGCGTTCGGCGAGAATCCGAGCCAAGCGCTGGCGGAGCGCTGCGGCCTGCCGTTCGAGGTCTTGGAGGTCGCGTTCCGCGCCGCGGACGCCTTCGTGGACCGGCTCGCCGCCGACCCTCCGGAAAGGCTCCTTCTCATGGGCGTGGCGGGAGGGGCCTCGCGGATGCGGATCGAATGGGTCGCGCAGAACCGCGTCGGCGCCCATCCGGACGTAAGGGGCGAGGTCTACGGCCCCGGTCCCATCGACCCGACGCGGCCACCGAACCTGGCGGCGACGCTCTGGGCCCACGAGCCGTTCGGGCAGCCATGCGACCTGTGGGAGCCGAGCGTCGACGCCGGCACGTACCTGTGCAACTACGTCTTCTTCCGCTCGCTCTCGGCTCTGCCGAACACGCGCACGGGCTTCCTGCACGTGCCGCCGGCCGAGGCCCTGCCGCTGGATGCCCAGATGGCCGCGCTGGCGCGCGTGCTGGACCTCGTCAGGAGTTCTTGACCAGCTCGACCAGAAGATCGTAGGTCGCGGGCTGCAGGAGGATGGCCCGCACGAAGATCCGGATCCGCTCGCTGTCGGTGACCTCCTCGATCTTCAGGTCGGGGGCGAAGAACCGAGGATCGAGCGACTTGGCCAGCGTCTTGAGCTGGCCGGAGTTCAGCGTCGACTTGAGCGTCTCCTCGATCATGGAGACGTTGTCCTCGGCGGTGGCCGCCCGAACGCGGTCGAAGGCTCCCAGCAGCTTGGCGAGGTCCGCCAGAAGCTGGCGGTCCGGGACCAGCTTCTTCTTCTCGCCGTCCTCGACCGCCTTGGCGATGCGCTCGCGGAACGGCTTCAGCTGGTCGTCCTCCATCTTGCGGACCTGCCGCTCCTTTTCGCGGGCCTTCTCCAAGGCGGTGAGGATCTTGTTGGCCTGGTCCTTGGTGAGCAGGAGGGGCAGGACGTGGTTCAGGGCGTCCAGCTTGGCGATCTGGTAGTTGATGTCCTGCTTGGGATCCGGCTGGGGCGCCGGCTGGGTGGCCTGCTGCGCGGCCGCAGCCAAGGCGAGCGATGCGATGAGGATCGTCCAGAGTGCCTTCATGTTCGTTTTCCCTTGCGTTTGATGACGGGTTTGCCCTCGCGGTAGGTGGCGATGGTGCGCCACCGCGCCCGCCCCGTGTGTTTGGACGCTCGGGGGCGTCCGCGGGAGACGCTCGTCGGCCCGGCCAGCGAGACCAGGATGACGGCACCGAGCACCTGCAGCTCGACGAAGGCGATGCCGAGCAACGTGACGGCGATCCAGGGCACCGTCTCCAAGCCGCCGTCCGGGCGGGGGCCGGCCAACGCCCGCAGAGCGGACAGTCCCGCGAGGAGCAGCACGCCGCTCAGAATCAGGCACGCCGCTCCGATCGCCGTTCGGACGCCCCGGCTCCACGACTCCACCCAAGCGACGGTGCGCTCGGTGCGGCGCCTCAGGCCGATCCCATACAGGATCCAGATGAGGAACGAGACGGCGCCCTGCAGCCAGAACACGCGTCCAGCGTACCCGTCCCGAGTCGGTAACATGGACCGCACCGATGGTCGTTGTGTTCGGAACGGTGTGCCTCGATCGCGTGCGGAGGGTCCCGAGTCTCCCCGAGCCGGGCGGCTACGTGGAGATTCTGGAGGAGGCGCTCCTGCTGGGTGGCGAGGCGGCCAACACCGCGCGGCACCTGGCCTGTTGGGGAGTCCCCGTGGCGCTCGCGGGCAACAACCTCGGCTCGGGTGAGGAAGGGCTCCAGCTGCTGGACTTGGTGCGGCAGGCGGGCCTCCCCACGGCTCACCTGCGGGCCGACGCGGGCGAGACCCCCGTCTGCGACGTGTACGTGACGCCGGACGGCGATCGCACGATGTTCGGCAAGGGATTCTCCGCGATGGATTGGCCGGAGCAGGCCGAGAGCTTTCCCCTCTTGCCCGGAGAGTGGTTCACCGCCGAGCCGAACATGGCGGGCGCGGCCCGCGCGGCGGCCTGGCGCGCCGCCGAGGCCGGGATGCGCACCTACCTCATGGACTTCGTGCGCCGGGACGAGCCGCTGCAGCCCGGCGGCTTCTGGCAGACGTCGACCGACTGGGCGGGAGCGAGGGACGACGCCGAGGCGAACCGCCGCGTGGCCGAGTCGGTCGCGCGGCGCCACCGATGCCACGCGATCCTGACGGACGGCCCGAACGGCTTCTGCTGGTCTCCGCCGGAGGGGCCCGCCCTGCTCCTGCCCACCTATCGCTGCCCGGAGGTGGTGGACTCCACGGGCGCCGGCGACGCCTTCCGGGCGGGCGTGCTGTACGGCCTGCACCAGGGGTGGCCGGTCGGCCGGGCGCTGGCGATGGGCGCGGCGGCCGGGTGCCTGGCCTGCACGCGCTGGGGCGCATCCCAATCGATCCCGACGCTGGAGGAGGTTCGGGAGCTCCAAGAGTCGCAGGCCGAGACGACCGACGCGATCGTCAGCGCTTGCGCCGCTGGCTGAGGAGCCAGTCGATCAGACCCGGTTCCGCAAAGGCCGGCGTCCAAGAGTCGTGCTGCGCCTCCGGATACTCGGTGTAGCGGACGTCGCCCCCTGCCGCTCGGATCGCCTCGACCATCGAACGGCTGGCCTGCACCGGCACGACCGGGTCCTTGGCGCCGTGGAACACCCAGAACGGAACCTCCTTCAGCGCGGGGGCGGTCGCGGGGTCGCCTCCGCCGCAGATCGGGAACGCCGCAGCGAACAGGTTCGGGCGGCGGGCCACCAGATCGAACGTGCCGAAGCCGCCCACGTAGATGCGGTCTCGGTCGCTGCCGAGCTCCCGCGCCAGCAGGCCGAGCATCTGCAGCACCGCGGCTCCGGCCCGCGAGGGGCGAGCCCCCATCCTGCCCTTCCGCCAGTCGAAGTTGGACCACCAACCGTTCGCGGGGCACTGGGGCACCACCACCGCCGCGCCCCGCTCGGCCAGCCTCTGGAAGAAGCCGGAGCCGTGCACCAGCTGGGCCTCGTTGTCGTCGCCCCGCTCGCCGGCTCCGTGCAGGAACAGCACCAGCGGCGCGCCCCGCGTGCCGGTCGACGGGCGCAGCAGCCGATAGGGCAGCGCGAGCCCGTTGTGGGCGTGGAACACACGGTGCTCGAAGCGCGGCGCCGAGAGGGCGGCCGCCAGGGCGAGACAGACCAGTCCGGGGTGCATGCCCGCTTCTTACCCGATCCCTACCCGGGGCGCGCACCGGGGCGGGAGGTATCTTCGTGCCGTGGAAGAACGGATCCGGGTCGCCCTTGAGGAGGCGGCCGACGCTTACCTGCGCGCCGTGCGGGGCTCGGCGGTCGATCAGGTGGCGGCGATCGCGCGGAGGGTGTTGGAGTGCTTCCGGTCCGGCGGAGTGGTGTACTGCTGCGGCAACGGAGGCAGCATGGCGGAGGCGATGCACTTCGCCGAGGAGTGCACCGGCCGGTTCCGGCTGGACCGCGATCCCCTTCCGGCCATGGCGATCGGCGACCCGACCCACTTCACCTGCGCCGCGAACGACTACGGGTTCGAGTCGATCTTCGAGCGGGCCGTGCGGGCTTGGGGACGGCCCGGGGACGCGCTTCTGGTCCTGTCCACGTCCGGCCGCTCGGAGAACGTGGTGCGGGCCGCTCGGACCGCGCGGGAGCGCGGCATGGCGGTGCTGGGCCTGCTCGGCGGGGACGGCGGTCCGCTGCTGCCGCTCTGCGACGCCGCCTACCTGCCCGAGGCGACCGGCTCGGCGCGGATCCAGGAGCTGCACCTCTGGGCGGTGCACGCGATCATCGACGCCGTGGAGCGCGAGATGTTCGAGGAACCGGCCGCCGGCTCAGGCGGCTGAGGCGTACGCCTGCACCTCGTTGGCGACCTCCAGCGAGAGGCGGGCGACGTCGTCCATCCGGATTCCGACGCTCTCGAGCCTGTCCATCGGAAGGTCCGGCGGATTGTTGGCCGCGCCGCCGTCGTAGCCCAGCTGGTGGGCGATCGCCTCTGCCGCGATGACGCACCAGGAGATGTCGATCGTCGCGGAGATCGGGTGCCCAGCGGTCACGGCCGACGCGACGTGCGCGGGGAACGCCCACAGCTTGGCGACGGCCACGCCGGCGGAGCGGTGGTCGAAACCGAGCAGGTCGGCCTCGGCCTCGATCACGGAGCGACGGGTGCCGGCGACGGCCTGCAGGACCGATCGGTAGCGTCCTTTGACGAGGCCCACGAGGAACGGCTGGCCGAGGTGCCGCAGCAATCCGCCGGTCATCGCCGCGGAGCGGGACACCATCACCAGCCTCTCGGCCAACCGCGCGGAGGCGACGGCGATCGCCAGCGCCTGAGAGACGAGCGGTCTAGGTTTGATTTCGGATCCCTTGCACAGCTCCTCCGTCCATAGCTCGAGGCAGGCTAGGAGGCAGGTGCGCTGCACGCGCTCGGGACCAAGCTGGTTGTTCGCGTCCCCGAACGACCCGTCGGACCGCACGCCGGCCGCCTTGAGCTCCTGGGCCAGCAGCGCGCGGACCCTCGCATGGAGCGTCGGTTCGATGCCGATCAGGCGCTCGAGCATGGCCGGAGTCGGCGGCTCCTCCTGAGCGAGCGTGGCCGCGCGGCAGAGCCAGGAATCCACCTTGCCCCCTTGCTTCAGCTCACCCAGAAAGGCCACCAACGGCGCGAGCGGGTTGGCGGCCGCGTCCAAACGCGATCCGGACATCTCTCCCTCCTATCATCGGCAGATCGGGGGATGCTCTGACCCTTCCAAGGTCCGAAACTTTCCGAATCCTCAGCGGGTGAAGGCGACCGAAGCCCCGGCGACCCACAGCTCTCCCTCGTTCTGCCTGGGAGGAACCGAGTCGACCAGCAGCAGGGTCTGCAGACGGCAACGTCCGTGCACCTTTCCATCCTGCGCCCCGCCCCAAAATCCTCCGAAGCCCGCGCGCAGGGGGATCGACACGAGCCTCCACCCCTTCCAGTCGAGCTTGGGTCCGTCCGGCTGGTGCGTCTGGCCGGTCTCGTCCACGAAGCGGAGCCGCAGGACGTTGCCGCCGCCGTCGCCGTGCACCCATAGGGACAGGCTGTGCGCCCCCGCTGGAAGAGCGATTGGAGACGCAGGGCGCAGCTCGGCGAACCGCCATCCTTGCTCGAAGCGGTACCGCAGGCGCAGCGCCCGGTCCGCGCGGAACGGAAGACCGGACGGGGGAGCGCCGGCCTCCAGCGAGAGCGTCGCCGGCACCTTGGCGTCGCCGTCGGCGACCCACTGCCATCGGGACGGCTCGTCGGTGGGAATCCGCTCGAAGCCGAACCTGGGGAGTTCCACCCGCTTCCCGCCGAACTCCACCGCCCCCTCGACGAGCGATCCCGACGCCGCGGAAAGGCCCGGCAGCCGGACCGCTCCGCCGGTCAGCTCGGCCTCGGCCGTCGCGCGACCGACCCGGGCCGACACCCGCACGGGCTCCGTCGGAACCTCCGAGCCGGCGTCGAACAGCGCCCACACGCCGTTGGGAACGGGCGAGGCGAACGACACGCGGAAGGGATGGGCGGGGTGCCACGCCATCGCTTGCCAGAAGGTTCCTTCGGGCAGGACCAGCCCCACGCGGAGCCGCCAGGGATCCGACCCCGGCGTGCGGAACCCTCGGGAGCGGCCGAGCGCGCGGACAAGGGAGGCTCGGTCCGGGCCGGCCTCGACCGAGAACGCGGGCCGGCCGCCCTCCGAGGGAGCCGCCTCCACCCTCAGCCTAGCGCCCTTCGGAGCGGCGGGCCACGCGAGCAGGGACGCCAGCTCGCCGGCGGTCGCCGCGCGGGTGCCGAGCGGAAGCCGGGGCCATTCCAACACGGCCCTCGGCAGGGTGGCGGGACGGACCGCCGGCAGCGTATCCGAACCCGTTTGGGCGCTCCACTCCGCGGTCGCCGCCTGCCCGCCCTTCTCGAACAGCAGCACCCAGCGCGAGGGGTCCCCTTGGTCCAGCCTCTTGTTGAATCGGTGGCCTTCCAGCGCGCGGGCGGTCGCCTGGATGTTGTCGTAGGTGGGCTTGCGCCGCAGGTCGTGGTAGACGGTGCCGAAGTGGTGCTCGATCTCCTTCGGGTCGGTGCCGTCGTTCTTCCAGTCGTACCAGATCGACAGCGGCGCGCCGCCCGCCAGGTTGACGAGGTATTGCCGCGGCGCCCAGCGCGACTGGAACTCCAGGTTCAGGCCGGAGTACAGCTCGGAGTAGCCCCACTCCCCACTGAACACGGGGATGCGCTTGCCCGCAGGCGCGTGGCGGTCGATCAGCTCGCGCAGGCGGAACCAGTCGGGCAGGACCGTCTCCGGCTGCACCCCACGATAGGGGTGGACCGTCACCGCGTCCCAATAGCGGAGCAGCCCTTTGCGGAAGCACGTCTCGAGGAATCCCCAGTCGAAGCCGCTGGTCGCCGGGCCGACGTACCACTCCTCCGGGGCCACGCGACGGATCGTCTCGCCGACCTCCAGCGCCAGGGCGGTGTAGTGCTCCACGTTCGGCACGGGCTGCCAGAAGAAGATGTTGGGCTCGTTCCACATCTCCCACAGGATGCCTTTGCCACGGTAGCGCTTCACCGCGGCCTCCACGAACCGGCAGAACGCCGCGCGGGCCTCCGGGGTGCTCGGCGAGCCCTTCTGGTACAGGTCGTTGCCATAGTCGAGGATGAAGAGCGCCCGCAGGCCGTTCTTCTCGAGACTCTCCACCAGCACGTCGTAGTTGGAGAAGTCGTAGACTCCCCGCTGGGTCTCGATCTGGTGCCAGAAGAGGTCCATCCGCACCCATCGGAAGCCCGCGTCGCGGATCATCTCAACCTCGCCGGGGGCGGGGTGCGTGAAGTGGATGTTGACCCCCCATCCGCTCGGCACGACCTCGTCCGGCAGGGGGAACCGGGCGCGGTAATCCGACAGCGCCATCGCCGCGAGCAACGCCAGCATGCCTCCGAGTCTACGCCATCCCGCGGGCGGCTGCGGCGCACGTTCGTCGGAAGCCTGCGCCGAAACGGAATCCCAGCGGGCCCTAGAAGAACGTGCCGTACAGCCAGCCGGCCAGAGTCGAGTAGACCACCACCAGGCTCACGAAGGCCGCAGTCTTCTTGGCCCCCATGATCGTCCCGAGGACCAGCATGCTGGGCAGCGAGAGAGCCGGGCCGGCCAGCAGCAGGGACAGCGCGGGGCCCTTGCCCATGCCGCTTCCGATCAGGCCCTGCAAGATCGGCACCTCGGTCAGCGTGGCGAAGTACATGAACGCTCCGGCCACCGCAGCCAGAAGGTTCGCCCGAAGGGAGTTGCCACCCACCGCCGCCTGCACCCACTCGCTGGGGATCACCCCCTCGTGCCCCGGGCGGCCGAGCAGGAATCCCGCGACCAGCACCCCAGCCAGCAGCAGCGGCAGGATCTGCTTGGCGTAGCCCCAGCTGGTCTCCATCCAGTGCGCCGGCTCGCCCTCTTGGCCGGAAATGGCCCAGCTGAGGCCGACGGCGCCCGCCGCGAAGCTCAGCAGCGGCATCCCCGGCAGGGCCAGCGCCAACCCGGCCGTGACGGCGGCGGGCAGGGCGAGCCTGGCCAGCGGAACGCGCAGATACCGGACCAGGCAGTACAGCAGCAGAACCGCGAACGCCGAGGTGATGGGCCACTTGAGCGTGTAGACCGTGTGCCAGAGGCCCTGCTGGACGTCCGGCTTGCCCCAGTTCGCGAACACCAGGATGCCGACCATCGACGCGAAGTACACGGCCGTTTGGCTCAGGGGCCGTCCCGCGTCCGGCTCGGCCAGCCCGGCCTGGGCCTCGAACTTCGCCTGCTCCTCCTTGAGGAACAGAAGGTGCATCGAGAGGCCGACCAGCACGCTGAACGAAACCGCCCCGACGGCCCTCGCCACGCCGAGCTCGAAGCCGAGGATGCGGGCCGTGAGGACGATCGCCAGCACGTTGATCGCCGGTCCGGAGTAGAGGAAGGCTGTCGCGGGTCCCAGCCCCGCGCCTATCCGGTAGATGCCGGCGAACAGCGGCAGGACGGTGCACGAGCAAACCGCCAGGATCGTCCCGGAGACGGAGGCCACCGCGTAGGCCAGCGTCTTCTTCGCGCGCGCTCCCAGGTAGCGGAGCACGGACTCCTGGCGCACGAACACCCCGATCGCGCCGGCGATGAAGAAGGCCGGCACCAGGCACAGGAGCACGTGCTCCTGGGCGTACCAGCGCGTCAGGTAGAGCGCCTCGAGCACCGCGTTGTCGAACCGCGGCGTGCCCACCGGCAGAAAGAAGAAGGCTAGGAACACGGCGGCCAGCGCCGCCAGCGTCTTCCACTCGTGCTTCCAACTCATGGCTTTACTTTACCATTTGGCAAACTTGCCAATCATTCTCTCCGCGCAGGGTCGCTTCGGCGCCCTCGCCGATCAGACCGCCTTGCCGATGTAGTAGAGCGAGGCCGCCAGGGCGGCCACCCCGAGCAGGCGGCGGAAGGCGAGGGAGGCCGTTTGGGCCTTGCGGCTGTCGAGGTAGGCCTGCACGGCGCCGATCGACCCGCCCGCGGCGACCACCGTGACACCCTCGCCCAAGCCGAACGCCGCGACCAGCGCGGACCCCGCCAGCCAGCCCTCCTGGCCCGCGCGGAACCCGGCGCCGAGCACCGGCGCGAGGAAAGCGAACGTGCACGGCCCGACCGCCGATCCGAACACGAGACCCGCCAGAAGGGCCGCCCGCGCGCCGCCTCCCCGGAACCGCGAGAGGTTCGGAGAGGAGAAGTTCAGCCGCAGGGCGTCCAGCAGCAACAGGCCGACCAGGGCGAGCGCCGCGGCCACCAGCCAGTTCGTCCACGGACCCAGATCGCCCGCGATGCGCCCCAGGGCCGCCGTGGCGGCACCCACCAGCGCGACGCTCGCCACGAGGCCGAGGGCGAAGAGGCCCGCGACTCGGTACGGCCGGGGAGGCCCTCCGGCGGAATCCTGGGAGAGGAACGCCACCAGCAGCGGGATGCCCGATAGGTGGCAGGGGCTCAGCACGATGCTCGCCACGCCCCACAGGAACGAGGCCGCCAAGGCCAGCCCGAAGCTGCCCTCGACGGCCCTCGTCAGGGCTTCCATCAGGCCCGTCACAGGCCGACCCCGAGCTCCTTGAACTTCGCGACGATCTCCTCCTTGGGCCAGAAGCCGACGTGCCGGAAGAGCTCCTTCCCGTTCTTGTCCAGGAACACCTGGGTGGGGATGCTCTCGATGCCGAAGCGCTGGGCGACCTCCGGATGCACCCGCACGTCGTAGAACAGCACCCTCAGCCTCCCGTCGAAGTCTCGGCGGAGCTCCGCCAGCACCGGTTGCATGGCCTGGCAGGGGATGCAGCTCTCGGAGCCGATCTCCACCAGCGTCGGGAGGCTGGGGGCGGCCTCGGACTTCGGCCGGGCGGACGCCACGGGCGCGGGCTCCGGAGGGGCGGGCTCGGGGCTCCGCTTCATGCCGACCACGACGGCCGCCGCCAGAAGGAACGCGGCCACGATCCAGAACGACTTGCCCATGGGGTCAGCTCGTCAGACCCTTCAGCTTGTCGGCGACCAGGCCCGCGGCCTTGGCGATTCCCGCATCGCCGTAGTCGAAGTTGTAGCCTTTCTCCATCGGCATCTCGCTGGTCAGGACGACCTGCACGTCGACCGGCAGGCCGGCGGCCTCGAGCGCCTTGCCGACGCAGCGCACGCCGCAGCCGTCGATCGCCACGCGCACGTCCGCGGCGCGGGCGGCGTCCACGAAGGTCGAGCCGTTGGGCATGGGCAGCTGGGCGGCCACCCCGACGGCGCAGAACATCTTGCCCTGCCCCAGCTGGGTGAGCCTCTTGGCGCAATCGTTGGCGAGCTGTCCGACGTTCGATCCGCCGGAGCAGGCGAGCAGCATCACGTTGCTGGACTGGCAGCACTGCGACATGGTTTCCTCCTCGTTCAGCGAGCTTTGGCCACCAGCTCGGCGATCTCCTTCGCCGAGGGGACCCGTCCGGTCAGAAGCACCTTGCCGTCCAAGGCCAGGGCGGGGGTCTGCATGACCCCGAACTCGATGATCCTTCGGATGTCCTCGATCTTCTCCAGCTCGGCGTTCCAGCCTTCGGCCTGGTTGGCCTGTTCGGCGGCCTGGTAGAGCGCCCTGCACTTGGGGCATCCGGTTCCGAGAATCTGAAGCTTCATCGTGTGGTCGCCTCCAGAATCGCGCCGCGCGCCTCGAGCGCCTCGGAGAGGCGGCGGGAGACCACGGCGTCCACGCACTCGACGAACGAGTTCAGGCAGGGGACGAGCAGCGTGTAGAACACCTGCTGGCCGCGCCTCTCGTCTCTCACCAGTCCGGCCGACCTGAGCACGGAGAGGTGCTTGGACACGGTGGTGAGGTCGCTCCCGACCGTCGCGTGGATCTCGCACACGCAGCGCTCCCCGTCGCGCAGAAGATCCAGGATCATCAGCCGGGTGGGGTGGGCCATGGCCTTCAGCACGGCGGCTCGCTGGGCGAAGACGGCGCGATTCATCAGCTGGGATTATACGCGCACTTTTGGTCAAATCGCCAAGAAAAGCCAGGGGATTTTTCGCGTTCTTCCGCTGCGGTCTTGCGCCGGAACGAAACCCGCTGTATAGTAAAGCGTGCTGCCAAATCAGCATTAGCTGATTCGCAAAGGCAAAGGCTATGGCGGAAGGCCTCTGGGAACGCATCATGCTCCACTTCCGGGAGCGCATCGAGCGCGGCGAGCTCCGGCCGGGCGACCGGCTCCCGTCGGACGCCAGGCTCGCCGCCGAGTGGGGCGTCAGCCGGCCGACGGCGCACCGCGCGCTGGCCGAGCTGCGCCGCCTAGGCCTCGTGGTGCGCACCAAGGGCTCGGGGACGGTCGTGGCGGACCGGGCGGAGGCCCGCACCGGTCGCGTCGCGCTGATCGTCGACCGGATGGATCCGCGCTACAACTTCCCGCACACCGACCTGCTGCGCGGCATCCAGGACGCGCTGGGTGAGGAGACCGGCCTCGTCGTCGCCCGGTCCGACGACGACCCCCGCCGAGAGGCGCGCTTGCTGGACCGCTTCGCCCTCGACGCGGACGGCATTCTCGCGTACCCGGTGGCCACCCCAGGGAACAACGAGGCCTTCCACCGTGCCATCGACGGCGGAACCCCGGTCGTGGCGCTGGACCGCCGTCCCGAGGGGCTGCGCACCGACCTCGTGGCCACGAACAACAAGGACGCCACCCGGAGGGCCGTGGAGCTCCTGTTGGCCGAGGGCCACCGGCGCATCGCGTTCTTCTCCTTCCACAAGCCGACGTTCTCCTCGGTGGCCGACCGCCACGCGGCCTTCGTGGAGGCGCTTCGGGGGGCCGGCTGCGGCGATCCGGAGCCTTGGGTGCGATGGTTCCCCCAGGCTCTGGAGAACGAGCCGGCACTGCTCATCCAGGCGGTGAGGGACGCGCTCATCGCCCTGACCCGCCCGTCCGAAGGTGTGACGGCTGTGTTCTGCGTGGAGGACTACGTCGCGCTGGCCACCCTCGAGGCCGCCGAGGGCGCCGGACTCCGCGCTCCGCAGGACCTGCGCCTGGCGTTCTTCAACGACTGGCCCCAGCTGATGTTCCGCGACCCCTGGCGCCACCACCGCGTGGTGCAGGACGTGTACGGCATCGGGCGCCGGGCCACCGAGCAGCTCCAGCGCCGCATGGACGGCGACCGGAGCGGGCCGGTGACCATCGAGGTGCCCGCTCTTCTGCATCCCGCGACCGAGTCCGGGCCGGCGTCGGCCCTGGCGGCGGTCGCCCTGTCCCCCATCCATCGAACCAACGGAGGTTGAACCAACGTGAGAAGGAACCGAGCCTTCACCCTCATCGAGCTTCTGGTCGTCATCGCGATCATCGCCATCCTGGCGGCCATCCTGTTCCCCGTGTTCGCCCAGGCGAAGACCGCGGCCAAGAGGTCCGCGTGCCTGAGCAACGTCAAGCAGATCGCCCTGGGCTTCATGATGTACGCCTCGGACCACGACGACACCGCGCCGTTCAACCGGGTTGTGGAGAACGGCGCGGATTGGTGGACCCCGCGCATGAAGAACTGGAAGGACCTGACCCTTCCGTACATCAAGGCGGGCGGCGGCCGGGCCGGCCAGATCGGCACGGCGTTCCAGACGGCGGGCGACGGTGGCATCTTCCAGTCGCCGCTCTCCACCAACGCCTGGTCGAACGCTCCCGTGTGGTGGGGCATGCCCGGGGCCGGCGACGAGACCACCCGCTATCCGCGCTCCTACGCGGTGAACATGAGCGCCGGCAAGAATGAGCTGGGGAACTCGGCGCGCTTCTGGCCGAACGTGGGCGACGCGGGCGGCGGCGGCCAGATGACGATCTTCGAGAACCCGGCCGGCACCGTGATGCTGGTTCCCAGCAAGCTGCCGTTCCCCGATCTGGACATCTACATGGGCCTGACCTACGAGTGCACCGCCCAGGGCCAGCCGTGGGGAGGCACCGGCATCGGCTGCTCGATGACCGACGGGGGAGGCGGAGGAAACTACGCGTTCTTCGACGGCCACGCCAAGCGCTACAAGATCAAGGCGACGATCGACTCGGACGCCTGGGGCTTCAACAACTCCGTGGGGGCGGACGAGGTGCAGCGCATCAAGAACGCCGCCAACAGCATCCGCGAGTACAACTGACGAGCGCGGGGGCGGCCCCGCAAGGGGCCGCCCCAAGGGAGCCTTGCATGAACCTTCGAGTTTCCAGCATCCTTCTCGCCGCGGCGCTGGTCGCCGCGTGCGGGTGCGGCCGGTCCTCCGAGGAGTCACGCGCGCCCAGCGAGGGCACCGTGGTCCGGCAGAACATGACTCCCGAGGAGCGCATCCGCAAGATCCAGGAGGATCCGAACATCCCTCCTGAGTACAAGCAGACGTACATCAACTCCGTGATGGCGGAGTCGCAGGCCAAAGGGAACGCCCCGCGATGATCGGTTGGCTCGCGCTGCTCGGCCCCCCCTCGCCGGAGGCCCCGCCGGCCGAGGCCTCGTACCAGATCGTCCTGGCCCAGGAGGAGATCGGCGCCGACGGCATGCGCGTCTCCGCGCCGGAGCAGACCGTGCCGTTCCGACTCCGTCTGGAGGGAGCCTCGTGGACGGTGCGGATCGGCCCGACGCGGGTGAACGGCCGCACCGTGGGGCGGGCCCGGACGCGTCCGATGCCACCCGGACAGCCCCCGGCGGCGCCGTTCTGCGTGCCGATGCCCGCGGAGCGGCCGCGCCGGGGCCAGAGCTGGAGAGGGGAGCTCCCGACGTACCCGCCTCTGCCCGCGAGCCTGAAGGCCGTCTTTCGGGTGGAGAGCGTCGCGCCCCGGGCGATCGGGCTGCGCGTGGAGGCCTCGGCGGGGCCGACGAGGGGCTCCGGCTCCCTGACCGTGAGGCCGAGCGGGGTTCCGTTGTCGGGCGCGCTGTCGTTCCTAACGGAGTTCCGCAAGCCCTCGCCGGATGGGAAGGGGGGCTCGTCCCTGACGAGGGTGCTGCACCGGGTCCGGATCGGGCCGATCGAAGAGTGAAGGGGGCGGGGCCGATTCCGGCCCCGCCCCTCGCGCTTGCACCGGCTTTGGTTCAGGCCGCGAGCCGAAGCCGGGTCTGGCCCTCCACCTGGAAGCGGCTCACGATCTCGTTGAGCTGCTCGGCCATGGCGGCCAGCTCTCCCGCCGAGGCGCTGACCTCCTCCGCCGTGGCGCTCATCTCCTCCGCGCTGGCGGCCGTCTCCTCGCTCACCGCCGCCACGCCCTGGATCGCGGAGGCCACCTCCTGCGCGCCGTCCTTCATCGCCCCCAGCTCGGAGACGTTCCGCTGGGCCGCCTCGCGGACCGCCCGCATGGCCTGGGCCACCGACAGCGCGGTCTGCGCCACGCCCTCGGCGCGGGCGGCGACCTGCGCGGTGGATGCGGCGATCTCCTCCAGCGATCCGGCCGCCTGGGCGCTCAGGGCGTCGCTCTCCTGCACCAGAGGCGCCGTTTGGCCGATCGCCTCCACGGTGCGCCCGACGTTGGAGCGCACGTTCTCGATCAGCGCCGCGATCTCCTTGGTGGCCGCGCTGGACTGCTCGGCCAGCTTGCGCACCTCCTCGGCCACCACCGCGAACCCGCGGCCGTGCTCGCCGGCCCGGGCGGCCTCGATCGCCGCG
>CALGMO010000030.1 GCA_937961665.1 uncultured Fimbriimonadaceae bacterium
ACCGTGCTGACCTTGGCAACCCTAGGCCTGGGGCCCCGATGCTGGAGAGCCGCGGGCCTGTTCCTCCGCGTGCTGCTCGCTCCGATCAGCGGCCCATCCGATCCTCGTAGAGCGCGGTGACCTCCGCCGGATCCCCGTCCGCCTCGATCCGGCCGTCCTTGAGCCAGATGCAGCGGTCGGCGACCTTGCGGACCGTGTCCAAGTGGTGCGAGACGAAGAAGATCGTCCCTCCGGACTCGCGGAACTCCTCGATGCGCCGGATGCACTTGCGCTCGAACTGAAGGTCGCCGACCGACAGCACCTCGTCGACCAACAGAATCTCGGCGTCCATATGGACTGCGACCGCGAAGCCGAGCCTCGCGAGCATTCCGCTCGAGTAGGTCCGCACCGGGGCGTCGATGCTCGAGCCGATCTCGGAGAACTCCACGATGCGGTCGATGCGCCGCGAGATCTCCCTGCGGCTCAGCCCGAGGATCACCCCGTTGAAGAACACGTTCTCCAGGCCGGTCAGGTCCGGGTGGAACCCTGCGCCGAGCTCCAGCAACGGCGCGATCCTGCCCTCGGCACGAATCAGTCCGGCTGTGGGCCGGTAGACCTTCGCGAGCAGTGCCAGCAGGGTGCTCTTGCCCGCCCCGTTCTTCCCGATCACCGCCACGCACGTGCCCCGCGCGATGTCGAACGACACCCCGTCCAGAACCCGCAGCTTCTCCACGCGGGCGCGCCGGAACCAGAGGATCTTCGTCTTGAGGCTGTTCGCCCCGCTGTGAGACACGACGAACTCCTTCACGAGGTCGCGCGCGACGATCGCCGGAGACCCGCTCATGGCCTCTCCACAAACCTCCACTTGAGGCGGTTGAACAGCGCGTATCCTCCCACCAGAACCGCGAAGCAGATCAGCGACACGACTGCGAAATTGGCCCAGTCCATGGGCAGCGGAGGCACCTTCCTTCCCTCCACGTACACCGCCTGAGGCGCCAGCAGGATCTTCCGATAGGCCGTGGCCAGCGCCGCGATGGGATTCAGGTGGTAGAGGCGGTAGACCAGATCCCCCATCGGACCTTGGAGGGCGCTGGAGTACCGGACGTTCTCGCTGAAGTACATGATCGGACTGAGGAAGAACATCAGGTACAGAACCACGCCCACGATGTACTTCACGTCCTCGTAGAACGTGTTCAGCGCCGCCACGGCGAGACCGACTCCCGCGGCCAAGGCCAGGTTGACCACCAGCAGCACCGGCAGCCAGAGCGTCGTGATCTGGAACGGCCAGACGCCGGGATGGATCACATAGACCGCCAACAGATAGGCGAAGAACACGGCTAGCGCAAGCACGAAGTGGATGAAGTTGCTCAGGATGATCGCCAGAGGCAGGATCTCGCGCGGAAAGTAGATCTTGCGGAGCAGCGGCAAAGAGACGAGGATCGACTGTGCCGCGTCCATCACTGCGAACTGGAAGAACATGTATGGCAGGTAGGCCGCGAGGATGTAGGCCGCGAAGTTCTCCGTCTGATTGCCCACCAGATACTTGAAGACCACCGTCATCACGAGGACGGTGACCAGCGGATTGATGAGGGACCACAGAAAGCCGCCGACGCTGTTCTTGTAGCGGATGCGGATCTCGCGCTCAACCATGGTCCACAGCAACTCCCGGAAGCGCCAAAGCTCCTTGAGTTCTGCGACCATGGGGTGGAGTTTACCGAAAGCCGAACCGGCCCCCGGCAGACCAGTTGCCTTCCCCATCGCGATGGAGCTAGCATCCGGCCATGCTGGCCTCGACTGTCGCGCTGCGGCTCGCGCTCTCGGTCTGGGATCCGCCAGCCCCGCGGGTGGAGATCAACGTCGACCTGCGGAGCGACCTCGGCCCGGTCAACAGGCTGGTCCTCGGTCACAACATCGAGGCCGCGGACCCGAAGGGCATCTTCGCGGCGGAGTCGGATCCGTTCGTCACAAGGACGGGAACAGGCGTTTGGGACCCAGACAAACGACGGCCGACCGCGGACATTCTGGAAGCCGCCCGGGCCATCGGCATCCCCGTCGTTCGCTATCCCGGCGGGTGCCTGGCGCACGGCTTTCGCTGGAAGGAGACCGTCGGACCGCTCTCCAAGCGCAGTCGCTTCGCGTTCGGCCTGGACGAGTTCTTGGCCTACTGCCGCGCCTTGGGGGCGATCCCGCTGATCACGGTCAGCGACTACTCCTGCACTCCGGACGAGGCGGCCCAGCTGGTGGAGTACCTGAACGCCCCGGCGTCTCCCGAACACCCGTGGGCCCAAGAGCGCGCGAGGAACGGCCACGCCGAACCGTACGGCGTGCTGTGGTTCGAGCTCGGGAACGAATCGGACCACGGCAACCATGACCTGCAACCGAAGACCCGGTGGGCGGCCGACCAGTACGCCGACTGGTTTCTGGCCTGCGCCAAGGCGATGAAGGCAGTCGACCCGAGGATCCGATGCGGAACGCTGACGTCCACCACCTTCCCGGCTTGGAACGACGGCTGGAACGACACCGTTTTGCGATGTACGGCGCCCTTGGCCGACTTCGCCGTCGTACACTGCTACTCGGTCGTCCTGACGAGCGACGCACAGGCGCTGGCCCTGCCCCAGCGGTTTGTGCAGCAGGCTCCCTTGGCGTCGATCGACGCCTTCCGCGACGACCTCCAATCTTGGCGCGCCAAGGTTCGTCGGGCCGCGGGCAAGGAGCTCCCCTTGGCGGTGACCGAGTTCAACGCGATGTACCTCCAAGAGAGACCGGCTCCGATGCGTTTCTCGTTGGCGTCCGCGCTCTTCTGCGCAGGGTTCGTCATGGATCTGGCCGATCCGCGGTCGGGAGTCGCCGCGGCCAACTACTGGCAGTTCGCCAACGGCTACTGGGGCATGGTTCAGAACCGCGGGGTGCCCTCGCTGCGCCGCCTCCCGGCCTACCGAGCGTACGAGCTGCTGCATCGCGGCCTGCGCGGCCGATGGATAGCCACAGGCCGAACCGGGCCTCCGGTGACGTTTCTCCCACCCCAGCAGATCGGCATCACCCAGCGCTGCGAGGGCGACCGAGCCGAGCCGGAGAGCCTGGAGGCACGCAGCCTGTACCAGCCCGCCGCCTTCCAGCCACACACCGAGCCGAAGGCCGAGTCCACCGTCGAAGACGGTGTCATCCGGCTGCGGCTCAGGGGGGCGACCGCGGACCTGCACCCCCTGCTGGCCGCCGTCGACGGCCCGGACGGCGCCCTGCTGGAGGTCTCCTTCCAGGGCCGGTTCGTCGGCGACGCGGCCGGGGCGCGGCTCGGCCTCAGCGTCCTGGATCGGCGCGGATGGGAACCGTACCACTCCGGAGTTGCCATCGAGGGGGTCGAGGAGGCTCGCAGTTGGCGGAAGTTCTCGGGCCGGCTCCAGACGCTCCAAGGAAGCAAGGGTTGCCTGATCGCGTGGAGGGTGATCGCGGGAGAGGGACCGGTCGATGGCCTCCTCGAGGTTCGCGGGCTGTCGGTCCGCGTCGTCAAGCCGGGGCACCGTCCCGCCTACCCGGCGCTCCAGTTCGTGGCCTGTCGGGAACCCGGGCGCCGAGAGGCTTCCGTTCTCGTGCTGAACCGAGATGCGGAGCGCGCGCACCCGATTCGGCTGCGCGTGACCGGCGGCTTGGTGCGCTCCGCCGAAGGGCTCTGCGTTGCCGGAGGCCGGCTCGACGAGACCAACCTGGACAGCGAGACCGTCACGGTGCGGCCGCTGGCCTTGCGGCTCGCATCCGGCTCCCGCATCGAGGCGCTTCTGCCGCCGGCGTCTCTCGTCTTGATTCAGTTCCAATGGAGCAACCCGTGAAGACACACACCGAATACCTGTGGTTCCAGACCTCCCAGCGGGAGGAGTTCGTCTGCATCACGGACCGCGTGCAGGAGGCCGTGCGGCGCTCGGGCATCCAAGAAGGCATGATCCTGGTGAGCGCCATGCACATCACGGCGGCCGTCTACGTGAACGACCTCGAGTACGGCCTGATCGACGACATCCGCGAGTGGCTCGACCGTCTCGCGCCGAAGGGCGACTACCGCCACCACCAGACCGGCGAGGACAACGGGGAGGCCCACCTCAAGAACCTCCTGCTGCACCACCAGGTCATTCTTCCGATCACCGAAGGCCGGCTCGACCTCGGCCCTTGGCAGCAGGTGTTCTACGCGGAGTTCGACGGCCAGCGCAGAAAGCGGGTGGTGCTGAAGGCGATCGGAATTTAGGCATTTCTGGATCATTCTCAGCCCTGTGCGGCCATTCTTGGGATAAGATGATTCCAAGAATGGAACCGAAGCGTACGCCCCTGGTCAGTATGGTGCTGAAGGAGATCGAGAGGAGGATCGCGAGCGGGGCGTACCGCGCAGGTTCGCGCCTGCCCTCCGAGCGGGCCTTGGCCCAGGACCTCGCCGTCAGCCGGATCACCGTCCGCGCGGCGATCGGCGAGCTCGAGAGGATGGGAGTGCTGCTCTGCCACCCGAGGAGCAGGCCGATCGTCCAGGCGCCGCACCTCGTGCCGAACCACCGGGCGACCATCCAGGGCCGGCACACGTTCGCCCTTTGGCTGCGGTACGGGTGGGCAGCGCCCGAGGGTCCCGCGCTGATGCTGGGAATCCAGCGCGCGCTCGACCACGACAACCATCGCCTCGTCTTCAGCGCGCCGCCCGACGACCCGGACATGGTGCAGGCCGAGAGGCAGTTCCTCCTCAACGTCCTCGAAGACCAGGACGTCGCCGGAATCGTGCTCTGGTACCTCGGGGGCGAGGAGAACCTCGCAACCCTCCTGAAGGTTCGCGACGCGGGCATTCCGATGGTCTTCGTCGACCGGCTGCCTCCTCGAGGCATCGACGCGGACTTCGTCGGCATCGACAACCTGCACGTGGCGGAGCGGCTGGTGACCCATCTGATCCGCAAGGGCCACCGACGGATCGCCCACGTGACCAACCAGGACGCGGCGTCCGCGGTGCAGGACAGAGCGGCGGGTTACCGCAAGGCGCTGTCGCGCGCTTCCATCCCGCTGGACGAGAGCCTCGTGTTCTCGCAGTCCCAGGCCCTCGACGATCACGAGGTCTGGAAGGCCATGGCCGAACGGATGATGAGCCTTCCGGACCGGCCCACGGCCGTGTTCGCTGTGAACGATCGGGTGGCCCTGAGTCTGATCGAAGGCCTGAGGAGCCTCGGCGTCCGTGTGCCGGGCGACGTGGCCGTCGCGGGCATCGACGGCATCCAGACCTATCAGGGCGAGCCGTTCCTCACCACGGCGGTGCAGCCGTTCGAGCGCATCGGAGAGGTGGCGATCGAGCTTCTGATCCAGCGCCTGGGGGCGGACCCCGCCGCGCCCGCGGTCCACTGCCTTCTGGACGCTCCGATCTTCCTCGGACCCT
Organism: uncultured Fimbriimonadaceae bacterium; assembly: GCA_937961665.1. Taxonomy (GTDB): domain Bacteria; phylum Armatimonadota; class Fimbriimonadia; order Fimbriimonadales; family Fimbriimonadaceae; genus UBA8783. The sequence continues at coordinate 5,369 of CALGMO010000030.1, forward strand.
CGACTGGCGACGATTCCCGCATAATGGGAGTCCATGGCTAGACCCTTGGTGACCGTCCTGCCCGGGGACGGGATCGGACCCGAAGTCGTCGAGCAGGCCGAGCGCGTTCTCCGACGCGTCGCGCCGGACGTGGAGCTCGTCCGGAGGCCGATCGGGGGGGCCGCCTTGGACGAGGTCGGCAGCCCATTGCCCGAGAGCACCCTGGCGGCCTGTCGGGAGAGCGACGCGGTGCTGCTCGGCGCCGTCGGCGGCCCCAAGTGGGACAACGTTCAGCCGGTGCAGCTCCGTCCGGAGATCGGTGGCCTCCTGGCTCTCCGCAAGGGCCTCGGTCTGAGCGCCAACATCCGCCCGGCCAAGACGTACCCCGCCCTCTTGGCGGCGAGCCCGCTGAAGGGAGACGCCGGATTGGTAGACCTCGTGGTGGTGCGCGAACTGACCGGCGGCATCTACTTCGGCCAGCCTCGCGAGCGGCGCGAGCAGGGCCGGGTCGCCGTCGACACGTGCGTCTACTCGGTCGAGGAGATCGAGTCGGTCGCCCACGTGGCCTTCCGCATGGCGCGGCAGCGACGGTGCTTGGTCACCAGCGTCGACAAGGCCAACGTTCTGGAGACGAGCCGGCTTTGGCGGGAGACCGTCGAGCGGGTGGCGGAAGAGTTCCCCGATGTGCAGCTGGAGCACCTGCTGGTGGACAACTGCGCCATGCAGCTGGTCCGCAACCCTCGGCGCTTCGACGTCATCGTCACGGAGAACCTCTTCGGCGACGTGCTCAGCGACGAGGCGGCGATGCTCACCGGGTCCCTCGGCATGCTGCCCTCGGCCAGCCTTCGGCCAAACGGCGGCGCGAACCCGTTCGGCTTGTACGAACCGGCGCACGGTTCGGCACCCGACATCGCCGGCCAGAACCTCGCCAACCCCATCGCCACGATCCTGAGCGCCGCCATGCTGCTCCGCCTTTCCCTCGGCAGGCCGGATGCCGCGGACAGCATCGAGAAGGCGGTCGGGCGCGTTCTGGAGCGCGGCGTCCGGACGAGGGACCTCGCCGCCGACGGCGAGCCTTATGTCGGGACCGCCGAGATGGGCAACGCCGTTCTGAGGGAGATCGCAGAGCGGGGATGAGGCCGTCCGCGACGGTGATCGGAGCCGGGCTGGCGGGCTCGGAGGCCGCTTGGCAGATCGCCCGTGCCGGGCACGCGGTTCGGCTGGTCGAGATGAGACCCGCACGCTCGACCCCGGCCCACAGGACGGGGCACTTTGCGGAGCTCGTCTGCTCGAACAGCTTCAAGAGCGACCTGGAGTCGACGCCGGCCGGGCTGCTCAAGCGTGAGATGCGCGAGCTGGGGAGCCTCACTCTGGCCGTCGCGGACCGCTGCCGGGTCCCCGGCGGAGAGGCCTTGGCGGTCGACCGGGAGGCCTTCGCTCGGGGCGTCACCGAAGCGCTGCGAGGCCAGCCCAACGTTCTGCTCGAGGAGAGGGAGGCGACGGGCGACGACGTGGCACGGTGGCTCGGGGACGGCCCGGTCGTCGTGGCCACCGGCCCGCTCACCTCGGACGGCCTCGCGGAATGGCTCGCGACGGTGACCGGAAGCGGCCGCCTCTTCTTCTTCGACGCCGTCAGCCCCACGGTGACCGCGGAGTCCATCGACCGCTCCGTGGCCTTCGCCGGGAGCCGCTACGGCAAGGGCGGCGAGGACTACCTGAACTGCCCGTTCACCAAGGAGGAGTACGAGGCCTTCGTTGCGGCGCTCTTAGCCGCGGAGCGCGCCCCCTTGCACGACTTCGAGCAGGGAGTCCGGTATTTCGAGGGGTGCCTGCCGATCGAGGAGATCGCGAGTCGGGGCGCCCGATCCCTGGCTTTCGGCAACTTCAAACCGGTCGGATTGACCGACCCTCGCACCGGACGACGACCATACGCCGTGCTGCAGCTCCGCCCAGAGAACGCCGACCGAACGCTCTATTCGTTGGTGGCCTGTCAGACGCGGCTGAAATGGGGCGAGCAAGCCCGCGTGTTCCGTCTCGTTCCGGGCCTGCAGAACGCCGAGTTCGTTCGGTTCGGGGTGATCCACCGAAACACGTACCTGCACGCTCCCGAGGTCTTGGGCAGGACGCTGCGGCTGAAGGCCTGGCCTACGGTTCGCTGCGCCGGCCAGATCACCGGGGTGGAGGGCTACATGGAGTCTGCAGCCACGGGCCTGCTCGCTGGACTCTGGACCGTTCTCGACCTGTCCGGTCTGGAGCCGGCCGAGCCGCCGGCCGACTGCGTCCTGGGATCCCTGCTGGCGTACCTGGCGGACCAGACCGAGCGGGACTTCGCCCCCATGAACGCGAACTGGGGCCTCTTCCCGCCGCTCGATCCGCCGATTCGCGAGAAGCAGGCGCGCCGTGCCGCCTTGGCTCAGCGGGCCCGCGCCGCGTTCGAACTCTGGCTCCAGGACGTCCGGACGGCCCTACGCTCCGCTGGCGCCGAGCTGTAGCTCCGCGCCGCCAGGCTGGTCCAACGGCTTCGGCTCGGTCGGAGGCCACCTCCGCTCGCCCGCGCCGGGCCTCCAGGCGTGCACGAACCGCCGGAACTCGTGCGCGAATCGGTAACTGCAGTCGCGCGGGTCGTCCGGCGTCAGCCTGGACCAAGGCCGGAAGCACACCTCGAGCTGCCTCTCCGGGTGCCGGAGGGCGATCCTAGGCGAGCGCTCCAGACCGATCGGAAAGTCGACCGACTGACCGCACGAGGACACCAGCCGAATGTCTTGGCTGCCAATCGCGAACTCGCAGCAGACCCCCACGAAGGCGAGGACGCCGTGTTCAAAGCGAACCAGCCCCTCGTCCTCTCCGATCTCCTTGCCGTCGGCGATGATTCGGACCTTCGTCGGGAGCGCCTTGAGCATCCCCCTCTCCTGGGCCAGGGCGGCCACGTGCGGGGGCGCCAGGGTTCCATTGCCGAGCTGAGAGAGAAGCCTCAGCATCACCACGACCGTGAGGACCGCGATCCCGAGGTACCACAGACCCAGCCGGTCGTCCGCCACCCCGGCGGAGGATTGGGCCATCGCTCCCAGGATCAGACCGAATAGCCCTCCCGCAAGAACGATCCAGCTCAGCAGCCAAGAGACGCGAAATCGAACGCGCGTCTGGGGGACGACCGCCACCGCGGGCGGATGCCAACCGCCCGGCTTCGGCGGCTCGCCTGCGGAACCTTCTGGGTGCGGGTGCACCTCGACAGGGGCGAACGAGCTGAGGTCGTCGTAGTCCTCCCGCTCGGGATACCGTTTCGAGACTGCCTCCATAGCAACCTCCTCGTACAACCATTGTAAAGGAAGGTCGCTCGGATGCGTCTCGGAACTTTACGCCGCCTCGTCCTCCTCGACCCGCAGGCTCTTGGCTGGCTCCGCGCTCGCGAAGTCCCAGTTGTCGCAGTCGAGCCGGCGGCAGTAGATCATCCGTTGGAGGTTCCCCGACTGGTCCTCCACGTCCGCCATCTGGGCGAAACGGCAGTCCAGGCAGAGTTCGGGCTCGATCAGCCGCACGATCTTGAGTTGCTTCCGTGCCATCGGCAGAATCCCCTGTCGCGATCGGGGGCGATCCGTGCCCCCTCCCCGCCACCAAGGGAATCATCGGGCTGGGCTGCTCTCGCCGTTCCGGGCAGAAATGCTAGGTTCTGAGAGCCACGGGTTTCGGGGACCAGGGCGTCTCTTCCTCCATCCAATCGTAGGTCATCAGGCTGAACGAGTAGTTCGTGCACCCAATTGCTCCCAGCCTCGCGAGATCGTCTTTGAATTGCTCGCCGTCGACGACCTGGAACCCCAGCTCGAAGCAACGGTCGAGGAGGTGGACAAGAGCGATCTTGCCCATGTACGGCTCCCTGTGGAACATCGATTCGGCGAGGAACACCTTCCCGATGCCCACCCCGAAGACGCCCCCGGCCAGGTTGCCGTCTCTCCACACCTCGCACGAGTGGGCCCAGCCCTCCTGGAACGCCTCCTCGTAGCCGATCTCGAGCTCTCCGCAGATCCAGCCGCAGGGGCGTTTGCACGCCCTCACGACGTCCAAGAACGCTTGGTCGAAGGTCACCTCGTAGTCGCGCTTGCGAATGCGCCGCGCCAGGGAACGGGGGATGTGCACCTTCCCCGGGAAGAAGAGAGCCCGGCAATCCGGGTACACCCTCTCGATCCAAGGGCCCTCTAGGAAGGCGCAACCACGGTAGGCCGACCACAGCTCGATGGATCTCAGCTCGTAGCGTTCCACAAGATTTCCTTCTCGCGGGGTATCCTAATTGCTCCAATTCGCACGGACCGCAAGCCCCTCAGGGTCCCGCCTCGGGCGGGTCGCGGGGCGCCGGCTTCGGCTCGGTCCGGAGGAACCGAAAACCCTGGAGGAACTATGCCACAGCTCAGCATGAAGGAGCTGCTGGAGTCGGGTGTGCACTTCG
>CALGMO010000031.1 GCA_937961665.1 uncultured Fimbriimonadaceae bacterium
CACCGCGAACCCGCGGCCGTGCTCGCCGGCCCGGGCGGCCTCGATCGCCGCGTTCAGCGCCAGCAGGTTGGTCTGCTCGGCGATCTGCTCGATCGACTGCACGATCGCCCCGATCTGCTGGCTCGCCTCGTCCAGCTCCCGGACCTGCGAGGCCGAGGCCTCCACCTGCTGGTTGATCCGCTGGTTGGCCGAGACGATCTCCTCCACCCGGCGCCGGCCCTCCCCGGCCACCGCCGCGGCCGCCTGCGCCGCCGAGGCCACCTGGCCGATCGCCTCCGTCGCCTCCTTCAGCCGGGCGTCTGCGCCGCGCACCTGCTCCGTCTGCGACTCGCTCGCCGCCTTGACCTCCCGCACCGAGCGCTCCAGGCCCTCCATCACGCTGGCCGCCTCGCCCGCGCTGGTCGCCAGGCGCTCGCTGCCCTGCGCGATCTCCGTGCTCGCCCGGCCCGACTGCTCCGTCGCCGCGGAGAGCGCGCCCGAGGTCTCCTCCACCTGCAGCGCCGCCGCGCGCAGCTGCTCCACCATCGCCGCCAAGCTCCGACGGGCCTCGTTGTACCCCTCGATGCTCCGCACGACCGCCTCGCGCAGCTCGTTGCAGCTCCGCATCATCCGGCCCAGGTCGTCGTCGGTGCGCACCTCCAGGGGCTTGGAGACGATCTTGCACTCCTGGGTCAGATCGCCCCGGCCCATCGCCTGCAGCGCCAGCGAAAGGTCGTGGACGCCGCCCTTGGCCAGCTTCTCCAGCTGCTCGGACAGCGTCCGGGTCGCCCCGCCGATCGTCCGCCCGAGGAAGGTGGCGACCACGATCGCAACCGCCACGGAGATAGCGCCTAGCACCAGCATCTCCGTGCGAAGGTCGCGCGCCATCTTGGCCACGCTCGCGGCTTGCTGCTCGCCAAGCTTCTCGTTGTACGCGACGAGCGCATCCAGCGCAGGCTCCAGTGAGTTCCTGGCGTGGTCGCGGTTCTTGCTTTCAATGTAGACCCGCGCCTCAGCGAGCTCGCCCTTCTTGACCAGGTCGAGAAACCCTTGGTCGATCGCCAGGTATCCCTGCCAGCTCGTCTTCAGCGCTTGGAACAGCTTGGTGTCCTCTTCCCCCTGGACCGTCTTCTCGTATTCGGCCATCTTGTCCTCAACGGACTGGCGCGCCTGCTCGATCTCGCCGAGACCCTTCTCGATAGCCGCTTTGTCGTCGTACGCCAGCAACCGATAGTGGCGCATTCGGAAGCGGAGCATCTCTGCGTAGATGGACTTGATCGTGGACACGCCGTCGAGAGCGTCCTCGTGGAGAACCACCGTGGCGGCCTCGGAGCGGGCAGCCCCTACGATTGCCACCGCCGCCATCGCGACCATCAGCACCAACACCAAGCCGAAGCCCAGCGCGAGCTTCGTCGACGTCTTCAGATTGAAAATCCAGCCCAACTGCTGCCTCCTACTGCGTCGCCGTAGTCTTTCGGGCGACCTTCCACGGTTTCCATCGGCGTTCTTTGGCTCCATCCAAATCGGATTTCGCAGCATTCATGGTTCTTGCGGGAAATTGCACAATTCCGAATACGCTGTCTTGCGCCCAGTCTTTCGCTCTCCCAAGAGAGCCGATGGTTACAGTGGAGGTTCCTAGGGATGGCCAAGCCGCAGTGGAGCGATGCGTTCAGCGTCGGAGACGTGGAGGTGGACTCCCAGCACAGGATGCTGTTCGAGCTGCTGGGGAGCCTGCTGGACCTCGCGGCCAAACCGACTGCGAGCCATCGGGAGTTGTCCGAGGCCGTGCACGGGCTAACCACCTACGCCCGGGTGCACTTCGACACCGAGGAGGAGCTCTGGCTGTCTCGGGCGCCTCACCGCTACCCGGAGCACCGCCGCATGCACGAGCAGTTCCGTGCCCGCGCCGCCGAGCTCGAGCATGAACTTGCAGCCGGAAAGCCGATCGATCCCTTGATGCTGGCGGCCGAGCTGCAGGCGTGGATCGTCCAGCACCTGATGGTCGAGGATCAGCTGCTCAAGCCCGGCGCAGCCTGACCGACGCCTCGCGCAGAGACGCCGCCAAATCCGCGGCTCGCTCCGCCCCCAAGGCCTCCGCGGCCTCCTGCTCGAGCCGGTCGAGCGCGGAGAGCACCCGCGTCAGCGCCTCCGACCCCGCCGGGGTCAGCCGAACCCTGCGAACCCGCGCGTCGGACGGGTCGGCCTCCTGGAGCACCCAGCCCTCCCGCACCGCCACCCGCAGCGCCTCGCAGAGCGTCGGTGGGCTGATCCCCAGCCGGCGGGCGAGCTCCGCCTGGTGCGCCCTGCCCCGCGCCGCGTGCACCGCGCTCAGCAGCTCGAACGCGCCCAGCGTCAAGCCCGCGGCCTTCAGATCCGGCTCCAGCCGCTCCGCGACCGTCTCGTAGAACAGGGCCGCCTCCGCCACCAGGCTCAGCGGGCCGTCGGACCTCATGCGCCGAGCATACCGGACCCGCCGCGAGGTGCCAAGATGGGAGGCCATGGAATCGTTCGAAGCGATCGACCGCCTGCTGGACCGAGCCATCGCCGAAGGCCACTTCTCCGGCGCCGCCTACGCGCTCGGCGATCGCGACCGGCTCTGGACCGGCTTCCGCGGGCGGACCTCCCTGCGCCCCGACGCGCCCCAAGTCGGTCCCGACACCCTGTGGGACATGGCCAGCGTGACCAAGGTGATGGCCACCACCCCCGCCGCCATGCTCCTCTGCGACGACGGCGCGATGCACCTGGAGCAACCAGTGGCGGACTTCCTGGAGACGTTCCGCGAGGGCGACCGCCGCTGGATCAAGATCCGCGACCTCCTGCTGCACGAGTCGGGCCTCCCGGCCTACGCGACGCTCACCGACACGCCCGATCCCGAGGCCGCTATCGGCAAGGCTCTCCGTCTGAAGCTCGCCTACGAGACGGGCAAGGACACCGTGTACAGCTGCATCGGGTTCGTCACCCTCTGGCGCTGCATCGAGAAGGCCTGCGGCAAGCCCATGCCGGACCTGCTCCGGGAGCGCCTGTACGAGCCGCTGGGGATGCGCTCCACCCTCTACCTGCCGTCGGCGGAACAACGCCGCCAGTGCGCCGCGACGGAGAAGCTGGACGAGGGTCGCCGGAAGCTGGAGCAGAGCCGCGGTCTGGTCGGCCCCGATCCGGAGTACATCCAAGGCGTCGTGCACGACCCTGTCGCCCTGTGCGTGGGCGGAGTCAGCGGCAACGCGGGTCTGTTCTCGACGGCCGAGGACACCGGCCGCTACCTGCAGATGCTGCTTCGTAAGGGCGCGGGACCCAGCGGCCAGTTGGTCTGCGCGCGCACGATCGAGCTGTGGACCCGGCGCAACAGCCCCCGCTCCACCCGAGCCCTAGGCTGGGACACCAAATCCCCGGAGGGCTCTTCGGCCGGATCCCAGTTCAGCCTGGCCAGCTTCGGCCATACGGGCTACACCGGCACCTGCGTGTGGGTGGACCCCGAGAACGGCTTGTTCGGTGCGCTCCTGACGAACCGGGTCCACCCCACCAGCACGCGGTTCGAGGCCTTCGCGCCGACCCGCCCGAGGTTCTTCGACCTGGTGTTCGAGGCGGTCGGTCCTGGAAGCGCCGAACCGACCGGGTAACGTCCTCGGTGAATCGAATGGAGGGTCCGAAGTGCTGAAGGAGTTCCGCGAGTTCGCGATCAAGGGCAACATGGTCGACATGGCGGTCGGCATCATCCTGGGCGGCGCGTTCGGAGGCGTGGTGAAGGCGCTGGTTGATTTCATCCTGATGCCGCCGATCGGTCTGTTGGTCGGCGGGGTCGACTTCGCCAACCTGTTCGTCGTTCTGCGCGAGGGCCCGACGAAGGGCCCCTACCCGTCGCTCGACGCGGCCACGAAGGCGGGCGCGACCGTCCTGGCCTACGGCTCGTTTCTCAACGCCTTGATCAACTTCCTGATCGTGGCGTTCGCGGTGTTCCTGCTCGTGAAGACCATCAACCGGCTCCGCCGCGAGAAAGCCGCCGAGCCCGCGCCGCCGGCCGCTCCCGAGCCGACGGCCGAGGAGAGGCTGCTCGCGGAGATCCGCGACCTGTTGGCCCAGGGCCGAGGCTGACGAGCGGACCGCGCAGTACAATGGGGAGGCGTTCGAGGATGAGACGCCTCCTTCTGCTGATCGCCGCAGGGATCGCGGCGCACGCGCCCGCCGCTCTGGAGCCGGACTGGCCGGTCCGCCTCGCGCTGTTCCAAGGTGGACCAGAGATTCAGGCGTTCGAGCGCGGCGGAGAGCTCCTCGTCCGCCCGGAGGATCTGCGCGTGCTCGGCTTGGGCGTCCAGCTGGACGGTGCTGTGGCCGAGGTGACCCGCGGAGACTCCCGCGTCCGAGCCCCCCTGCACCCTCGCACCAGCAAGTTGGCGATCGAACCCGTGGCGCAAGCCCTCGGTCTGCAACTCAACAGGCCTTCGAAAGAGGTTCCCCAGGCCGCTCTGCTCGCCACCGTCTCGCGGGTCTTCGCCGATGCCGACGGCTTCGGCTTCGAGGCGAGCCACCCAGTGCAGCTGCGCTCGTTCCGCCTGAAGGAGCCCAGCCGACTGGTGATCGACCTCAAGGGCGCCAGGCTGGCTGCCTCCGCCTCGCTGGAGCTCGGACCCGGCACAAGGGCCGCCCAGCACCAGCCGGACACGGTTCGTCTGGTGGTGGAGACGGAGAGGGAGGTCCGTGGCGGCCTGCCCGAGACCTCCCAAGGAGGCTCCTGGATGCTGGCCAGCCAGGACGAGGAAGCCGTCGAACCCGCCCCGCCGCCGGTAGCCGCCGAGCAGCCGACACAGCCCCCGCTCCCCACGCTAGGCCCCCTGCTGGCGACCCGTTCCACGCCGTCGGAGCAGACCTTCGAGCTCAGGATCCCTCCCGACTGGGCGGCAAGGTACCGCATCGAACGCGCCGCGCCCGACCGCCTGGTGCTGCGTCTGCCGGCCGCGCAGTGGGTCCCTCCGGATGGCGCTCTGCCCGCCCTGCGGTCCATCGAGACGGTTTCGGACGGCGTTTCCCTGCAGATCGCGCTCAACCTGGAGCGGCCGATGGGGGTCCGATCGGTCGTGGAGGGGGGCGTCCTTCGCTTCACCCTCGTTCGGCCGGAGGTTGGGGACGGAATGCTCGCGGGCAAGGTGGTCGTAGTCGACGCCGGCCACGGAGGAAACGACCCGGGAGCGAGGGCTCCGGGCGGCGCGGTTTTGGAGAAGGACCTGAACCTCGCCATGGCTCTGGAGATCGCGAACCAGCTGACGAGGCACGGCGCCGACGTCATCCTCACCCGAGCCTCGGACGTTTTCCTCCCTTTGCGCGAGCGCAGCGAGATCGCCAACCGCGCCAGCGCCGCGTTCTTCCTGAGCGTCCACGTCAACTCCAACCGGGTCGCCAACAGCCGGTCCGGCACGATGGTCTTCCACCACAAGGACGATCCGATCGGCCGGCTGCTCGCCGACTGCATCCAGAGGGAGATCGGCGGCGCGAGCGGGCTCCCCAACCTCGGCACGTGGAGCGACGGCAGGATCTACTCCTCGGGCTTCGCTGTGCTGCGGTACGCCAAGATGCCGGCGGTGCTGCTGGAGCTCGGCTTCATCAACCACGCGGCCGACCTTCGCAGGATCCGAACGGACGACTTCCGCAAGCGGGTAGCCTCCGCTGTCGTCAAGGGACTCAAGGTGTTTCTGGGAGATGGGCAGAACCAAGCGCGCTGACGGCGGCTCCAGGCTGTATCTGGCGATCATCGTGGTCGGGCTGGCCGTGCTGGCCGCGGTCGCGGCCTACGTGCAGCTCGCGCCCGCCAAGAAGGTGCCGGAGGCCATCCGACGGGCCGAGAGCGCAGACAGGGCCGTTCGTCCGTCCCAAGAGGTGAACGTGCTCACGCCGCGCTACGAGGACGGCGATCTGAAGTTCGAGTCCAAACCGTTGCGCACCGAGCGCGGACAGGATCCGATGCTCGCGGCGATCAACGGCTTTCTGGCCGAGGCCAAGGTGGCGCCCAGCGAGGCAAGGTGCCTGTCGGCCCGGCGCGAGGGCGACCTGGTGGTTCTGGACTTCTCCGCTCCGTTCGGCCAGACCTACGGCGCGGAGGATGAGCAAACTTTGCTCGGCGGAATCGCCAAGACGCTCGCACAGTTTCCGGAAGTGCGCCGGTTCCGAATCACCGTCGAGGGCAAGCCCATCGAGACGCTCGGGAACATCGAGCTGACGGAGCCCCTGGCGATCGGCGACTTCTAGCCCGGCCGTCCCACGGCCCGGCGGAACGCCGAGAGCAGAGCCCAGAGGGCGAGGAGCGTCCACAGTCCGGCCCAAGCCACCGCCGGCAGTCCCGTGCCCTGGGACATGATCGCCGCGTCGTTCATCCGGTGCCCTTGGGCGGCGATCCCGCCCAGCACCAGCAGGGACTGCGCGGCCTGCAGGCACTGCTGGACGCCCAGGAACGCCACAAGGAACATCGAGCCTTCCGGGTTGAGATGGCGCGCCGCGAGTCCCAAGCCGATCGTCCACAGCAGCGCCAAGCCCCACCCGAGGCCGTCGCCACGGATCCAAAGCAGCGTAGCCGCGGCGAACACGGCGCACAGAGTCCAAAGGAGCTGCCTCGCCTGCGACGGGGTGCGGATCCAGCCGACCATCCAGGCTCCGAGCGCCGCGGCGCCGAGGTAGCCGGCGCTCACGACGACCCACCAAACCCCGCCCGCCGTTTCGGTGAGCCCCGCGCCGGTCGTGCCCTCGATCACGATGTGGTTCACCTGTCCGCCCGTCGCGAGGGCCGCCAGCGCGTGCGCGCCCTCGTGGACGATCGTGTTGAAGACCACCAGCGGCGCCACCAGAGGCTGCAGCCAGGGCAGGAACCAGATCGCCGCGGAAGCGGCGCACGCGGCCCAAAAAGCTCGCTGATGCAGAGGGGCCGGTCGAACGGGTTTCATGTCTCGGTCTCCACCCTAGCTCTCCGCTTCTCCCAGACCCGTGCGATTCGGTCGACGAAGAGCCCGCACACGATGCCCACCCCCCAGCCCAGCAGCACCTGGTAAGGGTAATGAACCCCGTTGTAGACGCGGGAGATTCCCGTGACCAGAGCGACGGGGATCCAGACCCATCCCCACCGGCCGAGGCGGGCGGTAAGAACCCAGGCCACCGCAGCCATGTTCGCGCTGTGCGCCGAGGCCGTGCCGAAGCTGGTGAGCCTCGCCGTGCGCACGATCGCATCCGGCAGCTCCACCGACGGACGGGGCATCATGAAGACGTTCTTCAGAATGTCGCAGAGCTCGTTCGACAACCCAACCGCCGCGATCGCCAGCAACGCGGCGACCCGGGACCGCGGGCTGCGCCACAGCATGGCGAGGAAGAGGACCGCCAGCGCGACCCGCACCCAACCTTGCTTGGTGGCCTCGCTGAAGAACCAGAACACCGGAGCCAACGCCTCCGGCCAGCCGTTGATCGCGTAGAACAGTTGCCGGTCGAGCTCGGCCACGAGGGGGATTGTACTAGCGATGCTGAACCGTGTGTCGCGGACCGTCTGGTACAGCGTGCTGTGGCTATCCCGTCGCCCGTGGGCCAAGCGTCTGCAGCGCGCGTCCATCCGACTCGCTCCGGAGCCGCTCCGGCCGAGGATGCGCGCCAGCCTGACGCGGCAGAATGCCTGGGCTCGGCGCTACGGCCTCAGCGTGGTCCGACTGAGCCTCGCGATCGTTCTTCTGAGCGCCGCATTCTGGGGAATTTGGCTGGCGCTGCTCCTGGCGGCGGACCAAGGCTGGCTCGTCCGGCCCGCATCACCCCAAGAGGTCCAGCGCCTCGAAGACCGGTTCCGGTAGGCGCGCGCTCTCAACCGTCGGCTCCTTCCCGAGGAAGTGCTCGACGAGCGCCCGATGCACGTCCGGCGAAACCAGCATGTCGTTGTGCGCTGCGTTCTCCACCATCAGCTGGCGGCCGTTCGGGAAGCCGACCAGCTGCTCCCGAGCCTGATGGGGAGGAGTGTTGCCGTCCAGAGTGCCGCTCACCACCAGAAGCGGGATGTCCGAGGAAATGGGCTCGCGGAAGCCGTCCCCCAAGTCCTTCGGCGGCCATCCCTCGGCGATCTCCGGGAACGGGAAGTTGACCGCATTCCTGAGGCTGCAGGAGGGAGCCTCGGCGAGGATCCGCCTCATCCGGGCCTCGCTGCAACCCGAGGCGCCGTCCGTCAGGTAGAAGGTAGCAGGCCGCGCCCATCCCCGGACCAGCCTGCGGAGACCCTCGGCGAGCACGGCGACCTCCCCGCGCGCGAGAGAGGCGTAGAGCCTTGGCAAGGAGGGAAACCGATTGCTCACACCCATCCAGGTGGAAGACAGGTGCCGCAGGGCGAAGGCCCCCACCCGGAGCCGCCGCCCGTCGAGATCCACCTCCACCGGGCTGGCCTCCAACCGGGCGTGAACCTCCTCCATGGTTTCGAGGAGGCCGCCCCACCCCAGCTGGCGGCGGGCCAGCTCCGCCAGTGTCTCCAATTGGCGCTGCACGTTCGAAGGCAGCTTGAGCGTGTCGTCGGGACCCTCGAAGCCGCACAGGGCCACGCGATGCAGGCGCTCCCGGTGCCGACGGATCGTCGTGAGGGCGAGGTGCGAGCCGTAGCTGTACCCGACCAGGCAGATGCGATCCTCGCCGAGGGCGTCGGCGAGGTCCGCCAAGTCGTCCGAGCTATCGGCGGGGTTGTAGGCCTGCAGGTCGATTCCCTGCTCCTCGAACCGCGGCCGGTGCGCCGCCGCCTGATCCAGGAGCGCGGCGAGGCAACCCTGCTCTGTGGCGAGGGAGTCCTCCTCCAGCTCCGGCGGTGGCAGCTTCAGGTCGGCCTCCGACTCGCCGCACCCCCTTTGGTCGAACAGCACGACGTCCGTCACCTCGCGCAGCGTCTCGAACGCCCGGAGGAACTGCGGGAACCGGGCCCAGAAGATGGCGGAGTCGCCCGGCCCACCCGCCAGAAACACCACCGGCGGGCAAAGCCGAGGCCCCTTGGCGGGCAGCCGCACCATGCGCAGACGGATCTTGCGCGCTCCGTCCGGCCTCGTCTCCCGTACTTCCAGCTCGCCGCGCTCGACCTCCAGGTGCTGGCCGTCGCGCGTCGGCAGGTTCGCGGGCTCGAAGACGATGGGTCGCCGGGGCATGAAGGAAAGGTACCCGAGGCTCAGCAGATCCGGGGAAGCTGCTCCCCGGAGAGCATCGGCAGCATCCGACGGGTGCCGAAGTCCGATCGGACCACCACCCGGCCCGCATCCTCGGTGGCTTCCCCGATGGCGGCCGCGCCCGCAGAAACCGGAACGGACCGAAGAATGTCCAACGCGGCCTCGGCCTGCTCGCGCGGTACGACCGCGACGAACCGGCCCTCGCAGGCGCTGTAGAGCGGATCGAGGCCCAACAGCTCCGCCACCGCCGCCGTGCGCGGGTCCACGGGGACATCCCTCTCGCGCAGCTCGAACCCGACTCCGCCGCTGGAGGCCAGCTCGTTCAGCGCCGACGCCAAGCCACCCCGCGTGGGATCCCGCATGGCGCGCACCTCGACGCCCCCCTCGATCAGCGCGAGGACCGCGCGGTGCACGCTGGCGCAGTCGCTCGCGAGGTCCGACTCCACCGCCAAGTCGCCCCGCGCGACCATCACCGCCATGCCGTGGCGGCCGACGTCTCCGGACACCAGCAGAGCGTCCCCTGGACGGATGCGGTCGGCACGGATCGGCCAAGGGGCCACGACCCTGCCCAAGCCGGTGGTCGTGATGAACACCCCGTCGCCATGCCCGCGCTCCACGACCTTCGTGTCGCCGGCCACCACCCGAACCCCCGCCTCGTCGGCGGCGGCCGCCATCGACGAGACGATCGCCCAGAGCTCCTCCGTTGGAAGGCCCTCCTCCAGCACGAACGCGGCCGTCAGCGCGATCGGCTCGGCCCCGACCATCGCGAGGTCGTTCACGGTGCCGTGCACCGCCAGCGCGCCGATGTCTCCGCCCGGGAAGAAGCGCGGCCGCACCACGAACGAGTCGGTCGTCAGAGCAAGCTCGCCTCCGGTCAGCGCGAGGACCGCCGCGTCCGCCGCGGCACCCAGGTCTCCTCGGTCCAGCGCCGCGAAGAACATCCGCTCGATCAGACGGCGCATCACGGTGCCGCCCCCGCCGTGCGCCATGACAACCCGCGGGTATTCGTCGAGCGGCAACGGACAGCTCGGCCACGAACTCACGCCCCGACCCTCCGGTAGCGGTAGTACGCGGAGCAGGCTCCCTCGCTCGAAACCATCGGAGCGCCTAGCGGACGGTCCGGCGTGCATCGAACGCCGAACGCCGGACACTCATAGGGCTTCTTGATGCCCCGCAGCACGAGGCCGGCGATGCACTCTCCTGCCTCCCGCGGGGCCTCGGAGGGCAGTTCGAAGCGTTCTTCCGCGTCGAAAGCCCGGTACGGCTCCCTCAGTCGAAAGCCGCCGCCGGGCAAGGGGCCGATTCCCCGCCAGTGCCGGTCGCAGGGTTCGAACACCTCCAGGACCAGGCTGCGCGCCGCCGCGTTTCCTCGAGGTCCGACTGCGCGCGCGTAGGCGTTCTCCACGCGGGCCTGTCCGGCCTCCAGCTGTCGCACGGCGGCGAGCACACCAGACAGGATGTCCACCGGCTCGAATCCCGTCGCCACGATCGGAACCCTGTGGCGCATGGCGATCGGCTCGTACTCCTCCAACCCCATCACCGTGCAGACGTGGCCCGCGGCCAGGAAAGCCCGCACCCGATTCCCCGGACCCGAGAGGATCGCCTCCAGCGCCGGCGGCACGCGAACCAGCGCGACCAGCACCGCGAAGTTCGACAGGCCCAGCTCGGCCGCCTGCCGCACCGCCAGGGCGACGGCCGGAGCGGTGGTCTCGAAGCCCACCCCGAAGAACACCACGGTTTCGGAGCGGTCCTCGGCGGCCATCCGAACCGCATCCAGCGGCGAGGCCACCACCCGCACCCTTGCGCCGCGGGCGCGCGCCAAGAACAGATCGCCCTCGCTTCCGGGCACGCGCACCATGTCTCCGAACGTCGCCAGCACGACGTTGGGCAAGGCCGCCAGCCTCGCCGCGCGGTCCACTGTCTCGGCAGGGGTCACGCAGACCGGGCATCCGGGGCCGTGCACCAGCTCCAGCCCGTCGGGCAGCAGCTCTTCGAGGCCGTAGCGGGCGATCGCGTGCGTCTGCCCGCCGCACACCTCCATGATCGTCCACGGGCGGGTGGCGGTCCGACGGATCTCCTCCGCCAAAGCCAGAACCAGAGCGGGGTCCCTGAGCGCCGCGAGCCCGGTCATGTCTCTTCCCGCACCGCGCTCTCCAGCTGGCGGAAGCACTCGAGCGTCGCCAGCGCCTCCTCCTCGTCCAGCCGAGCGATCGCCACACCCGCGTGCACCAGAACATAGTCCCCTTCGGCCGCCTCCGGCACGAAGGACAGGTTGACCGTCTGCACCGCCCCGGCGAAGTCCACCTCGCCGGCACGGGTCAGGCCCTCGCCGCTCACCGAACGGATTCTTCCCGGCACCGCCAAGCACATGGGTCACACCTCCAGCCGAACCCGCCGGGCCGCCGCGACCGCCTGCCCGAGGGCGATGCCCCCATCGTTCGGGGGAACCCGCTGGCTCCAGACCGGACGGAACCCCCGCGCCTCCAGCAGCTCCGCCGTCCGCTCCAACAGTACCCCGTTCTGGAAGCACCCGCCGCTGAGAGCGACCGTGCGCAGGCCGATCGCCCCGGCGACGTCGGCCACCCCATGGGCCAGCGAGCCGTGGAACCGCGCGGAGCGCTCCCGGACCGAGATCCGCTCGTCCATCCATAACGCAAGCAAAGGCTCCCAATCGACGAACATCGGCGGCCCATCCGCCAGCGGGAGGCGCGGTCCGGCCTCGGCCGAGCCTCCGGCCAGCTGCTCCAGGCGCATGGGCAGGTCGCCCTCGTAGCGGTTGCTCCAGCCCAGTCCGCACAGGGCCGCGGCGGCGTCGAACAGCCTTCCTGCGCTGGTGCAGACCGCCGCGTTCACCGCCCCCAACCACGCCGACCTCCACGCCTGCGCCTCCAGCGGCGAGACGACCGAGGCGAGCGGCTCCGGAAGCGGCTCGTCCGGTCCGTGAGCCGTCCACCACAGCGAGGCCAGAGTCCGCCGAGCGTCCCGCGCCGCTTGGTCGCCCCCGAGCAGGCGGAACGGCCGGAGGCACGCTACCCGGCGGGCTACCCGGCCGTCCACGACCAGGAACTCTCCGCCCCAGACCGCTCCATCTGGCCCTAGGCCCGTGCCGTCCCAAGCAACGCCCAGGACCGGCTCGTCCACCGACGACTCCGCCAGGACCGCCAACACGTGCGCCAGGTGGTGCTGGACCCTGTGGCAGGCGACCGGCCTCGCCTCCGCCAGTCGGGTGCTGGCGTAATCGGGATGCAGGTCGCTCGCCACCTCCGCCGGCTCCGCTCCGTACAGACCGGGCAGCTCGCCCGACACCCGCTCCAAGGCGTGGACGGCCTCCGGCGTCTCGAGGTCGCCGACGTGCTGGCTCACGAAGGCCCAATCCCCCACCAGCAGGCAGACCGCGGATTTCAGGTGCGCCCCGTAGGCCAGCAGGGGCCGATCGGCGCTCGCGACCGGCACCGGCGCGGGAGCATAGCCCCGGGCTCTGCGGAGCACCATCGGTCGGCCTCGGACGACGCGCACGACCGAGTCGTCCACGTGGCGGTGGATCGGCCGATCGTGCGACAGGAACAGATCCGCCACGCCGCCGAGCCTGCGAAGCGCCTCCTCCTCCCCGATGCAGATCGGCTCGTCGGACAGGTTGCCGCTCGTGGCGACCAGAGGAAGGCCGAGATCGGACGCGAGGAGAGCGTGAAGAGGTGTGGTGGGGAGCATCACCCCGAGCAGCGGGTTCTCCGGGGCGACCGACGGAGCCAGCGGCGCCTCGGGCCGCCTCTCGACCAGAACGATCGGTCCCGCCGAGGACTCGAGAACGCTCGCCTCCTCCTCGCCGACGAAACCCCACTCGCGGGCCGTCGCCAAGTCCTGCGCAAGAACGGCGAACGGCTTGTGCTCCCGAGCCTTTCGCTCCCGCAGCCTCCGCACTGCCCCCTCGTTCGAGGCGTCGACCAGCAGCTGGAAGCCGCCGATTCCCTTCAGCGCCACGATCCGGCCCTTGCGCAGCGCATCCTCCGCCATCCGCAGAGCCTCGTCGGCCTCGGCCAGCAGGCGACCTTCCGGAGCGAGCAGCCGGAGGCGCGGCCCGCAGGCGGGACAGGCGATCGGTTGCGCGTGGAAGCGGCGGTCGGCCGGATCCTCGTACTCGCGCCGACAATCCGGGCACATCGCGAACCGCGCCATCGTGGTGTTCGCGCGGTCATAAGGCAACCTCACAAGGATCGAGAAGCGCGGACCGCACCGCGTGCAGTTCGCAAAGGGGTACCGGTGCCTCCTGTCCGCAGGATCGTAGACCTCGCGAAGGCACTCCATGCAGACCTTGAGGTCCGGCAGCGCGAGAGCGGACGTCTCGCCGCGCGCGTCGGAGGGGAGGATCTCGAACCCGCCGTCGCCCCTCGGCGAGAGGTCCCAGCGTTCCGCCGATGCGATCCAGCCCGGCGGCGGCAGCTCGGCCCACAGGCGCCTCTCGAAGGAATCCAACAGCTCGGGCTCGCCCTCGGCCTCGATCAGCGCACCGAACGGGGTATTGGCCACGAACCCGCCCAAGCCCAAGCCGGTCGCTAGGCGACACACGAACGGCCGGAAGCCAACGCCCTGCACGAATCCTCGAACGACCCAGCGACGGCGTGCGGTCACGTCACCTCGCCTCGCTCGGCCGGCCGATCTCCTCGAGGACGACCTCGACGCAACGGCCGATCGCCGCCATTATCTCCGGCCCCGGCTCGCGACCCATGCCGCAGTCCCCGCACTCCAGGCCGATCACGGTCAGCCTGCGCGGAAGAAGGTCGAGCGCGCGTCCCAGCTCGATCGCCTCGGCGAGCCCGAACAGGTGCGACGACACGCGGAAGGCCTCGGCGGGAAGCGGCTCGCGGTGGACGTCGAACCGCCGGATCGTCCCAATCGGCCGGCCCGATCGCATCGCGTCGATCACGATCACCTGGTCCTCGCCCGCCCATGCCTCCAGCAAGCTCGTCCCCTCCCCCTCCAGCTCCAGCACACGCCAGCTGTCGGGGAGCCTCTCCCGCAGCCCCCGCGCAACGAGCAGTCCGGCGGCGTCGTCCCCCCGATGAAAGTTGCCGATCCCCACCACGAGCATCCTACTGTTGCTACGCCGCAAGTTCGGTGTTCGATTTCAGCGCAACCTTTCGACCCTGCCGTCGGCATAGACGACGATCCGCTGGCCATCGCTTCTGGGGAAGTAGCCGATCTCGACCCGACCCGGATCCGAAAGGTCGCCAAGCTTGAGGCCGCGCCCCGTGAACACAAAGCCCTCGAGGGTCTCCCGCTCCCGGAGGTAGGGCAGGATCGCGTCGGCATCTTGCGGCAGCGTGCCGCCGTGATCGGCCGCAAACATCATCAGCGCGAGCCCCACCTGCTTGGCTCGGGAGAGAGCCGCCGCCTCCTCGGCCTCTTGCCTCTGCCGCCGCAACAGCTCGGCCGAAACCGGATAGAGCTCCTGCAGCAGCGCCACTCCGTTCACGACGTACACCACCGCGCTGTGGTCGGGGGCCACGGCCGCGACG
Source organism: uncultured Fimbriimonadaceae bacterium (assembly GCA_937961665.1). Lineage (GTDB taxonomy): Bacteria > Armatimonadota > Fimbriimonadia > Fimbriimonadales > Fimbriimonadaceae > UBA8783. The sequence goes on from CALGMO010000031.1 coordinate 14,639, forward strand.
TCGCCCGCGTCGCCGCTGAGCAGGACTCTTCCGACCGCTCGCTCGTCGTCGCCAGCCTGACCCAGCCAAAGGAGCTTGACAGGCCGAGACCCTGGACCCTTGGCCGGGCTGGCCACCTCCCAAGAAAGGGGAAGCTCCTCGGGACGCTCCGGCGGGGGAGACTGCTCGGTGGTCTGCCCCGACGCAGGGTCGATCCTGATCCAGCCGCCGTCGGGACGCGTCGCCACCCAGAGTGCGCCCTGCTCGAACCTCGCGATGACGGGGCCCGAGACCGCCCTCACCGGCCGCACGCCGGACCACGACGCGAGGAGCAACCTATCCGTCTCGCCGCGAACGACCAACGCGACCCGCGGTTCGGGGACGCCCGGGCCGGTGTGGGCGAGGATCTCTGCGCTCGAACCCTCGAACGCCGCGATCTCCGCCGGACGCTCCCCTCTCGCGGAGACCCGAAGCAGCACCTGGCGCACCGGTTCGTCCCGCTTGGTCGCCCGGATCAAGGCGAGCGCCCGCTGGGACCCTAAGGGAGCCATGCCCTCCAGCCGGAACTCTTCGGCGGAGCCCCTCCAGACGACGGTCGCAACGTCCCTGGCAACGTCGTACGCGAGCAGCTGCTCTTCCACCGCCACCCCAGCCTCTCGGGGCGACGGGGGCGAGGCCTCCCCGGCCAGAGCCCGCACAAAGGCCGTCCTGTCGATCGCGGTCCACTGCCGATGGATCCACACGAGCCGACCGCCGGCCGACCAAGCGACGTCGCGAACCTCCGCGCCGCACACGGCCCTTGGGAAGCCCAGCAGATAGGACGAGCTCCGACCGCTCGCCACTTGCTGCGCCCATGGCAGAGAGGCGCAGCCCAAAACGAGCAGGACGAGGGCGACCCTCCTCATACCGGAGAGGACGGATCGCCGGCGTCGGTTGGTTCACCCGCGCGAAAGCCCCGCGGGCCGATCCGATACCGCGGGGCCTCAGCCTCGAGCGGCGGCAGTCAGGACTGCGCCTGGGCCTTGACGAGGAGCTTGGCGATGCGCGACTTGCGTCGGGCCGCCTGGTTCTTGTGGATGATGCCGCGCTCAGCGGCCTTGTCCAGCGCGCTGACCGCCCGCACCAGCGCCGCCTTCGCCGCCTCGGCGTCGCCGGCCGCCGCCTGCGTGCGCACGTTCTTCACGAACGTCTTCAGCGCGCTCTTCGTGCTCTGATTGCGGATCCGGCGCTTGGCCGACTGCCGCAGGTCCTTCTTGCTTGCCTTCTTGTTAGCCATTGGAATTCCGAAACGCCATTATAGCCGATCGGGCTACTTCTTCAGGATGAACTTCCGCTTCGTCTTGTCGAACCCGTCCGCGACCTTCTTCGAATCGAAGTGCCACACGGGCGATCCCTGCCGCTGGTAGAAGCACTGGTAGCTGCTCAGCAGCGAGGCGACCAGGCGGCGCTTGGTCCGGCGCACCACGTTCACCTCGGCCAGCAGGGTGAGGAACTCCGCGCCCTTGGGCCAGTGCGCCATCACGTCGATCAGGATGTCGAACGTGCTCATCTCGGCGGACCGCTCCTGGATGCTCCTCAGCTCCTCCATGCGCTGGCTGCTGATGAACACCACGGGGTCCGGCTGGTCCGACCACGCGAACTCGAACACGTTCGGCCGCGGGGTCTTGGTGAGTGTGAACACCGCCCCGTTCTCGATGGGCTGCTCGAACCACCAGTCGATCAGGCCGAAGATGAGCCGCGCCTCGTGGTTCACCCACGCCTGGATCTCGTTGCCGTTCGGGTCCACCCAGATGAGCTCCTGGACCTTCGGCTCCGGCGACAGCCATCCGGTGGGAATCTGGCACAGCGGGAACGTTCCCAGCTCGCGGTGGATCGACTTCAGCACGAGGTTCAGCGACTCCTGCTGGACCTTCGGGACGGGCACCGGGTCCTCGTCCAGAACGTCCATGGCCAGCGGGTGGCTCAGCAGCTTGCGCAGAGAGGTGCTGAGACCGTCGTCGCTGAGCTCGGCGTCGATCGGTTCTCCGTCCTCGTTGAGGAACAGCCCGGAGGTGTCCACGTACTGGAACGGCTCCGGAACCTCGTAGATGAACTCCGGCGCCGTGCCGGGCTTGCGGAACCGGTCGCCGCCGACCCACCACACGTCCTGCCGCGCCTTCAGCGCCGCCATCACGTTGGCAAGATCGTCCGGGAACGTCTTGTTCGCGATGGTGATCTCGTACATCTCCTCCAGGAGCTTGGTCGCCGTGACCGACTCCTCGGAAGCCAGAATGCGGGCCACCATCCGCTCCACGTCCTCGGGCTGGACCTCGATCGGGGCCACGTCCTCCACCTCCACGGTGGGGGCCAGCTTGTCCGCGAGCCGAACCGCGGTCGTGAGCCACTTCCGGGCCTGCTGCTCGGGGTAGATCACGCCGTCGTGCCCCACGACCGTGCCGGGCGTGCGCACGATCGTTCGGTACAGGGCGCGGCCGTCGTAGAGCATCGGCGCATACGGGTCCTGGGGGCTCAGCTTGAGCCACGCGGCGGCCGAAAGCGCCTTCACCGACACCGGCGCGAGGCTCTGCACGGCCTGCCACACCGAGGCCTCGTCGAACCAGTCGACGTCCTCCGTCTTCGCCGCCAGCTCCCGGACCACGCCCTCATCCAGCCCGCTCAGGGCCATCGCCCGCTCGACCGACTCGGCGCCCATCAGGAACGCCCACTCCGAGAGGGCGACGAGCTCCGGCGTGACGAGGAGGAAGTCGAGGTTCTTCTCCAACACCTCTCGCAGGGCGGGCTCCAAGGCCTCGGTGTCGCGGTCATGCGTCCGAGCGACCTCGCGAACGAGGAGGCCCACCTCCATCGGCGCGCCGTACGCGCGGAGAACCAGACGTGCGGCCTCGATCAGCGGTCTTCCCTTCGCGATCACCCGCACGGCGGGCACCCACCGACGCTCGTGATAGGCGAAGCGCTCGGCGTTGCTCCCGAGCAGAGACCGGATGGCCGCCAAGCCCAGCCCCTGGGACTCGAGGCTCTCGGCCAGCTCGCCCAGCTTCAGCACGCCGTCGCTGCCACACAGCTCGCGCAGAATCAGCCGGTCCGCGTAGTGTCGAGCGAACTGCTCGTTGGAAGTGATCGTGACTGACTTCGGCAAGGATCCAACCCCTCGCGCCGCACGCAGGGCGACGCAGGACACCATTTTGGCACAATCGGCGCGCGCGGCACCCCGCCCGTGGCTCGGAGGGTCCCACTGGGCGACTCGGCTTCTGCAAGAATGCCCTATCCCAGCAGGGATGAGGAGGAACGCCGATGTTCGCCACCCTTGCCGTCGCCGCCCTGGCCCTCCAGGGTCCACCGGCCGAGTCCGCCCACTTGGGCTACTTCGCCGAAACGAGCCTGACGCGGATCGCCGGATTCGAGATGCCCGAGTTGCCTCCGGGCATGGAGATCCCTGAGATGCCGGGAATGGCCTTTCTGCCGGGCAAGCCGCAGCGCTCCCTCGAGATCCGTCTCTGGTCGCCCGGCGTCGCGCCGAAGGACGCCTTCGCGTTCGTTGCGCCGCCGGCGGGCCTCGGCCAGGGCCCGAGGCTCGACCTCAGGATCGTCCGACCGTCGAAGGGCGAGGATGCCGAGGCCACGGACACGGATGCGGCCGGCCCGCAGAAGCCGCCGGACCTCACGATCAAGATCTACTGGGGCTCTTCCGCGAAGGTCCGGGAGGGCCAGCCGAAGGTCTTCCGATTCAAGGACCTCGGTCTGGGCCAGCAGGCCGGGCTTCTGCGGCAGTGGGCCCAGGCCCAGATGGCGAAGGGCGCCTCGTCCTGGGGCAGACCCGACGCCACCCTCGCACACTGGCCTACCGGGGACAAGCCGGTGCGGATCGCACCCTCGGCGAAGCTGGCGGGCACCTTCCGCCTCGAGACCAACTACGCCGGGCAAGTCGACTTGGAGGTGCCGAAGGAGCTGGACTTCCTCGCGCCGATCGACCTCGGGTCTCCGGACCTCTCCGACAAGCCGGACCTGACCAAGGCCATCGAGCTTCGATGGAAGCCGATCCCAACCCTGCTCGGAACGCACGCGATGGTCTTCGCCATGCAGGGAACGAACACGCTGGTCCTGTGGTACGCCGGCGAGGCGTGGGACGAGAAGACCGACGCGGACTGGGATTTCCTCCAGATGGCCGAGGTGCGCAGGTTGGTCGAGCAGAAGGTGCTGCTCAAGGGAGACGCGACCTCGGCCACCGTTCCGGAGGGCATCTTCCAAGGCACGGACTTCGTGATGCTGCGCATGACCGGCTACGGACCCGGCGTCGCTCGCGCGGACGTCCAGCCCGTTCCGCGCCTCCAGACCAAGACCACCCTGACCGCCATCCTCGGCGGGAAGGTGCTGGACGACATGGAGTGACGCCGGAAGCCCGGCGGTGCCTCGGGTAGCATGGGGCACCGCCGATGCTGAGCATCCTGATCGTCAACTGGAACACCCGCGCGGCGTTGGCGGCTTGTCTACGATCCATCGCGGACCACCCGCCTTCGGGACCTTACGAGACGATCGTGGTCGACAACGCCTCGTCGGACGGTTCGGCGGAGATGGTGGAGTCCGACTTCCCATCGGTGCGATTGATCCGTTCCCCTCGCAACCTGGGCTACGCGGCCGGAAACAACCTGGCGTTCGCCGCGGCCTCCGGCGACCGGTTGCTCACGCTGAACCCCGACACGGAGTTCTTCGACGACTCGCTGGACCGGGCTCTGCGGTCGCTCGACGACCATCCTCGGCACGGGGCGCTCGCGGCACGGCTCATCGGCCCAGACGGCGAGACCCAGCGGTCGGTGAGAGGCTTCCCCTCCCTGGCCGGCATCCTTGGAGAGCTGGGCGGCCTGTGGCGGCTCTTCCCCCGCTCCTCCGTGGCGTCCTACCGGTTGCCCCTGTTCGACTACAACCGGCCGCAAGACGCTCCGCAGCCGATGGGCACCTTCCTGCTGTTTCGGCGGGAAGCCTTGGAGACCGTCGGAGACCCCCGCGCGCCGTTCGACGAGACGTTCCCGATCTTCTTCAACGAGGTGGATCTCCTTCTTCGCCTGTGGCGGGCGGGATGGCCCTGCCTCTACGATCCCACCGTTCAGGTTCGGCACCTGGGCGGCGCGAGCACGCGCCAGGTTCGGCCGCAGATGATCTGGGAGTCCCACCGCAGCCTCGTGCGTTTCCTCGAGAAGCACGGCCTCGTTCCCGGAGGCCGTTTGGTCCAAGGTTTGCTGGCCGCCCTACTCTACGCGGCGGCCTTCCTGAGAGCCCGCGGATACCATGGCGGATTTGGAGCTGACGGTCACCATCTGTAGCTGGAACACGGCCAGCGACCTGAGAGCCTGCCTGCAGAGCCTGTGGGACAGGCGGGACGAGGCGCGCTTCGAGGTCATCGTCGTGGACAACGCCTCGTCCGACGGCTCCCCCGACATGGTGGCCAGCGAGTTTCCATGGGTCCGACTCGAGAGAATGGACCGCAACCTCGGATTCACCGCGGGCCACAACCATGCGCTCCGTCTGCGGCGAGCTCCCCACGCGTTCGTCTTGAACTCCGACACCATCGTCCATCCGGGCTGCCTGCGCGGGCTCCTGGATTTCCTCGCCGCTCATCCGGAGTGCGGCATCCTGGGCCCCAAGCTGCTGAACACCGACGGGAGCCTCCAGATGAGCTGCCGCCGCTTCCCCAACCCGGTGGCGGCGCTGTTCCGCAACACCCCCATCGGCCGTCTGTTTCCGAACAACCGCTTCACCCGCGAATACCTGATGGCCGATTGGGACCACTCGGCTCCGCGCGAGGTCGATTGGGTGTCCGGTGCGGCGTTCCTGGTCAGCGAGCGCGTCCTGCGGGAGGTCGGGCTGTTCGACGAGGGATTCTTCATGTACTGCGAGGATGTGGATTGGTGTTGGCGGGTCTGGAAGGCGGGCCTCAAGGTCATGTACGTGCCGGACTGCCTCGTGACGCACGCCATCGGGCGCAGCACCGACAAGGCGGCCAACCGCATGATCGTGCTGTTCCACCGCTCGATGCTGCGCTTCTATCGGAAGAACATGGCGCCTTCGATCCACCCGCTCCTGCGGCCGGCCGCCGTCGGTCTCGCGGCTGTGGCGCTCGCGGCGAGGGCCTCGGTGTTCATCGCGAAGAACTGGAAGGACGAGCTCGCTCGGAGGCTGAGGCGATGAGGAGCGCGCCCCTTGTCCTCGCGGCTGTCTCGCTGTTCCTCGCCGCGCTCGTCGGTGGACAGGTCCCGGTGGACGCCCAGCCGCTGGACCCGGGCACTCCGCCGTGGCTCTCTGCGGTCCTCGGAGCTCCTGAAGCGCCGGTGCTGTCCTGGGCGTTTTTCGGTCTGTTCGGGCTGGGGGCGCTGGCGCTCTGCGCCGCGAGCCACCGGGTCCTGCAGCTGCCCAAATCGTCCATCGGCGTGACGGCCGTCCTCTTCGCAGCCCTCCTCCTGCTCGCGGTTCCGACGTCGCCGTTTCGAATGGCGGCCGTTGTGGCCCTCGTCGGTTGGCTGCTCGCTCTGTCGGGACTCTGGATCGCCGTCGCCGTGGCCGGGCGCTCGACCGGTCCAAGGATCCTGCTGGCCGCTCTCTGGTCGGGCACCGTCGTGCAGGCCTGCCTGGCGGTGCTGGAATACGGCTCCATGCGAGCGGTGGATCCCTCGTGGCGCGTGTTCGGCACGTGGGTCAATCCCAACGCCCTCGCGGCGGTGCTGCAGGTTGGGTGGCTGCTCGGCTTGGCTCTCCTCGCCACGGTCCCTCGGCCGTGGAACCTCGCGGCGTTCGCAGGGCAGGCGGTCGTCGGTCTGGCCTTGCTGCTCACCCAGTCCAAGGGGGTGTTCCTGACCGCCGGGCTCGGAACGCTCGTGTACGCCGGGGCGCTCCTCGCGGGCAGAACGGACAGGCCCTCGAGGGTTCGGGCGCTGGGTCCGGCGGTCGTCGCCGTACTCGTCCTCGCCGTTCTTGGATTCGGGCTGAGGGCCTCCCAACCCACCGCGGGACCCGCGGCCTTGGGGCGAGTCGTCCGCGCCGAGCAGACCTCCGAGCAGTCCTCCGGCTTCCGGCTGTTGCTCTGGAAGGGCGCGCTGCAGCTGGCGGCCAAGCATCCGGCCGGCATCGGGCTCGGTGCCTACCGGTACCGCTCCGCCGAGCCGGGACTGACGACGCAGACGTTCTACGCCCACAACTCCTACCTCCAGCTCGCGGCAGAAGCCTCGTGGCTGGCCGCACTGGCTTTGGCCGCGCTCTTGCTGGGCTGGGCCGTCGAGGCGCTGAAGGCCCTCCGACGGGTGCCTTGGGACCACGCCGCCTGGCGCGCTTCGGTTTTCGCGGCCGTGGTGGCGGTGGCGGCGCACAGCCTGATCGACAGCGACCTCCACTACGTCGGCCTCGGCTACCTCTTCTTCTCCCTGCTCGGGATCGGCCTGGCCATGGCTCCGGACGGCGTCGCGCCGGAGCTGACTCCCCGTTGGATGCGCATCGCCGCGATCGTGAAGCCGTGCGTCTTCTGGGTCCTGATCGCGCTGCTGGGCTGGCAGAGGGCCACGGTGTCCCAGGCCCTGGGGCTGGCCGCCTCAGGCCGTCCGGAGGAAGCGAGGGGTGCGCTCCGGCAGGCCCGGTCGCTGGCGCCGTTCGACGCGGAGCCCGCCTACCTCCTGGGTCAGCTCGAATCCCCCGGCCCGGAGCGCGAGCGCTGGTTCCGAGAGGCGGTTCGTCTGGCCCCGACCACACGCCACATCCGCGCGCTAGCTAGGGAGCAGGCCGCCAGCGGCCGCCAGGCCGTCGCCGTCGCCACGCTGACCGAAGCGCTGCGGTACGACCCGAACAACCTGCCCACCTGGTCGCTCATTCTGAGGCTGCAACGCGAGGCCGGGGACCTCGCGCAGGCCGAGCGGTCGGCCAGAAAGATGGTGGCCATCGAGCAGACCCCCTACTTCCAGATTCGGGCCTTGCCGGAGATCGTGCCGCTGGAGACGTGCGAGGCGAGGCTGTTCCTCGCAGAGCGCTCCTCCGACCCGCAGAAGGCGGCCGAGTGGCTCGAGCCGGCGTTGGACCTGTACCGGCGCTACCGGGAGACAACCGTCCCCCGCGTCGAGCAGGCCGCGTCTCAGGGTGCGACACTGGGCGGCGAGACCGCCGACCGAGCGCGCGAGGCCATGCTGCAGGCCGCGCGGGTGGCACGGAGGCTGGCCCAAGCCTACCGGGCGCTGGGTCGCTCGGCCGACGCAGATGCCGCCGAGGCCGAGGCCGGCGGGTTCGAGGAGGCCGCCGCGCGGCTATCCAGCAGGTAGGCGGCGACGAGTTCGCGGGCGATCGGGGCCGCCACCTCTCCGCCGTGCCCCGACTCCTCCACCAGCACCGCGATCGCGACCCTTGGGTCATCCATCGGTGCGAAGCCGATGAACCAACCGTGCGTCTTCTTGCCGCGCACGTGCTCGGTGCTGCCCGTCTTGCCGCACCAGCGGATTCCGGGGATCTGCGCGCTCCTGGCGGTGCCGTCCTCGATCACGCGGTTCAAGGAGGAGGTCAGGGCGTTCCAGAACCGAGCGTCGGCCTCCACGTGGTGCGTCGCTTCCGGCTGCACCGGTTGCGCGGCGCCGCCCGCCCCCGGTTCCGAGATCTGCCGCACGAGGTGCGGGCGGTAGGCCACGCCCCGGTTGGCGACGAGCGACGCGAGCTGGGCCATCTGAACCGGCGTGAGCGAAAGGAACCCCTGCCCGATCGCCATGTTCGCCGTGTCGCCGCCGTACCACCGGGGCGGGTCGCGATGCTCCTCCATCCATTGTTTGGTGGGCACGATCCCCGCGCCCTCTCCGCGCAGGTCGATCCCCGTCTTCTGCCCGAGGCCCGCGTCGAGCGCGCAAGCGATCAGACTGTCGGGTCCGGCGTCCATGCCCAAGCTGGCGAAGTAGGTGTTGCAGGACTTGGCCATCGCGCTTTCGAACGAAATGGCTCCATGCACTCCCAGGCACCGCAACCGGCGCCGGCCGATCTGGAAGTAACCTCGGCAGACCGTCGTGCGGGACGTCGAGAAGATGCCGACCCGGTGCGCCGCCATCGACGTCACGATCTTGAACGTCGAGCCCGGAGAGTAGAAGCCTCGGATCGCGCGGTTCAGCAGAGGAGCCCGGGCGTCCTCCTGCAGCATCCGGTAGTCCTCCCTGCTGATGCCGCCCTCGAACAGCCGGACGTCGTAGGTCGGGCTCGAGGCGAGGCACAGCACCTCGCCGTTCCGCGGATCCACCATCACTACCGCGCCGCGCCGATTTCCGAGCAGCCGCAAGGCCTCCTGCTGCAGACTGGCGTCGATCGTCAGGGTGAGGCGCGAGCCTGGAACCGGGTTGTCCCGACCGAGGACCCGGATGGGCCGGCGCCGGACGTCGACCTCCACGCGCTCCCGGCCCTCCGTTCCCATCAGCTCCCTCTCGTAGACGTACTCGATGCCGAGCTTCCCGACGTAGTCGGGCGCCTTCAGGCCCATCTCCTTGATCCGGTCGACGTCGTTGCGGTCCGGCGTCCACACGTAGCCCAGCACGTGCGAGAAGGACTTGCTGTCGGGGTAGTAGCGCATCGCCTGCGTCTCCACGCCCACGCCCGGCAGAAACGGACCCGCCTCGGCGATCCGCGTGGCCGTCTCGACGCTCGCGCCCAAGTGGACCGGGGTCGGAAGGTACCGGCGCCAGGCGCCCTGCTCGATGCGCTCCCGAATCTTCTCCGGCTTCGTGCCGAGCATCCGGGCCAGCTTGTCGACGATCCAAGGGTTCCGCCGCGCCTGCTCGGGGACCACCGTGATCACGACCTCCGGCCGGACCCCCGCCAGCAGCCTCCCCTTGCGGTCGTAGATCAGTCCGCGCGGAGCGGGCTTCCTGAGGGCCGCTTGCCGCACGGCCTCCGCCTTCTCGACCAGCTCCTCGTGCCGCACGACCTGCAGCACCCACAGACGCACCGCCAGCACGGCGAGCGCGACCAGGATCAGCACCAAGGTGACCACGTGGCGCGCCTCGAGGTTCGGCTCGCGGGGGGCGTGGATGACCGACATCGCTCAGGGGATCTTGGGGAGGTGCCTCTTGCAGGTTCCCCTGGGCTCCTTGCCCTTGGGAAACTTCCGCACGATCGTCTCCGGGCAGTAGATCGACGCCCGAAGGCCGGTGTCGGCGCAGATCTCCACGCTGACCATCTCGGGAGGCTTTTCGACCCTCGGCGGGGACACCTTGGGCCGGCTCTCGACTCCGGACGAAGACCGTTCCTGCTCGGCCAGCCTCCGGGGCCCGGCCTCGCCGCTCAGCACCGGCTCCATGGTCGGAGCGGCCGGACCGGCAGCCGGCTGATCGTCGGCGGGCGGGGATGCAGGCCCGGCATCGGGCGGGGTCCGCACATCGGCCGGGGCTTCCAGCTCGAACGCCCCGTCCGGCTGAGGCTCCTGCGACGGCGCGGCGGATTCCCCGTTCGTCTGCGGCTCGCCCTCTTCGGGGGACACCTCGAACGGCGCGGAGGTCGGTTGGTCGTCGGTCGGCGGCTTGTCGCCGTAGCGGCGCACGGCCTCGCTCACCACGCGAGCCCAGATCTGCACGGTGACCGTTCCTCCGAAGACGCGCGACCCCATGGGCAGGTAGCGCCACCGCTTCTGGGCCTCGTCGTACACCTCGTTGCCCACCCAACCGATGCCCAGGAAGCGATCGGTGTAGCCGCAGAACCAAGCGTCCCGGTTCTCCTGGGTGGTGCCGGTCTTTCCGCGCGAGTTTGGGGGCATCTGACTCCGGTACCCCGCCGCCGTGCCCCGCTCCACGACCTCTCTCAGGTACGAATCGATCTCCTCGGCGACCGCCGGGCTCAGCCCCGACTCGGCTAGGGACGGCTGTTCCTTGTAGACGACCTGACCGGTGGCGTCGCGCACCTCCACGATGCCGAACGGCTCCACGCGGTTGCCCCGATGCTGGAAAACCGAGTAGCCCCGCGCCATCTCCAGCGGCGACACCGCGCTCGAGCCCAGCGCCAGGGAAAGCACCGGATCGAGCTCCGACGTGAATCCGAACACCCGATGGGCGTACTCCACCACGGTCTCCGGACCGGTCTTCTCCATCACCCGAACCGCGACCACGTTCAGGGACCGCGCCAGGGCCGACCGGAGCGAGACCGGCCCTCCGTAGCTCCCACCCGAGTTCTCCGGCGACCACACCTTTCCCGTGATCGGGTCCCTCCAAACGTACCGCGCGTTCGAGATCCGGTCGTCCGGGGAGACGGCGCCCGAGTCCAAGGCGGCCGCGTACACGAACGGCTTGAAGCTGGACCCCGGCTGCCTCTTGCCCTGGGTGATCACGTTGTACTGGTTGCGCCCGTAGTCGACCCCGCCGACCATCGCCAGAACCCGGCCCTTGGAATCCAGCAGTAGGAAGGCCCCGGTGGACACCTTGCGGCGCCGATTGGCCTCCACCACGCGACGGACCTCGCGCTCCGCGAAGGTCTGGAGGTCGAGGTCCAGCGTGGTGCGGACGACGTAGCCCCCCCTCGAGAGGTCCAAGTCCGGTCTTTGGCTCTGGAGGCGGGAGACCACGTAGTTCACGAAGTAGGGGGCGGCGAGGATCCGGGCGCCGCCGGCGAAGTTCCTCCTCCGCAGCCTCGGCCTCTCCTGGATCGCCTCGCGGTACTGGTCCTCATCGATCATTCCCTCCTCGCGCATCGCGGCGAGCACCGTGTTGCGGTTCCGGGTGGCGGCTGGAAGGTCGTCGAACGGGTTCTCCCGACTGGGCCGTCGGACGCAGCGGGCCAGCATGGCCGCCTCGGCCAGAGTGAGGTCCTCCAGGCGCTTGTTGAAGTACACGTGGGCCGCCGCCTTGACCCCGTACGCTCCCGACCCGAAGTAGGCGAGGTTCAGGTAGAGCAGGAGGATCTGGTCCTTGGTGAGAGAGCGGTCGAGCTGGTAGGCGAGAGCGGCTTCCCGCAGCTTGCGGTCCCAAGTCTTCTGATAGCGGCCGGTGATGAGGCGCGCCACCTGCATCGTGATGGTGCTGGCGCCTTGCGCCAAGCGATCCTCGCGAACGTTCGTGACCAGGCTTCGGGCGACGGCCCGAAGGTCCACACCCGGGTGCCGGTAGAAGCGACGGTCCTCGGCCGCCAGGACGGCCTGGCGGACGATCAGCGGAACGTCTTCGAGCCTTCGGACCGGGTCCCTGTACTCCGCGGCGACCCGGAAAAGAACTTGACCGCCCGCCGCGAGCACCTTCGAGGGCTCGTAGGAGGTCTCCCGGATCAGATCGTCCAGCTTGTTCAGTTGGTCCTCTGCTTCCGGCAGGAACCGCATGAACAGAAAGGTCGGAATGGCGATCGCGCCGCACAGCGCCATCGCGACGAGCGTGAGGGCGATCTTGAGCCGCCGCCTCCACGGGCTGGAGCGCCGACGCGGGGAGCGCGTCCGAGCGGATACGCGGGAGGGCACGAAAGGCAGTATATCCGAACGTTCAGCGGACGACGAGCCGACCGGCGAGCTCCCGCAGACGCTCCTCGGGCAGACCGGAGACGAGCACGAACGACCGGCCCTCCCGTTGCCAGGAGTACGAGTTCAGACCAGCCCGTCGGGCGAGCTGCAGCGGCCCCGGTCGGACCATCGGAGGGAGCTGGTAGAGCGTCAGGATCCTGCCGCCTCCTCGATAGACCTGCATCAGCACGCGCCGCCCGAGCAGGGGCCGCACCTCGACGCTGTCCAGCACGAAGCCGGTGCCCGGAGGCAGATGGGCCGGCAAGAACCCCTCGGCGCGCGCGAGCTCCCGCAAGCGAGCGATCGGCCCTCTGCGGGCCTCCGGCCTTCCGGGCGGCTCGAAGTCGTCCGCCGAGAACCGAGGCTGGAGGTCGATCCTGCGGAACTCGAACGAACCGAGCTTGCCACCCGCGGGGCCGAAGATCTCCCTCCGCAGCACGATTCCCGTCGGCGGGTGGACCCAGAGCCTTTGAACGACGATGCCCCGCTTGTCGGCGACCTCCACACGCCGGGTGGGCAGCCCGGCGATCGGCTCTCCGTCCTCCACGGTGGTCGTGAAGCCCCGCCTGTCCGCCAGCTGCAGCCGGAGCCTCGCCAGCGCGTCGTCTCCGCGAGCGGGCCCCTCGTCGATCGCCTCCTCGCCGGGGCGGACCACCCAACGTCGCCTTCCGTTCTCGATCACGACTTGGCCGGCCAGCGGCGAACCGGGCAGGTACTCGATCCTGTAGCGCGGGCCGTCCTTGAACACGAGCTCCGTCTGCACCAGCCGGTCCAGACCGCGCCGGTATTCCACCGTGCGCTCGCCCGCATACCGGGCCTTGCCCGCGGCCTCCAAGACCCGACGGAGCAATGGGTCCGCAGGATCGGCCTGCGCCCGAACCAGCGCGCAGATCGCAGCGAGCATCAGGAACGCAACCCAGCGCGTCACAGGGCCTCCAATTCCTCCTCCACCGAGCGCCACGGGTCGGCTCCCGCCGGACTCGGTCGCCACTCGATCGGCGACAGGCCGGGCCCGGAGAGGTCGGTCGCCGCCACGGCGCTCTGGTGCCACGCCACGAGCTCCGCCTCGAGGCGGCTGTCCGTCCCCGTCCGCTGCACGACGAACCAGAGGGCCAGGGACGCGGCCACGGCCAACGCAGCCGAGGCACCGGCCGTGCGCGCTGCGCGCCTGTTTCGGCCTCTCGCCTCCTTGGCGAGCCTCTCGTTGAGCGACGCCCGCCAAGCCAGTCCCGGCTCGTCCTCCGGCAAGCGGCGCACCCACTCCCGCACGGCTCGGTTCTCGCGGTGGTTCATCGCTCCTCCTGAAGGTAGGCCCGCACCGCGCCGGCGACCTGCTCCCTCGCGGCGAACAGCCGACTCTTGACCGTGCCGAGGGGCAGCTCCAACACATGGGCGATCTCCTCGTAGGCCATGTCCTCGCGGTCGTGCAGCAGCAGCACCGCTTTGAGCTTCGGGCTGAGACGCTCCACGGCGCCGTTCACGACCGACAGCAGCTCGTCGCTCAGCACCACGCTCTCCGGATTCCAGCGGTCGTCGGACGCCAGACCGCCTTGCTCCTCCTCCCCGCACTCCAGGGGCTCCTCGGCGAACCGTACCTTGCGTCGCCTGGCCCGGTCGACGCACAGGTTGTGGGCGATCTTGAACAGCCAAGCCTTGAGCGAGCAACGGCCGTCGAAGCGCCCCAGGTTCCGGAAGGCGCGGACGAACGCCTCCTGCGTCACGTCCAGAGCCTCCTCGTCGTCGTTGAGGATCCGCCTCACGAAGCCGTAGAGCCGGTTCTGATAAGCGTCGACAATGGAGCCGAAGTCGCGGAAGGCGGGGTCAACGGCCGCCGGATCGCTCCCGGATCGCGACAGCTCGGCGGGCCTCATCCACCGCAACGTATCCGCTCCTGCACCCTGCTCCATCGTCGATACGCCTTGACGCACGACGCCCCATCCAAGTTCGGTGCGTCTTGGGCCTGCCAAGCGAAAGCCCGCACGCCTGCGGGGCGCGCGGGCCTTCCATCCGCTTTGGTCCAGGTTACAGGCGCACGCCGATCGAGAAGGTCAGGCCGTTCAGGTCCGACTTCTCCGCACCGAAGTAGCGGGCCTCCACGAACACCGGCGTCTGTCCCTGCTGGAACTGGTAGCCCAGAGCGACCGAGTAGCCGAAGATGGTGTCCTCGTCGGTCGAGCCGTTGTCCTTCACCCACTTCGCGAACGAGACGCCGGCGCCGACCGAGTAGAAGAACTGGTCCTTGGTGCCCACGTAGTTCAGGAGCAGCGGCAGCCCACGGAAGTCCCCCGACTCGTACCAGTCGAGCGAGAGCGACAGGTGCGACGTGTAGCCCTCCGACTCGCCGAAGTAGAGTTCCTTCAGCTTGTACTCGAGACCGGCGGCGAACCAAACGTCCGACTCGTCGCGGGCGTCCGAGGTCGACGGGAAGAAACCGCCAGCGCGGATCGAGAGTCCGATCGGCTGGGTCTCCTGAGCCGGCGAAAGGGCGGAAAGTCCGAGAAGGGCCATCGCGGCCACGATCCCACTCCAAGCCTTCGTCATGCGTGTCCTCCTTGATGGCGGCACCATCCAGCGCCGCTGCCATAGCTTGACGAAGCTGCGTCGACGCTGTCAACCCGTCCCGAGGAAATGCGGAACGCGCCCGGGCGGCCGCGCGAAGCGC
>CALGMO010000032.1 GCA_937961665.1 uncultured Fimbriimonadaceae bacterium
ACCACGGTCAACAGAGTCCACAGCAACAGGCGGAACAGGGCCCCGAGGCGATCGAGCAGGAGGCAGACCAACCAAGCCGCGCGCCCGCGATGGAGCAGGAAGAACAGCTCCTTGCCGCGGTTGTAGCGTGCCACGGCCTCCCACCGGGCTTTGGAACTGGATCCGAGATGGTGCACGAAGCGGGCCTTCGGAACGTACAGGATCCTGCCGTGGCGCCTCAGACGATGGCACAGCTCCGTGTCCTCGCAGTAGAGGAAGAACCGTTCGTCGAACCGCTCGACAGGCCGCATCATCAGGCACGCGCCCATCACTTGACCGACGTCGAACGGGCCGTCGCCGCGCCTGAGCAGCTTGGAGGACTGCCAATAGGGGCTGAGGACACGCGAGCGCGGAAAGGCCTTCTCCAGCAGGGTCTGCTCGCAGAACACGGCCCAGAGCGTGAGCTCGCCGGCGGCGGACTCTTGGAGCGTTCCATCGGGGTTCACCAGCCGTCCGCCCGCGGCCACCACCTCCGGATCGCGGAAGACGCCTGCAAGCGCCTCGACCGCGCCGGGGGTCGCGCGCGCGTCGGAGTTCAGCAGCAGGACGAGCGGCCGGCTGGCGGCCTCCAGACCCTGGTTGTTGGCGGCTCCGAACCCGACGTTGCGGCGGTTCTCGATCAGGAGGGCGTTGGGGAACTCGCTGCGAACCATCTCGGCCGAGCCGTCGGAGGAGGCGTTGTCCACCACCACGACTTCGCATGCCTCGGGCACGCTTCGGAGCGCCTCCCGCAGCAGCTCGCGGGTGTTGTAGCTCACGAACACCACGGAGACGTCCGCGGAGCCGGGCGTGGAGTTCATGTACAATCTTGACCTCATGGCAAGAGACGTGCTGCTGACTCGAACAGGTTTCGAGAAGCTGAAGAAGGAGCTGGAGCACCTCCGTACCGTGGAGCGACCGGCGATCGCCGAGGCCATCCGCGAGGCGAAGTCCCACGGCGACCTGAGAGAGAACGCCGCTTACCATGAGGCCAAGCTGAAGCAGTCCAGGTTGGAGGGGCGCATCGCGGATCTTCAGCGAGTCTTGGAGACGGCGAAGATCGTGGAGAGGCCGGAGACGGGGGAGAACGTCGCCCACCTCGGCAGCAAGGTGCGGCTGCTGATCGAGGACTTCGATGAGGAGATCGAAGTGACTCTCGTCGGTTCCTTCGAGGCCGACCCCAAGAAGGACCTGGTCTCAATCACCTCTCCTCTGGGCAGCGCGCTCGTGGGAGCCGAGCCGGGGCTGGAGATCGAGGTGGAGGCACCCGCAGGCGTCTGTCGCTACAAGGTCTTGGAGGTGATCGACCCGGAGAACGACGATGGCCCGTCGTCCAGCTGATCCGATCCGGAAGCTGAGTTGGCTGCTCGTGGCCGCAAGCTGGGCCACCGGGTGTGGGCCACAGCCGCGCGACGTTCCGATCGTTTCGCAGCAGCCCACGCTGTCGGCCGAGGCGCTGCCCAACCCGATGCCTCCTACTCGGCTCGGCCTTTGGCGGGATGGGCGCAAAGTGCGTCCCGGCGATACCGTGGAGGATGCGCTGGACGTGTTCCCGAGGCCCCGCAACGCCGCGGTGTTCTACGACCCTCCGTCGGTGTTCGGCAAGGAGTTCCGCGCGAAAGGGTGGGATAGCGGCCGAGAGGGATTCGGCGTGATCGCCGCCCGCGGCCAGGTGGTCCTCGCGTTGCGGATCGAATACGACGTCGCTCAAGATCGGCCGACCGAGCTGGTGGAGCAGTACGAAGCGGAGCACGGGTTGCCGTCGGCGAACGTGGCTGAAGGCAAGACCTCCTATTGGTTCTGGGACCGTGCGCCGTACCGGCTGGCTGTCTGCCGAACGGAGGACGCGGAGGGCAACGTCGCCCTGATCAGCGCAGTCGGGGTGATTCCCGCGATGGAGGCGATCGGGATGGGCCCTGCCGTCGCCGCATCCGACATGGCGCTCGCCAGAAACCTGCTGTCCGAGAACTCCGCGCCCGAGTCCGGCCCCTAGATCGGTTATCCTAAGAACTGTGAGGCTCCTCGCCGTCATTCCCGCACGCATGGCCTCCACTCGGTTCCCGGGCAAGCCGTTGGTGGATCTGCTTGGCAAACCCATGGTCCAGTGGGTCTATGAGGCGACCGTCCGGTCGGGTGTAAGCCCGCGTGTGATCGTGGCCACTCCGGATCGGGAGATCGCGGACACGGTCCGTTCGTTCGGCGGAGAGGCGGTGCTCACCAGGCCCGATCACCCATCGGGCACCGACCGGCTGGCGGAGGTGGCCAGGAGCCTCGTGTACGACGGCTATGTGAACGTCCAAGGCGACGAGCCCCTGATTCGGCCCTCGGCGATCGCGGCGGTCGCGGAGGGCCTGAAGGCCGGAGCGGACGTGTGCAGCGGGTACTGCGCGTGCCCGCCGGAAGAGGAGGAGAACCCAGCCGTCGTGAAGGTCGCGGTCTCGCTGGAGGGGCTGGCGCTCTACTTCAGCCGCTACCCGATCCCCTTCCCGCGGGGCGACCGGCGGGCGCCGCTCTGGAAGCACATCGGTCTGTACGCCTATACCCGAGAGAGCCTGCTGGCGTTTCCCGACTGGGGTCCGAGTCCGCTGGAGCTCACGGAAGGGCTGGAGCAGCTCAGGTTCCTCGAGCACGGGCGCTCCGTCCGAATGGTGGTGGTCGAGCCCTCCGAGACTGCGATCGACACGCCGGAACAGGCCGAGACCGTTCGTCGTTTGTTGGAGGTGACGAACGGCTCATGAGCGCCAGCGACGCGGCTTACTTGGCTGACTCCCATTGGGAAGAACCCGACGGGCTCTCCAGCCTGTTGGAGGCGTTTTTGGCCGTCCGGCCCGAGGCGGACGTCTCCAGGATCCGGAGGGCGTACCGGTTCGCCGAGTGGGCGCACCAGGGCCAGCTGCGCGAGTCGGGGGAGAAGTACATCGAGCACCCCTTGGCGGTGGCGCGGATTCTCGCCGACCTGCACATGGACGACGACACGATCGTTGCCGCCCTCCTGCACGACACGGTCGAGGACAGCGCGATCAACGTCAACAAGGTGACGCCCTCCGACGTGGAGCGTGAGTTCGGTCCTACGGTGAGGATGCTCGTGGAGGGCGTCACGAAGCTCGGCAAGGACTACCTGGCTGGCTTGTCGCCGAGGAAGCGCGAGCAGACGGAGGTGACCCGCTCCGGCGAAAGCCTCCGAAAGATGCTCCTCGCGATGGCGAAGGACTTCCGGGTGATGGTCATCAAGCTCGCCGACCGGCTGCACAACATGCAGACCCTCGAGGGCTTGAAGAAGGCTGAGAAGCGCACCCGGATCGCGTCGGAGACGCTCGAGGTCTACGCCCCCTTGGCGGCCCGGCTCGGCATCTGGCAGATCAAGTGGCAACTGGAGGACCTCGCCTTCAAGCACCTCCACCCGGAGGAGTTCCGCCAGATCAGCGAGCTCGTGGCCAAGAGCCGTGGGCAGAGAGAGAAGGAGGTCAACGAGGCGATCGTGCTGCTCAAGGAGCGCCTCCTGGCCCGGGGGCTCCGCGACGTGGAGGTGACCGGCCGCCCCAAGCACCTGTACAGCATCTTCAACAAGATGGTGCGGCAGGGGGTGCGATTCGAGGAGATCTACGACCTGCTGGCGATCCGCGTGATCGTGCAGACGCGAGACGACTGCTACGTCGCGCTGGGAGTCGTGCACGACTTGTGGATGCCGGTGCCCGGCCTCTTCTACGACTACATCGCCAAGCCCAAGCCGAACGGGTACCAGAGCCTCCACACGAAGATCGTGGGGCCGCACGGCGATCCGCTCGAGGTGCAGATCCGCACGCGGGAGATGCACGAGATCGCGGAGTTCGGCGTGGCCGCCCATTGGGCGTACAAGGAGGGCCATTTCTCGCCAGAGGAGACCGCGCGCCTTGGCAAGCTCCGCGAGCAGCTCGTCGACTGGTCGATGGAGAACAGAGGCGGCAGCGAGTTCATGCGTTCGCTCTCCACCGACCTGTTCTCCGAGCAGGTGTTCGTGTTCACGCCCAACGGGGACGTGATCGACCTGCCGAAGGACTCGACGCCCGTGGACGTCGCCTTCCGGGTTCACACGGAAATCGGCCTGACCACGGTGGGGGCGCGCGTCAACGGCATCCTGGTGCCGCTCAACACGAAGCTGCAGAACGGCGATGTCGTCGAGATCATCACCCGCTCGAACGCCCAGCCCAGCCTGGACTGGATCGAGTTCGTGCGGTCCGCTCACGCCCGCAGCAAGCTCCGGTCCTACTTCCGCAAGCTCAACCGGACCCAGGACGCCAGCCGCGGCCGCGAGCTGCTCGAAAAGGAGCTGAAGAGCCTCGGCCTCGAGCCGCGCGACTACCTCGGCGAGGACCGGCTGGAGGAGCTGGCCCGTGAGTACGACGGCTGCGAGAACGCCACCGACCTGTTGGCCAAGATCGGAGCGGGTCTCCTGTCCGTGCACAGCGCGGTCAACAAGCTCCGGGGAACGGTGATCGAGCCGCCGCGAGTCGATCAGATCCAGACCACGAAGACCAAGGAAGGGAAGGTCGTCCTCGCGACCGGCGGTGTGGACCATGTGATGCTCCGGCGCGGCCGATGCTGCGACCCCATTCCGGGCGACGACGTCGTGGGGTACATCAGCCGGGGTCGGGGCATCGTGATCCACCGGGCGAGTTGCCCGAACGTGCAGCATTTCCAGGAGGCCGAACCGGACCGTCTGATGCCGCTCGACTGGCCGCCGACGGGAGACGTGTTCGGCGTCATGCTTCGGATCGTCGCGGTGAACCGCCCAGGGTTGCTGATGGATGTGAGCACGATCTTTGGGGAATCGAAGACGAACGTTTCGGGGGCGCGCGTGCGCACGAACTCCAACAACACCGCAGAGCTGGAGATCACGATCGACGTGACCGGGACCGAGCACCTGTCGTCGATGATCAACCGGGTCAGCCAGTGTTCGGACGTGATCAGCGTCCTGAGGGCCATGGGGAGGACGAACGTCAAGTGAGGGCGGTGGTCCAGCGCGTGGCCCGCGCCCAAGTGAACGTGGACGGCAGAACCGTCGGTCGGTGCGGACCCGGGTTGCTGGTGCTGGTAGCCGCCCACCGTTGGGACGAGCCGGACCAGGCGCGCAAGATGGCCGACCGGCTGTGGGGTCTGAGGATCTTCAACGACGCGGAAGGAAGGATCAACGTCGCCCTGAAGGACCTCCCTGACACCGGAGCGCCGAAGGTGCTCGCGGTCTCGAACTTCACCGTATACGGCGACACCGCGAAGAACCGCAGGCCCAGCTTCACCGAATCGGCGCCGTTCGATCGGGGCAGGGAGCTTTTCGATCAGATGGT
Organism: uncultured Fimbriimonadaceae bacterium; assembly: GCA_937961665.1. GTDB lineage: Bacteria > Armatimonadota > Fimbriimonadia > Fimbriimonadales > Fimbriimonadaceae > UBA8783. The sequence continues at coordinate 5,340 of CALGMO010000032.1, forward strand.
CGAGGAGCTGCGGCGATTGGGGTGTCCGGTGGAGACCGGGGAGTTCGGCGCGCACATGGAGGTGGAAGCGGTCTGCGACGGCCCTGTGACCGTGATCGTGGACGTACCGCCCCTCGCCCGAACCCCGGAAGGGGACGGAGTCGAAACGGCGACCGGCGAGCGACGTCAAACCGATGGATGAAGCCCGACCCGAGGAGGAAAAGGTGAACGCCGCGGGAGTCGTGGGAGAGGCCCTCCAGGGCGTCTCGGTGGATTCGGACGAGGCGTTGGTCCGCTTGGCGCGCCAGGGGGACTTCGGAGCGTTCGAGAGGCTCTTCGAGCGGCACCGCGTGATGGTCTTCCGGATCGCCTACCGGATGACCGGAAGGCGCGACGACGCGGAGGACATCACTCAGGACGCCTTCCTCAAGGCCTATCAGAACCTCCACCGCTACCGCGACGAGGCTCGCTTCACCACCTGGCTGGTGCGGATCGTGACGAACCTCGCCACCGACCGAGCGAGGATGGCGCACCGCAGGCACTCGCTCGAGCAGCAGGAGGCCGGTGGCGCGCTGGACTGGATGACGGTGGGAACGACCCGCGAGGATCCCTCCGAGAACATCGAGAGGGAGCAGATGGCGAAGCTGGTGCGGTCCGCGCTGGCCGAGCTGCCCGCGCACCACCGCCTGATGATCGTTCTCCGCGATCTTGAGGAAAGGGATTATCAGGAGATTGCCGACGTCCTCGGAACCACGGTGGGTGGAGCCAAGCTGCGCGTTCTCCGGGCGCGGAGGGCCCTTCGGGACAAAGTGAACCAGATGTTGGAGAAGACGCCATGAGACTCGGATGGAAACGTCCCGCCGACGCGGACGAGGCGTGGGGTTCGGACTCGGTGAGCCGGAAGGTCCAGCTCGGTCTGGATGCCCTCCGGAGCGAGTCGCTCGAACCGTCGGTCGGCATCGAGGCGCTCAAAGACCGGATCCTGCAGGACTCGCTCGCCGCGCCGAGACGCCCCGCGTGGGTCTGGGCGGCGCCGGTGGCCGCATCGCTGGCGCTCGCCTTCTGGCTTGGGGTGGCTGTCCGCACGGTGCCTCCCGCCGCGACAGTCGGTTCCGAGCCGGCGGCGGGGGTGGCGCGGATCGCGCGTGCGGATTCTCCCCGTCTCGTCGCGAAACCGTCCCAACAAGCCCTGCCCCAGCCCGCGGTCGAGAGTCCGTCGGCAGAGCCGGCCCGCACGGTGGACGCTCCGGCAGGCGCGGTCGCGTTGCGGATCGGTAGGGACGGCGCCCGTCCCATGGTGGTCGCTCAGTCCTCCCCGATGCTTGCGAGCGACGCGGATCCCAAGCCGGACTCCGCCGCGTTCGGGCAGAGCGAGGCGCTCGCCGCGCCCCCGGACCCGCCGACAACGACGGATGACGCCGACGAGCAGATCGTGCTGATCCACGCTACGGAGGACACCGAGACGGGAGCGGCCTCGGCCGTCGAGTTGGAGAGTTCCGCGAATGTTCTGGTGGGCGGATAAGGTTCTGATCCTCCTGGCGTTCGTAGCGCCGATTCCGGACGACCCCTCCATCGAGGCGGCCGTTCGGGATCTCCAGCCCTCGGTCGCCTACGTCTTGGATCGGGACCGCCGCGTTGGCGTGTTGGCGCTGGTGGACGACCAGGGCACGTTCGTCGGCCACGCGCGCCTCGCAGGAGCCTTAGAGATCGACGCCGGTCTGCCGGACGGCAGGAGAATTCGGCTTCGGTTCAAGGCGGACGACTCGGTGACCGGTTTGGCGGCGTGGGTCTCCCAGCGTGGCGCGGTGCCGGGCATGAGGCCCGTAGCGATCGCCCGCCAGGCGCTCAAACCGGGCTCTCTGTTGGTCGGCTTGGTGCCCGGCGGAGCCTTTCGGGCGCAGCTCGCCTCGGCGGATCGGCTGGGGGTCGTCGGTTCAAGTCGCCAGGTGGTCGATCTCTCGGAGGTTTGGTTCGAGGCTCCTTCGGATCCTGTCGCGGGCGCGCTGCTGTTCACGCCGAGTGGTCAGCTGTACGGGATTCTCGGTGCGACGCTCTCCACGGCGCCGCCCGGCGAGGCAGCAAGGACAAACGATCTGACCAGGGGAGTGGGCGCGCGGCTCGCTCCGCCACCGGCGCGCCTCGGACCATCGAAGCTCACGGTGGGCTTCGCGCTCGGGAGAGAGCCCCTCCGAAGAGCCGTGGAAGGCCTGTCCTCGCCCCTGGGTCGGGTGGATCGACCGGCGCTCGGCGTGTTGTGTCGGGATGAGCCGTCCGGCGGAGCGGTGATCGAGCGCGTGGCCGAAGGCTCCGCGGCCGAGCGGGCCGGTCTGTCCCCGGGCGACGTGATCCTGCAGATCGGCGATACACCCGTGAGGAACCAGATCGACTTCGCCAAGGCGATGCAGGCTCAGCGGATCGGCGAGCGCGTGAAGCTCAAGGTTCGGCGCGGCTCCCTGGTTTTGGAGATCTGGGCCACGCCCGAGCGAGGCTAGTCCTCGGTCGGACGGAAGTCCCGAACCTGCCACTTGACCCTCTTCTCGCCCCGGAACTCGTCCACGATCGGATTGAACAGCACGTCGAAGCTTTGGCTCAGGTCCTCTTGCTGGAGTCGCTCCGCGTGCTGGAAGGTGACGCCTTGAACGGAGAAGCCGTCCGAGGCGGTGAGCCGCAACATGGCGGTCCGAGGGTTCCGGGTGGGTGTGGCCGAATCGATCCGCACACCCCTGGCGAGGAAGCAGGGCTCGCGGTTGGCCTCTCCGGTGGGCTGCAGCAGCTCGAGCGACTCCGCGCCGGCGAGGTTGGCCTCCGACCCCTGCACCTCCAGATCGGCCTCGAAGGTTGGCACGAGGTCGGCAGGCGACAGCAGCGAGCGTGCATAGGAGGCCAAGGCCTCTCTGGCTTCGTCCAGTCGTTCCGAATCGATGGAGAACCCCGCGGCCCTCTCGTGTCCGCCCCCTTGGAGCAGATGCGGGTGCGCCAGGATGGCCTCCGCGAGATGGAATCCCGGAATCGACCTCGCGGAGAACTTCAGTCGGTTCCCCTCCTCGTCGGTCGTTCCGACGAAGGCGGGCCGGTAGAAGCGTTGGGCAAGCTTGCCCGCCACGATGCCGATGATGCCACTGTGCCAGCTGGAATCGGCGAGCAGGAGGATCGGCTCCTCGGCGAGCTGGTCGGCTTCGATCCGTCGGATCGCCTCCTGGAAGACGCGCTCCTGCTCGCTCTTGCGTCGCTCGTTGATCGCCTCGAGCTGCTCGGCCAGAGACCGCGCCTCCTCTGGATCCTTGGTGAGCAACAGGCGGAGGGCCATGGCGGCGTCGTCGATGCGCCCGGCGGCGTTGAGGCGCGGCCCGAGAACCCAAGCGACGTGCCAAGAACGGATCGGGCGGTCCGTGCCGAGCTTGGAGGACTCCAGCAGAGCCAGAATGCCGGCCCTCTTGGTGGACCGGAGCTGCTCGAGACCGAACCGCGCGAGGATCCGATTCTCCCCCAGTAGCGGCACGACGTCGGCCACCGTGCCCAGCGCGGCCAGATCGAGGAAATGCCGCCGGAACTGATGTACCGGCCATCCGATCGCCCTCGTGATCCCTTCGCAGAACCGGAAGGCGACGCCCACCCCGCAGAGGTTGGGGTCCGGATACGCGGATTCGGCCCGGTGGGGGTTGATGACGGCCTCGGCCTCCGGAATCTCCATGGGCACGTGGTGGTGGTCGGTCACTACGACCCGCATCCCAGCCTCGCGAGCCGCGCGGACCTGCTCGAACGCGGACGTGCCGCAATCGCACGTCAGGAAGAGGCCGGCGCCCATCTCCTTCGCCGCGGCCACCGCGTCGAGGTGGATGCCGTACCCCTCGCGCAGCCGGTGTGGCACGTGCACGTGGACGTCGCAGCCGATTCGACGGAGGAAGTCGCCGAGCAGGGCGGTGCTCGTCACACCGTCGACGTCGTAATCCCCGTGGACAAAGATCTTTTCTCCGCGCTCGCGCGCGCCGAGAACTGCGCTCAGACCGGCCTCGAAGTCCGGCAGGAGGGAGGGGTCGCCAAGGTCTTCCAGCGACGGGTGCAGAAACCGGTGCGCAGAGTCCGGATCGGCGAATCCGCGGGCCGCGAGAACGGCCGCGAGCAGGGTAGGGACGCCCAGCTCCCTTTGGAGGAGTTGCTCCAGATCGGGCCTCCTCGGAGGGACGACCCAGCGTTCCGCCGAAGGGGGCATCGGAGGCTAGACCTTCTCGACCTGGCTAAAGTCCACTTCCACGGGAGTCTCGCGGCCGAAGAGCGAGATGAGCACCTTCAGCTTCTCCCGGTCGGCGTTGACCTCCTCGATCTTGCCGGTGAGGTCGCCGAACGGGCCCTCGACGACGCGGATGGTGTCGCCCTTGGCGAAGGCCACCTTGGGCGCCTCCTTGCTCTCCTCGAGGTTCTTCAGAATCCTGCGGACCTCGTACTCCTCCAGCGGCACCGGCTTGTTGCCGCTCTGCACGAACCCGGTGACGCCGCTGGTCGACTTCACGAGCTTGTACGTGTCGTCGGTCAGGTCCATGTTGATGAGGATGTAGCCCGGGAACACCTTGCGGGGGACCACGACCCTCTTGCCGGCACGGGTGGTGAGCTCCTGCTCGACCGGGATCAGGATCTCATGGATTCCATCCTCGGTTTCCCAATAGCCCTCGACCTGCGCTCGGCGAGTCAGAACGTCCTTGACCTTGTTCTCGTGCCCGGCGATCGTGTGGACGGCGTACCAAGCTCTGGCCATGTCAGAAACCCTTCGTGAGAGCCTCGATGACGAAGCTCCAGACGTAGTTGAGAACGGTCAGCACGAGGACCACGATGCCGCAGACGGCGAGAACCACACCGGTGAGACGGTTGGTCTCGGCTCGGCTCGGCCAGTTCACCTTGCGCATCTCCCTGGAGACGTCGTGGAAGAAGCCTTTGACGCCTCTCCGCATCTTCGGGAGAGGGACGTTCGAAACCTTGGATTGCGGCGTTTGCGACATAAAGCCTTCGGGTTCGCAGTTCGCGGGGGATTGGCACCACTATACCCGCCCGGCGGGGCAGAACCCAACCCTCCCGGGTCTAGGAGCCGGTCAGCACCACCTTGACGGCGCCGGAAGCGTCCTTGTTCTCGGCGACGCGGAAAGCCTCGAGAGCGTCGTCCAGCGGGTACCGATGCGTAATCATGGGCGACGGGTCCACGGCGCCGGTCTCCAGAAGGCGAACGGCCTCCGCATACTCGTCGAAGCGGAAGTTGCACGAGCTGGTGAGCGTCCGTTCTCCGGCCAGGAGCTTGGTCGGGAAGGGCACCGCCTCGTCCCTGACCGTCATCGTCACCATCGTTCCTCCGCGCTCGAGCAGGGGCAGGTACAGCCCAAGGGGCGCGCCGACGGTGTCCAGGATCGCGTCGTACGGCCGCCCGCCGTTGGCCTCTAGCGCCCGGGCCTGCACGTCGGCGCCGACAGCGAGCAGCGCGGCGTCGGCGCCCATCTTGCGGGAAACGGTCAGCGCCGATTCGTTCAGGTCGGCCACGACGACCTGCGTGGCACCACGGTTTCGGGCGACGGGCACCGCGAGCACTCCGACCGGCCCGGCTCCGACGATGAGCAGCGACCGCCCGGCACCCACGCCGGTGCGCCCGACGCCGTGAACCGCCACCCCGAGCGGATCCAGCACGGACGCCTCGAGGTTGCCGACGGCATCGGGCAGCTCCTGCAGCCACGCGGCCAGGATCGGCACGCGCTCGGCCATGCCGCCGTAGCAGTAGGGGCTGTCCGCCCAGCCCGCACCGTGGCCCAGATGCTGGGTGTTGGGGCAAAGCTGCGCTCTGCCGGTTGTGCAGAACTCACACTCGCCGCAGGTTCCGAAGGCAATGAGCGCCACTCGCTTGCCGACCCAAGCGGGGTCCACGTCCGAGGCCACCCGCTCCACGACGCCCGTCGCTTCGTGGCCGAGGATGATGTTCGAGGGGTTCGGCCTCTTCTCGCCGAGCGTCTGCTTCGCCCAAGGGTTGTCGCCGCGCAGGTAGCGGACGTCGCTCCCACAGATGCCGCAGTGGGTCATCCGGACGACCGCATGGCCCGGCGGGCAGTCGGGCTCGGGCACGTCGAGCAGGGCCAGATCGCCGGGGCCGCGCAACACAACCGCCTTCATACAACGGGGTTTACCCCAGCCGCTCGATCAGAAATCACAGAAGCGGGACGGTCTCGCCGTGCCTGGGAATGTGGACCTTCCAGCCGAATTCCCCCTCGATGCGAGCCTGAAGGATCTCCTGAGCCTGGGGCTCTCCGTGGACCAGGAAGGTGGCGCGAGGAGGCTCCTTGAAGTTCGCGAGCCACTGGAGAATCTCCGACTGGTCCGCATGCGCCGAAAGGGAGCTCAGCTGCTCGATCTGCGCACGGACGGTCACCGGCCTCTTGTGGATGACCACCTCGGGCGCGCCGTCCAGGATCTCCCGTCCCAAGGTGCCCTCCGCCTGGTAGCCGGTGAACAGCACGATCGTAGAGGGATCGGGCAGACGGTTTAGGAGGTGGTGCGTGATGCGCCCACCGTTGCACATCCCGGATCCGGAGATGACCACCATCGGGCCCTGCATCGCGTTGATCGCCTTGCTCTGGTTCACGTCTCGGACGAACTCCAGACGGTCCGGCCTGAGCGGGTTCTCCCGCTCCGAGAGTTGGAGGCGCATCTCGTCGTCCTGATCGTCGGGGCTCTCCAGGTAGAGCAGCGTGGCGCTCGTGGCCATCGGGCTGTCGACGAACACCGGGATGCGGCCCACGCGGCCGTCATCCTGCAGCTTCCGGATGTGGTAGAGGACCTCTTGGGTTCGCCCGATCGCGAAGCTGGGCACCAGCACGCAGCGCCCATGCTTCAAGGCGTCGCTCAGGATCCGCTCCAGAACGGTCTCCGGATCCTCGCTCGGATGGTTGCGGTCGCCATAAGTGCTCTCGAGGACCAGGTACTCTGCCCAATCCACGGTGGCTGGGTCGATCAGGATCGGCCGGTCTCTTCGGCCCAGGTCTCCGCTGAAGAGAATCCGCTCGCCCGACTCGAAGTACAGCTCCACGAACGCCGAACCGAGGATGTGTCCGGCGGGCAGAAACCGGAACGTGGCCCCGCCCGGCAGGTCGACGAACTCATAGTAGCGGAAGCTCTTCAGATGCTTGAGCGCCTCGAAAGCCTGGCGCTCCGTATAGAGAGGGAGGGCCGTGGCGTGCCGGCTGAGTCCCTTCCTGTTGTAGTATCGCGCTTCCTCCTCTTGCAGGCGCCCGGAGTCGGGGAGGCTGATGCGGGCCACGGCCGCCGTCCCTCTGGTGCAGAAGACGGGGCCCGAGTACCCTTCGGCCACGAGGCGGGGAAGCCATCCGCAGTGGTCGAGGTGGGCGTGGGTGAGGATCACCGCGTCGATCGAGGACGGATCGACCGGAAAGCGCTGCCAGTTGAGGTCCCGCAGTTCGCGAGCCCCCTGGAACATCCCGCAGTCGATGAGAACGGTGCGCCCGCCGGTCCTAAGAAGGTGTCGGGACCCGGTGACGGTCTGGGCGGCCCCGTAGAAGGTCAGCTCGCAAGCCTTGCGGTCCACGCGAGCAGGTTACCAGTAGGGCGGGAACCGGATGCCGTCTCGGCGCTCCCTGTCGCTGTTGATCGGTGTCGCGGTCTCTACCACCCAACCGGTCGGATCCTTGCGGGCCACGACCCAGGCGGAGGGCCGCTCCTCGCCACCCCACTCGCTCGGCTCTCGGCCGACGACCAGCAGGCGGGCTCGGTCTCCTTGGAACAAGACCACCTTGTGATACGCAAGCTCGCCGCGCAGCCCGGCCTCGTAGTAGCCTTCCTCCGCGACCTCGGCCAGGGGCTTGCCCCAAACGGCCGTCTGGACCTCGCTGAGGAAGAAGGGGCCCGCGCCGAACAGGAACAAAGTGACGGCGAACGTCATCCCAGGCCTCGCTTCGTCCTTGCGGCGGAGCGGGGTCAGCCAAGCGACCAAGAGGGTGACGACGATCGCGGTGGCCAACGCACCCAGCGAGTAGACGATCATGCTGAACATGGCTTGCTCCTTTGCCGAGGTCGGACGCTCTCCAAAGGAGAGATTCCATAATCCAGGCTGATGCGGTCCCCAAGGACCCTCGCCTGGGCCTCGTTGGCCGCGACCGTCGCGGTGGTGGCCGTCAAGCTCGCCGCCGCTTGGTCGAGCCGGAGCGTGAGCGTGCTCTCCGAGGCGCTCCAATCGCTCGTGGACGTCGGCGTCTCGGCGCTGGCGGTTTTCACGCTTCGGGTTGCGAGCATGCCTCCGGACGAGGACCACCCGTTCGGACACGGCAAGGCCGAGATGCTCGCCGGGGCGTTCCAGATGCTGGTCGTCGCCGCCTCCTGCCTGTTCATTCTCTGGCAGGCCTTGGGTCGCTTGGGAAGGCCCGAGCCGATCCGCTGGGACGTCGGTGCGGCGGCCATGGCCTACACCCTGGTCTCGAACACGCTGATGTCCCGCCTCCTGTACCGCGAGGGAAAGCGGCTGGGGTCGTCGGTGCTGGTGAGCGAGGCCATCCACCTGCGGGGCGACAGCCTCGCCTCGGCCGGCGTCCTCGTAGGCATGATCGCCGTGGGAGCCACGGGCTGGGATCCGCTGGACCCTCTGCTGGCGATCCTCTTCGCTCTGATCGCCCTCGCGGCGGCCTTCCGCCAGCTGAGGGCCATGGTCCATCCGTTGATGGACGGGGCGTTGCCCGCGGAGGATGTGCGGCGGGTGCGCGCCGTGCTGGAGGAACATCCCGACGTCCGCGGATACCACCGCTTGAGGACGCGCGACGTGGGCCTGAACCGCCACGTGGAGCTCCATGTGACCTTGGACGACGACCTGAGCTTCGTCCGGGCGCACGAGATCGCCGAGAAGATCGAGTCCGAGGTGAGCGAGGCCCTCGGCGGCGCCAAGGTGGAGATCCATTACGAACCGCACGAGGCGGAGATGGAGCACCAGATGCGCGAACACGATCGCTCCTAGATTGCTCCAGAAATCCCCGTTTTACGGTTCCAGTTCGGTCGGCCGAGTGCCGATGCTTAGAAGCGTAGGCCGATGGGCAACTGGTTCAGCATCCGCCAAGACACTCAGCGCGCTCCCCTCCGATCCCTGGCGGCGGAGCACCTCAAGCGATGCCCGCTCTGCGGGGCGCTCAACGCGGTCCGCAACGAGGAGTGCTTCGTGTGCCGATGGCACGGCGCCTTCGACCACGACGCCGGGCGGATCGAGAGCTGCCTGAGCGAGCTGGTGGACCGGTGCCCGGAGCTGGCCAGCGCCATGGCCCGACCGCGCGTGAGCGCCAGAACGTTCCGGCCGAGCCTGTGGACCCGGCTGGGGCGCTGGTTCCGCAAGCGGATCGACCTGTCGGTTTGACCGAGCGTCGCGCCGCGCCGGATCATCCATAATGGGTTTTCCGGAGCGTCATGGAGCGAACGGTCGACGATCTCATCCCCCTGCGCAGCCTCGAGGCCGAGATGGGCGTGCTCGGGTCCATGCTGCTGTCCGCCAGGGCGGCGGAGGAGGTCGCCGGGATGCTCGCCGAGGAGGATTTCTACCAGCCGGCGCACCGAGAGGTGTACCGTGCGATGCTCCAGCTGATCCGCTCCGGCAAGGCGGTGGACATCCTCACCCTTCGGTCTGAGTTGGAGGCCCGCGGGACGCTTCAGCAGGTTGGGGGAGTGGACTACCTGGTGCAGGTCATGGAGTCCGTTCCGAGCGCCGCCAACGCCGTGCCCTACGCTCGGATCGTTCTCGAGAAGTCCACCCTTCGGAAGCTCGAGACGGCCGGCCGCCAGATCGCCGGCTTGGCTCGCTCGCCGGAGATCCCTGACGTCGACGGCAAGGTGGACGAGGCGGAGCGCCTCATCTACGAAGTCGGCTCCAAGCGCTTGGGGAAGGACTTCCAGGCCGTGGGGACGCTCGCAACCGATTTCTTCCGCGACATCGACCAGATCATGGAGACCGGCGAGCCGATGACCGGGGTCCACTCCGGCTTCTACAGTCTGGACGAGATGACGACCGGGTTCTACCCCGGAGACTTGGTGATCGTCGCCGCGCGCCCGTCCATGGGCAAGACGGCTCTGGTGCTGAACTTCGCCCTGAACGTGGCCAGCACCCGGAAGGGGCCGGTGGCGATCTTCAGCTTGGAGATGAGCGGCGCGCAGCTCGTGCGCCGCCTCGTGTCCATGATCAGCGGCGTCCGCGGCGACGTGCTGAAGAGCTCGCACATCACAGACGAGCAGTACGGGGACATCGTTGAAGCATGCGACAAGCTGTCGAACCTCCCGATCTACATTGACGACTCCTCGGAGATCAACGGCCTGGAGATCAAAGGCAAGTGCCGCAGGCTGCAGCAACAGCACGGAAAGCTAGCACTGATCGTGGTGGACTACCTCCAGCTGATGAGAGCGACGCGGAAGGTGGAGAACCGCGTGCAGGAGGTGGGCGAGATCGCCCGGTCGCTCAAGAGCGTCGCCAAGGACCTCTCGGTGCCGGTGGTGGCCCTGAGCCAGCTCAGCCGGAGCGTCGAGACGAGAGAGGGGAGGAGGCCGCAGCTGAGCGACCTGAGGGAGAGCGGCTCCATCGAGGCCGAGGCCGACCTGGTCATGTTCATCTTCCGGGAGGACTACTACAAGCCCAAGGAGGAGCGCGCCCAGGAGCTTGCGAACGAGAACGTGGCGCAGGAGGCGGAGATCATCATCGCCAAGCACCGGAACGGGCCCACGGGCACCGTCAAGGTCGGCTTCCAACCCGCCTTCGCGCGCTTCGTGAACTTGAAGGTATGAGCAGAGCGCTGATCGTCGGTTCGGGCGGGCGGGAGCACGCCCTAGCTTGGAAGCTCGCCCAAGAGGGAGAGGTTCACGCGGTTCCGGGAAACCCGGGCATCGCCGATGTTGCCGTGTGCCACGAGGGGTCCGCCGAGGACCTCGACGGCGTGCTGGAGACGGTGCGCCGCGTCCAGCCGGACCTCGTGGTGGTCGGTCCGGAGAACCCCCTGATCGCCGGCCTTGCGGACCGGTTGCGGGAGATCGGGGTTCCGTGCTTCGGCCCCGACGCGCAGGCAGCGATGCTGGAAGGGAGCAAGGCGTTCTCCAAGGAACTCATGGCCGAAGCCGGGGTGCCGACGCCCTTCGGCCGAGCGTGCTCCACGCCGGAGGAGGCTTGGGCGGCTGTGCGCGAGCTAGAGGACCTCGGCAAGCTCCCGGTCGTCAAGGCGAGCGGCGCGGCTCTGGGCAAGGGCGTGATCGTCTGTGACGATACGGAGCAGGCGCGGCAGGCCATCCGCCGGGCGATGGTGGACAGGGAATTCGGGGACGCCGGCCAGACCGTCGTCGTCGAGGAGAGACTGACCGGTCGGGAGTTCAGCCTCCTGACGGTGTGCGGGGCAGGAACATACTGGAGCCTTCCGGTGGCCCAAGACTACAAGCGGGCCTTGGACGGCGACCGCGGCCCCAACACGGGCGGCATGGGGAGCGTCAGCCCCACCGCCTGGGTGACCCCGGATCTGGTGGCCCAGGCGGAGGAGCGCGTGGTGGCCCCGATCCTCGGCGCCTTGGCCGCTCGTGGACTGGACTATCGCGGGGTGCTCTTCAGCGGCTTGATGGTGCAGGACGGAGAGGTGTACTGCCTGGAGTACAACGTGCGCTTCGGAGACCCGGAGACGCAGAGCGTGCTGCCGCGCCTCGGCTCAGGCTTCTTCGACCTTCTACGGGAAGTCGCGAGCGGCGGAAGGCCGTCTCCGCTGAAAGTGGAGGACGTGGTCGCGGTGACCGTGGTGCTGGCGAGCGCGGGGTATCCGGACGCGTACCGCAAGGGCGTGCCGATCCGCTTGCCGGAGAGGTTGCCGGACGGCACCGTGCTGTTCCATGCGGGCACGAGGATCGGTCCGCAGGGTCTGGAGACCTCCGGGGGCCGCGTGCTCGGGTGCACAGGTCTGGGCAAGGACCTCAGGACGGCGAGGGATCGCGCCTACCGTCTGGCCGAGGCGATCCAGTTCGAAGGGAAGCAGTTCAGGAGGGACATCGCTGCCAATGCGCATTGAGAGGCTCGTGGTCGCAACGCACAACAGGAAGAAGGGCGTCGAGATGCGGACGATCCTGCAGAGGGACTTTCCCGACCTGCAGGTCCTTACCCTGGACGATTACCCCGGCTGTCCGGAGCCGGAGGAGACCGGGGCCGACTATCGGGAGAACGCGATCATCAAGGCTCTCTCCGCCTGTGAGTTCACCGGAGAATGGTCGGTCGCCGACGACGCGGGGCTGGAGGTGGACGCCTTGGGTGGCGCGCCCGGGCTGTACTCCAAGAGGTTCGCCGGCGAGGAGACGCCGTTCGCAGAGAAGATGCGGCGCATTCTCGAGCAGCTCGGCGACACTCCGGAGGAGCGGCGGACCGCTCGGTTTCGGGTCTGGGTTGCGCTCGCGGGGCCGGACGGGACGCTGGAGACTGTAGAGGGGGTCCGCGAGGGGAGAATCGCCTGGGAGCCCGCCGGCGAGGGCGGATTCGGCTACGATCCGATCTTTTTCCTGCCGGATCTCGGTCGGACGATGGCTCAGCTCTCACCCGACGAGAAGCACGCGACAAGCCACCGCGGCATGGCCCTCGGCAGGCTGGTCGCCGTGATCCGGCGACTCAACGGCGCAGGGTGAACGATGGCTCTTCTGAGCGTCTGCCTGGGGTGTCTCGCGGTGGCCGGCCCTCCGATCGATCTGCAGGATCGCTGGGGGCGTTCGCTCTTGGAGCGGGGCGTGGAGCTTGTCGACTGGGACGGCCCGGTGGCGAACCCCGCGCCGACGCTGACCTTGCGGGCGACGGAACGCCTCCAGCCTCCGGCCCGCGTCACCGTCCGCTGCGACAAGCCGATCGTGGAGTTCGAGCTCTACTCCAGCATCGGCCCTGAGGGCAGCGAGAAAACCCTGTTCCTGCAGGACAACCGCTCCGCCGTCTCCTTCCGGCTCGGCCTGGTGCCTTCCGCTTCCCGTGCGAGCGGTTCGCTGCACCTGACGGTGGAGGACGCGAACGAGCATCGGTATGTCCTCAAGGTGCCGTGGAGGAGCGTGGCGGTCCCGCCGCCGCCCGGTCCTCGGTCGGCACCCTCTCCTCTGAACGTCGTAGCCGACTTCGAACAGGACGCGACGGGCTTCTTGGCCGATCCGAAGGTGCGCGGCGTCGTGCGGCAGGCGCTCTGGTCTTGGACGCACTACTTGGCGGACCCGGGGTTCGACGAGGTGCCCGCCTTGTCGCAGAGCAGTTTCGTGTACGACTCGGACACGTTCGATCGCGGGCGGTGGCAGCCGATCGGCCACGCGTTCCGTGGCGTCCACCTGTTCGTCCAGGGAATCCGCAGCCCGTTGCTCAGGAGCGGCGGCGCAGCGTCGAGCCACCCCAGAGAGCAGACCGTGAGAGGCCGCCCGGTGGGCCTCCGACCTTCGGGCACCGTGATCCTGGAGACCAGAGGCAACTACAACGAGCTCGGGTGGCAGGTTCTGGAGTGGGACGTCGACGATTGGCGGGCCTCCAACCAGTCGACGGTCACCCACGATCTGTACTCGATCTGCAGGCACGAAATGGGGCATGCGCTCGGGTTCCACCGCGTCCACCCCGCCTACGCTCGGCTCGCGGCGGGAGGGCGGTTCGGCGGTCGGCGGGTCAGGGAATACCTCGGCCTGGCGCCGGCGGCGGACTCCACGGAGCACTTCGTCGGAGCCGTCGACCCGAGCAGCGGGTCGGGCGCCTTCGGCAACGAGTACGGCGGCGTTTTCCCCCGCAAGCGGTGGCATGTGACCAAGCTGGATCTCCTGGCCATGGCGGACCTGGGCTATGGGCTTCAGGACCGGGATGCGTTCTGGGCGCTCGGATGCTCGGACCTGCGGTTGGAAGCTTCCCATCGCGGCCAGACGGTGCAGGCGTGGGGCGGCGTGCCACCCTACCGGTTCCGTGCGGAGGGGATCTGGCCTACCGGCCTGACGATCGACGAGCAGACCGGGGCCGTACGGTGGGACGGCTCCCCGGGCGCAGGCGGAATCTTCCGGTACTCGGTCGAGGACCAGCTCGGCTCGAGGGCTCGGGGCCGGATCAGTCTGCCGAAGGGCGCTTCGGCTGTTGCTTCGCCGCCTCGCTCGCCTCGAAGTCGAACTCGCACCCGGACGTCATCCGCTTCGGAGCGTACGCCGGATCGACGCGCTTCCAAGGCGTCCGTGCGAGCTCTGCCAGAAGCCGCGTGACCTCGAGCAGCATGTCGCCGGAGTATCCGGGATACATCTTGAGGATCTGGCCGTCCTTCAGAACCGCGGTATAGACGGAGCGCGGCACCCCGTACGCCCGGATCGTCGCCCCTGAGGGGTCGGCCAGCACCAGATGCTCCGTGTCGTTCGCGTTGGCCCAGTCCTTGGCATCCTGGAGGCTCCCGTGCAGGATGCCGACCACGCTCGCCTTGCCCCGATAGGCGAGGTCGATCCTTCCGAACATCGGCTCGGCCTCGATGCTGCAAGGGCAGTCCTTGTTGATGAAGTAGAGCAGAACGGGTTGCTTCAGCGAACGAAGGGAGTGGGTCCGCCCGTCCGTGCCTTCCAGCAGGAAGTCGGGGGCGGGTTTGGCCTCGAGGGTCTTGGCGAGGTTCCGCTCCGTTGGGCCGACGGGATGGCGGGACGGCAGTTCCCATGCGATCGGCCTGTCCCGGTTGGCGATGAGGTAGGCGAGCGCGATCCAGCCGATGACGATCGGCGTGAGGAACGCCGCAGCCGCAAGAACCAAGAGGCGCCGAGTGGGTTTCATGGCGCGACGATGTTTACGAGCTTGCCGGGAACGTAGACCACCTTCTTGATGGGCTTTCCGCCGACGTGCGACTGAACCTTCGCGCTCGCCAAGGCAGCGGACTCGACCTGCTCGCGCGTGGCATCGGCGGGCACCTCGACGGTGTCGCGGAGCTTGCCGTTCACCTGCACTGCGATCGTGAGCGTATCCTCGCGACAGAGTGCCTCGTCGTACTTCGGCCACTCCATCTGGTAGGTGAACCCGCCACCGCCGAGGCTTTCCCAGATCTCGTCCGCTGAGTGGGGCGCTGCGGGCGAGACCAGAAGGATCAGCGATTGCAGAGCCTCGCAGGCGACTGCCTTCTCCGACTCCGTCGGCTCGGGGCCTACGGCCCTCAGGAAGTCGTTGAAGGAGTTCACGAAGGTCATCAGCGCGGCCACATAGGTGTTGAACGCGAAGCGCTCGATATCCTCGGTGGCCTTGCGGATGGTCTGGTGCGTCTTGCGGCGCAGCTCCCGGGCCGGGGCGCTCAGGTCGCCCTGCAGGCCGTCCTCCCAGTCGAAGCGCCACCAGGGGGCCACCTCGCTGGCGATGCGGAAGACCCGGCTCAGGAAGCGCGCCGCGCCCTGCAGGCCCTCGTCGGTCCATTGGATGGCCTGGTCGAACGGCGCCACGAACAGCTCGTACACCCTCAGGGCGTCCGCGCCGAACTTCTCAACGGCCTCGTCCGGGGTCACCACGTTGCCCTTGGACTTGCTCATCTTCTCCCATCGGTAGAAGACCTGGTCCTGGGGCAGTCGCTGAGCCTCCTCGAAGGTGATCTGGATGCCGGGCTGGCCGACCTCCAGACGCTCGTTCTCCCGGGGATGCCGGAACGGCGTCAGGGCGAGGACCATGCCTTGGTTCTCCAACCGCTGGAACGGCTCCTTGACCGGCACCAGGCCCTCGTCGTAGAGGAACTTCGTCCAGAAGCGGGCGTACAGCAGGTGCATCACCGCGTGCTCGGCCCCGCCCACGTAGCAATCGACGGGCATCCAATAGCGAACCGAATCCGGCGACCAGGGTTGACGACCGTTGTGCGGGTCGCAGAACCTCAGGAAGTACCACGAGGAGCAGGCGAAGCCCCCCATGGTATCGGTCTCGCGCCGCGCCAGGCGACCCTCGGAGTCGGTGCAGTTCACGAACTCCTCGATGTGCGCCAGCGGGCTCGTGCCGTCCCCGGTCGGCTCGTAGTGCTCGACCTCCGGCAGGAGTACGGGAAGCTGGTCGTCCGGCACCGCCTCCATGTTGCCCTCAGCGTCGTGGATGATCGGGATCGGGCAACCCCAATACCGCTGGCGGCTGATCAGCCAGTCCCTCAGGCGGTACTGAACCTTCCTCTCCCCGATGCCCAAGGCTTCCATCCACTCGCCGAGCGCCCTCTGTCCCTCGGCCACGGTCATCCCGGTGTATTCGCCGGAGGCGACCATCACCCCGTCCTTGTCGACCCAGGGAAGGTCGACGGGCGAGCCGTCCTTCGGGGCGATGACCTGCACGATGGGGATGCCGAACTTCGTCGCGAACTCAAAGTCCCGCTCGTCGTGGGCGGGCACCGCCATGATCGCCCCGGTGCCGTAGCCGTACAGCACGTAGTCGGCGACCCAGATCGGCACCTCCTGTCCGTTCACGGGGTTGATCGCGTACAGGCCGGTGAACACTCCGGTCTTCTCGTGCGTGGTAGCGAGCCGGTCCTGCTCGCTCAGGCGCTTCGCCGCCGCGCGGTACTCCTCGATGGCGGCTCGGCGATCCTCCGGCACGTGCCGAAGCAGGCGGTCGACGAGCGGGTGCTCCGGCGCAAGGACGGCGAAGGTCATGCCGAAGACCGTGTCGATGCGCGTCGTGAACACCCGGAACGTGAGCGGCTTGTGGTCCGACAGCACTTCGAGATCGCCCTCGGACGGCCCGCCCGGGGGCAGCGCCACCTTCATCTCGAACTCGACCCCCTCGCTGCGGCCGATCCAGTTGCGCTGCATCTGCTTGATGCCCTCGGGCCAGTCGAGCTCCTCGAGGTCGTCCAGCAGGCGCTGGGCGTAGGCGGTGATCCTGAAGAACCACTGCGGGATGAACCGCTTCTCGACGACCGACTCGCACCTCCAGCACAGGCCGCCGGCCACCTCCTCGTCCGCCAGAACCGTCTTGCACTGCGGGCACCAGTTGACGGCGGCCTCCTTGCGGTAGGCCAGACCTTTCTCGAACAGCCGCTTGAAGATCCACTGAGTCCACTTGTAGTACTCGGGATCGCTGCTGGCGAAGCTCCGCGACCAGTCGTAGCTGATGCCGATGAGTTCCATCTGGCGGCGGTAGTTCTCCGCGTACCGCTTCACCATGGGCGCCGGATGGACCTTGTTCTTGATGGCCTCGTTCTCCGCGGGGAGGCCGAAGGCGTCGAAGCCCATGGGGTGCAGGACGTTGTAGCCCTGCATGTACTTCATCCGGCAGATGACGTCGGTCGGGATGTAGTTGCGGCAGTGACCGACGCTGAGTCCCGCACCGGACGGGTAGGGGAAGAAGTCCAACCCGTAGAACTTGGGCCGATCGGGGTCCTGGCGGGTTGCGAACAGGTCGGCGGCCTTCCACCGCTCTCGCCATTTGGCCTCGAAGGAACTCGGATCGTATCGGTCGGGCATCGCCTCGAATGTACCCGAGGGGGCCTACGGGGCTTCGAAGACGTGTCGGACCGCCGCCATGTCGACCCGGTCGCCCACGAACGGGACTCCCTCTGCCTCGAGGCGCCTTCTCTGCTCGTCGGCGAGCAACGGGCTACGCTTCGCCAGCGCCAAGGCGCCGTCGCGGGCCACGATGCGCCACCACGGAACCGTCGGAGGGGCCATCGCCATCCACTTCCCGACGAGATAGCCGCTGACCGGGGGAGAGAGCTCCCTACCTACGTCTCCATAGCTCGCGACGCGGCCGTGCGGAACGGAAGCGACCACCTCCCACAGCCCGCGGAGGCGGTCGTTTAAGGGCCCGTCAGCCATTCCACAACCTCTGGTCCGCCGTGTTCGATCAGGTCCTCCGTCGAGCGGGCCTCCGGCAGGTGCAGGGCGATCAGAGGAACTCTGGACCCTGGATCCAGACTCCAGCCTTCCAGTTCCAAGGAGCCCGCGCCCCAGTCGGTCGCCATCCGCCAGACCTCTTCCGGCTGAAGGGGCTCGCCCAGCGCGAAGGAACAGGCCAACGCCGCCCTCATCTCGGCGAACATGTCCGGCGGGCCGGCGCTCGCGGCCGAATCGGTCCCCAGGCCGACGAGCAATCCGTTCCGGATCATTCTCCGCACGGGAGCTCGCGGGCACCCCAGCGCGGCGTTCGACCTCGGACAGTGCGCCACGGCCACCCCTCCGCCGGCCATCAGCTCCAGATCCCGGTCGTCGACGTCGCAGCAGTGCACCCACTGGACGCCGCGCCGACAGAGCCCCGCCTCCTTCAGGTACTCGACCGCAGACCGGGCACGGATCGGAGGGTGCCCCGCGCGATCGTGCATCCCGTGGAGCGGGCCCGCCCCCTCGGCCAACCAGCGCCGCTCGTGGGCCGACTCCGCCACGTGGATGCTCACTCTCTCGCCCGACGCTCCGAACGAGCGCAGAGAAGCCGGGTCGACGGTGTAGGGCGCGTGGGGGCTGGGAAGAACCGGGATCCGTTGCTGGGAGCCCTGATGGCTCTTCGCCCGCTCTCGGACGCGGCGCAGGGTCTCCTCGGGGGCTTCCCAATCCCGGAACGTGATCGTCTCCTGAAACACGATCCCCCTCAGCCCAAATCCCAGCAAGGCGGGGACCGAAACCGGAAGGTCGGCGTGCTCGGCGACGAACGCGACGCCGCAGGCGAGGTTCTCCTTGGCTGCCAAGGCGGCGCCGCCGGCGGCCGTTTGCTCGTCGAGCTCCCGCTTGAGGGGCAGCAGCGCCTCCAACCAACTGAAGAATTCCCCCTCCGCGATTCGCCCCGCGAGGGATCGGTACTCGAGGTGCGAGTGCGCGTTCACGAACGCCGGCGAGACGACGAACGGCTCGGGCACTCCGGTGTGGGGCCTGATCTCGGCCACCGCCCCCTCGGCGAGCAGGATCTCGAGCCCGAGCTCAAGGCGGCCATCGATGACCAGCCCGTTCGGACGAATCAGAGTTCGGTCATCCACGCCTGCTGAATCTCGTCGAAGGTGAGGGACTTGGCGTGAAGGTCGCCGAACAGGGTGTTGTAGCGATAGCCCCGGACCTTGCCCAGGTAGTCGTCGAAGGAGTCGTCCAACTCGAGGCGTCCGGTAGATCCGTGCCAGTGCCCGGCTCCGTCGAACAGGACGTTCACGTTCGCCGGCAGCTGAAAGTCCGTCTGGGAGAAGAAGCGAAAGGCGATCTCGGTTCGAAAGAAGTAGCTGGACCCGTAGGTGGCGAACAGGCTGGGGGCCGTCTCGAAGTCGAGAGGAAAGCTGTTGTCAAGGACGGCGGTGCCGGTGTCCGAGGGGCATCGGAAGACCTCACGGCTCTTCACGTACGGCTGGAGCGCCTCATGCAGAAGCGGCATGTAGGGAATCCTCGCCTGAAAGTCGGGATGCTCCGACCAGATCTCGGGCCGGTAGCGATCCGAGGCGTCGACGGCGTGCGGGAACTTGTCGTCGTAGTCGGATGCGTAGAGAGCGAGGGCGGATCCGATCTGCTTCAGGTTCGAGAGGCAGGCGGTTTGCTTGGCCCTGGCCTTCGCCCGTGAGAACACTGGGAACAAAAGCCCAGCCAAGATCGCGATGATGGCGACCACCACCAGCAGCTCGATGAGAGTGAAGGCGACCTTGCGCACAACCTTGGTTACGCCGAGAGAGGGCCGGCCGTTCCACTCCGATCCGGGAGGCGGGAGGTTGTCTGAGCCGGCTATGCGGGGTATAGTGCCAAGAACCGTGACTGTTTCCGCCGCAAGGAGCGGCCAACCGACCCAACGAGGAGGGAGAGGGTCTTGCTGAGACTGAGGTGCACGCTAGGCCTGTTGGCTTCCGTCCCGGGCCTGGCCTTCGGACAGGACAAGACATACACCGTTCGGGAAGGAGACACCCTGTCGGCGATCGCGAGCAGGCTCGGTGTCACGGTGCGCCAGCTGAGCGAGGCGAACCGGCTGACCAACCCCGACTCCTTGAAGCCGGGAATGGTTCTCAAGGTGCCTGCCGTCAAGAGCGCGCGGCAGCTGCCTACGCTTCTCGAAAAGATTCGGCAGTCCGCGAAGTTGCCCGGAGCGCGAGTGGCCAAAGCGACGAGCCAGCAGGCCCAAGCGCCGCTGGCCGCGAAGGCCGCCTCCCCGACGAGCGGCAAGACGTACACCGTGAAGCCCGGCGACAACGACTGGATCATCGCGGCGCGCGTGGGCGTCACACCGCGCCAGCTGAGGCTGGCCAACCCTGGAATCGTCTGGAATCGGTTGCAGATCGGGACGAAGCTCGCCCTGCCGGCGGGCGCGACGATTCCACGGAATCCCGGCTCGGTCGCGCTGCGGTCACCTTACGCCAAGGTCGCGAAGGACTCCGTCGTCGTGCGGTCCGGCCCTGGCTCGGACCATAGGAAGGTCGTGGTCGTCCCCTCAGGCACGCTCGTCAAGGTGCTCGACCGTTCGAACGGCTGGTACAAGCTCAGGTTCCCCCTCGGCACCGTAGGGTGGGTGAGGGGAGACCTGCTGAAGCCGGCCAGCAAGCCCGCGGTGCAGGTCGCCACAGGACGGCGCGATCGGAGCCCTCGCGCGGCAGTAGCCTCCACGCGGGTCTCCAAGCGACGCAATCAGGGCTCGATCGTCCGCCCTCTGCCGGAGGGGAACGGCTCTGTTCTCGAGACGGCCTTCGCGATGCGCGGCACACGGTACCGGTACGGCGCAAGCTCGCGTTCTGCGGTGGATTGCTCCGGGTTCACAAGGCTGGTGTACGAGAGGCACGGCGTCTCGCTGCCCCACAGCAGCCGGGCCCAGGCGAACCTGGGCGTGAGCGTGCCGAGATCCCAACTGCAGAAGGGCGACCTCGTGTTCTTCAAGACGAACCGCGGGACGCGCATCAACCACGTCGGGATCTACATCGGTGGTGGGAAGTTCATCCACGCGAGCAGCGGTGGCGGCCGCGTCCAGGTGAACTCGCTCGACGAGGGCTACTACAAGAATAGGTTCGCCGGGGCGCGTCGCGTCGCCAAGAACTCCAGGTAGGATATCCGCTGCGGAGAGCAGGGTCGCCTTGAGCGGGCGACGCCCGATGTGCCAAGATTGAGGTTGGCGTGGCCCGGTCGTCTAGTGGTTAGGATGCCGCCCTTTCAAGGCGGAGGTCGCGGGTTCAAGTCCCGTCCGGGCTACCATTCCACCGGTCTGCCGCCCTCGCCGGGATCCGGCTCGAAGAACTCCCACTCCACTTCGGGGAAGCGGTCGGCGAGCAGCTCGCACAACCTTCTGGTGCCAGGGTTCTCCGTGGCGTAGTGGCCTGCAGAGAGCAGGGCGAAGCCGCTCTCGCTCGCCGAAAGGCCGTGGTGCTGCCGGACCTCGCCGGTGAGAAGCGCGTCGGCGCCCGCCCTCTGAGCGTCCTGCCACAGGTCGTCGCCGGAACCACCCACGACCGCCAGTCGCCGCACTGCCCGGTCGCTGGATCCCCATGTTGAGCACCGTGTGCCGAGGACCCGGTTTGCCAGACGGGCCAGGTCCTCCAAGCGCAGGGGCTCGGTGAGCTGGCCGATGCGCCCGATCGGCCAAGGCTTTCGGTCGCCCAAGGGGATCACGTCGTAGGCCGGCTCCTCGTAGGGGTGTGCGTGCCGCAGTGCACCGATCGCGCGCTCCAGCCGCTCGTTGGGCACGAGCATTTCCAGGCGGATCTCGGGGAGTTTCTCCACCCGGCCGACCTGGCCGACGGTCGGATTCGAGCCCTCCAGCGCTTGGAAGGTGCCGGTTCCCGCCCCGAAGAACGCACAGCGGCGGTACAGGCCGATCTCGCCGCAGCCGGCGGCGGCCAGCGCGTCGATCAGCCCCTCAACGTTCGCCTCCGGGACAAACACCACGAGCTTGCTCTCGTTGGAGGGACCCGAGGGCCCGAACGCTCGGACGTCGCGGAGGCCCAAGAGTTCCGCCAAGGTGTCGTTGACGCCACCGCGGGCGGCATCCCAGTTCGTGTGCGCCGAGACCAGCGACATGCCTCTCTGGGCGAGAAACAGCGCCAGCCGCCCTTCCTCCGTGTCTGGGCTCAGCCGGGCGAGCGGGCGGAAGAAGAGCGGATGGTGGGTGACCCAGAGCTCGGCTCCGATCTCCGCCGCGCGGGATGCCGCCGAGTCGGAACGGTCCAAGGAGACGAGAGCCTTTCGGACCGGCGAGTCTTTGGAACCGACCTGCAGTCCAACGGGATCGCCCTCATAGGCGGAGCGCCAAGGCGCGATCCGGTTGATCCACTCGAGGACGGAGGCTACGGTCACCACGCGACCATTGTGAACCACCGGAAGCGGTGGCCGCAGGGGGATTCGCCGCCGGGCAGGCGGGGGATCAACCCCCCGCCTGTTCGAGCTCGCGCGCGACTCCGGCCGGGCCAAGGAACAAAGATGATTGCTTCTTCAAATGGCCCACCTGCAGACAGTAGTCCGCAAGCTTCCTGAGTGCGCGCTCCGAGGTGGAGTTCAGCTTCTGTGGACTTGTGAGGCACAATTCCAACAGCTGGAACGCCTCCTCTTCGGTGAGCTCTAGCCCGGCTGGGTTCTTACCCGCCGACATAGATCCCTCCTGGAGAAGCGACTCCTCATTATAGACGTTGTTCCACACTCGGATGTTCTGCACCCGATTCCGTTCTTCGGCCGTTTGGGGCCGCTGGGACAGGGCGGAGGCCAAAAACTGGTATACGGGTATCCTGCTGGGATGCCGCAGGGGGAGTATCTCCAATACGGCGGGCAGGCGATCGTCGAAGGGGTCATGATGCGGTCGCCGCGCTTCTACAGCGTCGCGGTCCGCGCGCCGGACGGCCGCATCGTCGCCCGGACGGAGCCGGTCGAGAACACTTGGGTGGGCCGACAGAAGTGGCTCCGGTGGCCTTTCGTTCGCGGAACTCTGGCTCTTCTGGACGCCATGACCCTCGGGGCCAAGGCCATGCGCTTCGCCGCGAACGTCCAGCTCGCGGAGGAGTACCAGCCTGCGGGTTCGGTTGCCCCGACCGGCAAGCAGACGCCGGAGTCCGTTCGGAATCTCCAGGTCGGTGGCGCGCTCGTCGCAGGCTTGGCGATCGGCGTGCTGCTGTTCGTTTTCCTCCCCAACCTGCTCGCCGAACAGCTCCGACGGTTCCAGTTCACTCCGACCCAGACGAATCTGAGCACCGAGATTCTGAAGATCGTCTTCTTCTTGGTCTACGTGTCGGCGATCGGCCGGATGAGGGAGATTCGTCGGATCTTTCAGTACCACGGCGCCGAGCACAAGGCCATCAACGCTCTCGAGCACGGTCAGGAATTGACCGTCGAGGTGTGCAAGCGCAACAGCCGTTTCCACCCGCGCTGCGGCACCAGCTTCGCGATCGTGGTGCTTCTCGTCAGCCTCCTGCTCTTCACCTTCGTTCCGAGGTATCCGCTGGGGGATCACCATCCGATGGTCGTGAACGTCACGATCCGCTTCGTGCTGGAGATCCTGATCCTGCCGCTCGTGGCTGGCGTGAGCTACGAGGCGATCCGCATCGCCGGGAAGTTCCGCTTCAACGCTCTGGTGGACGCGCTCTTCCGCCCGGGCCTGTGGACTCAGAGGCTCACGACCGCGGAGCCGGACGACGGCATGGTCGAGGTGGCCGTGCTCGCCCTGCGGAACGTGATCGACGCGGAGGCGGGCAACCTGCCGGCCGAGGAGACGACGGTACCGGCCTCAGCCTGAGAGCGCCGCCCCGGCCATCCAGGCGAGCCAAACCACCACGTACACGACCGAACCGCCCACGCAGGCCGCGTCGATGAAACGGCCGTGGGTGGCGTAGTAGCGCCGCATCGCGAACCACGCCGCCAGCAGCGTCATCCCCTTCACCAGCGCGAAGAGCGCCTCGCTGCGCTCGATCAGCGGGCGCATCAGCGGGTTCAGCTCAACGATGAGCCCACGCTGGTGCAGCCAGGCCGTGGACAAAAGGTCGAGCAGACCGATCGCCAGCAGCAACGCCAGACCGCGCGAAGGGAAGAGACTGCGCAGCATCGCTCCGACGGATTTCAATGGCTGTGCCAAACTCCCTCGCCTCAGCAAGTTTTTCCACGAAACGGTCGATCGCCTGCCTGGCTTCCGAGGCCGGGCGCTTGAAGTGGTTGCAGACGACGCTCACGATCAGCACGCTCCCGTCGGTCCGCTTCAGGTAGCCCGATAGGGAAGCGACCGAATCGATGTATCCCGTCTTGCCCGCAAAGTCCAGGCCCTTCAGCCTGTTGGCTAGGGTGCCGGGGCCGCCCGAGCGGGCTTGCGCCTCCAGCCAGACGTCCCTCCACGGCTGGTCCAGGCACCAAGCGAGCAGAGCCACGATGGACCGTGCCGTGACGAGGTCGTGGCGGCTGAGGCCGCTTCCGTCCCACGGTCGCAGATCATCCGCATCGATGCCCACGGTCTTGGCCGCAAAGAGCACGAGGCGGTCGGTGGCCTGGGGGTAAGGGTCTTCAGAGCTCAGCGGCCCCTCGGACAGCGCGGCCGTGAGCAGGAGGTGCTCCGCGATGTTGTTGTCGCTGGGTTGGAGGCACATCGCCGCGATCTCCCGCAGAGGCCGGCTCTCGATGGTGATGTCCGGCTCGCGGGCGGGAAGGGCTTCGAGAGGCGGAGCCTCCACGCCGCCGAGCGCGCGGCAGGCAGCCTCGGAAGGATCCGGAGAGGCCAGGGCGATAACCCTCTGCGGCTCCTTGGGCAGCGCCCCCCGGACCGTGACGGTGCGCCCGGGCAGGTCATAGCTGACCCGCAACGGCTTCTCATCCGGCTGGTGGAGGAGGCGAACGCCGCAGGAGGGGCTGCGCAAGGAAACGCCCTTGGAGTCCGCCCAGACCTCGAAGCCACCGCGATCCACGCTCCAAGCCTCGATCTGCGCCGCGTAGCGTGCGGTCAGGTACCCGTGGTTCCACCCTTGGGGCACTCCCGGGGCGTAGGCTTGGACGACCCGGATTCGGGTCCTGCGCCCCACGCCCAGCCGTCTGCCCACAGCGGCCAGCTGCGCGCTGTCCAGCGTGGGATCTCCCGGGGCGTCGACCCACACCTCGTTCCCAACCTTGAAGAACCGCGTGCGATAGCGGAAGTCCGGACCCAGCCGATGCAGGGCGTAGGCGACGGTGAACAGCTTCATGTTGCTCGCCGGCATCACGCGCGTGGCTTCGGAGTTCGAGAGAAGGAGCTCCCCCCGTTCGTCGGCGACCGCCACAGCGACCACGGAGCTTTTCAGCGCACGGTCCTGCAGCAGCTCATGGAGCGGCTCGAAGCGTCCCAAGGCCAGGAACGTCAGCGTCAATCCAGCCAGCATCGGTTCACACCTCCTCCTCGGGGAAGACGGGGTCCGGGCCGTGGTCTCGCCCGGCCTCCAGGTCGTCGGCCATGGCGGCCGCATAGCGCCGGAGAATCGGTTCCGGATCGTTGAGGCTTGCCTCCCGGAGCCGCCCGACGATCTCACGCAGTGCGGGAGGATGCCACTCCACCACGTGGAACACGCCGTGCATCGCCGCCCGCCGACCGTACTTGCTCGGGGCGTGGAAGCACTCCAGCAGAACCTCCTTGCCGATCTGGCCCGGCAGGTGCCCTCCGATCACCACGCCGGCCTTGTAGACCGTCCGCGCGTAATCGTCGGTCGCGTTCCAGAGAAGGTCCCGCATCGCGGAGATCGCCTCTCTCTGGTCCGCCTCGTCAGGCAGGATCAGCGCGATGTCCTCCATCATGTCCAGCACGCACCACTGCGCCGACCGGCGGTGCGGATGGCGGTCGTCGCGCAGAATATGGATGAGCGCCGGTCCGAAGACCCCGAGGCTGGCGTGCTTCTCAATCTCCAGCTTGGCCTCGTAGGCGACGTCGCGGTCCGGGCAGTAAAGCAGCCGAACGAGGTCCTGGGGAGCCAGGTCGGAGATCCTGCCCACGAAGCGCCCAGGGAAGCCCAGGGTCTTGCCGATGGCGAGCTGGCGGCGGAAGAGCGGCTCGCCGGCCCTCTGGAGCCTCCGCAGCATCTCCTCCACAGTGTCCCCTTTGGCCTCGTGCCAGCACTTCTCGCATCGTCCGAAGACGCCGTGCGGCGTGTGGGCCACGCGGACGGGGAACCTCTCGCCGTGCGCCTCGTACTCCGCCCTGTCGGTCCACGCCTTGGCCGGGATGTGGTACTGGTGGCTGATCGCCTTCGGGGGCCAGGAGAAGGGCACCCGGTGCTTCGGCTTCACGGGTTTCGTGGAACCGTGGTTCTCCTCGACGGCCTGTTCGATGAACTCCTGGAGGTCGGCCAGGATCTGCTCCGGCGAGGGGAGGTTCTCCGTAGGGTGAGGCATCTACCCTTAAGGCTACCCTTCCCCGGTCCCCGGCCAGGATGGCCGACAGGCCCTGGTGGCAAGGTTCGCGGGGGCCCGTTGGCCCCCGCCGGAGAGGATGTCCCGCTTCGGGGACCGTTTCAGGAACGCTTTCTTCGCCGGCTGGCGAGAAGGCCCAAGGCGAAGGGCAGAGCCGCCAAGGGTCCGGGCACCGCCGGAACGCCCGCCTTCTCGAAGCGGACGTTGTCGAAGTAGATGTTGTTGAGTCCCTGGTAGCCGACGCTGCCGAAAAGAATCGACCGGATGGGGGTCGCCGAGCCCACAGAGAGTGTCACGAAGTCGGCATTCGATAGGGCGCGGCTGCTGTCATAGAACAGGCTGACCGATCCCAGCAGCGACCCAGAACCGTCGAGTCCGGAATAGGCTCGGAGGAAGATCTGGTCGTCGTCCGCTCCAAAGTCGCCGAACTCCATGGAAACCCAAGAGAGGCCCTCGCTGAAGTTGCCGGTCGTCGGTCCCGAGGCGCTGGAGCTGCCGCCGCTCCAGACGGACCTCGAGCCCCAAGAGGCCGGGGCGGAGTAGGGGGAGAGGTTCCACACGGCGAGCATCTCCGATCCGCCGTTGAAGAAGGTCGCCGTGACACCCTGATCGGTCGCGCTGAGGGAGGAAACAAGGCCCGTGGCTTGAGACTCGAAGTCGATCACGGCAAGCGCCGGACCGCCCAGGGAGGCCATGGCAAGGGCGGGCAGGGCCCGCAGGATCATCGTCTTCATCTGTTCTCCTTTTCGCTCGAACAAACAAGCGAACAACAAACTCACTCTATCCCCCCTCGCGCCAAAGCGGCTATGAGGACGCGCGAAGAGGGCCTTTGGACCTGTTCGGAGCTACGACCCGTACAGCCTCGAGGCGACGAGCTCGGCCTCGAAACTCTGGGCCTCATCGTCCAGCCTCCGAACGATCGATTCCAGCGGCTCGTCCGTCTCCAACGCCGGGCGCACCCACCCGTTGCCGAGCAGAATGTCGATCGGCAGCTTCTCGTACTCGTACTCGTACGGCGGAGGATTCCAAGCGAAGTCGTTGGGAGCCTGCCTCAGGGCGACGCGCAGCACCGCCAGGCCCGCCTGCATGGCGTGGAACGTCTTGCGATCCGTCACATGGAGGAAGGCCCCGCCGCAGAGCCTCTCCGCGTGCTTGTTGAACGTCGGCTCGAAGACGACCGGCCTGAACCAAGCCCCCGGAGCCTTCAGGGAGTTCAGCTCCTCGCAGAACCGCCAAGCATCCAACCACGGTGCGCCGAACATCTCAAACGGCCGCGTGGTGCCCCGGCCCTCGCTCATGTTCGTTCCCTCGAGGAGGCAGAGTCCGGGGTACACGAGCGCCGTGTCCGGAGTCGGCATGTTCGGGGACGGCAACGCCCAAGGCACACCGGACTCCTCGAAGCGCATCTCCCTCGTCCAGCCGACCATCTGCACGACCTCCAAGAGGCTTCGGGGGTAGTGGCGTCGGCGGAAGAGCAGGGCCAACTCGCCCATCGTGAGCCCGTGCCGGGCCGGCAGAGGATGCAGCCCGACGAAGCTGGAATAGTCGGGGTCCAGCACCCCTCCCTCGACCTTTCCGCCGATGGGGTTGGGCCGATCCAGAACCACAACCCGGAGTCCGAGCGGCTCGCAGGCCTTCATGCAGAGCGCCAGCGTCCACATGAACGTGTAGTAGCGCGAGCCGACGTCCTGCAGGTCGACGACCAGCACATCCAAGCCGGCCAGCATCCCGGCGGTCGGCTCGCGGTGCTGGCCGTACAGGCTGTGGAAGGGGATGCCCGTTCTCGGGTCCCGATAGCCCTCCCACTCGATCATGTTGTCCTGCGTGTGGCCCCAGATGCCGTGCTGCGGACCGAACGCGGCGCGCACGTCCACTCCCGCCGCCAGCATCTCATCCAAGGCGTGAACGAACCGGGACGAGACGGACGCCTGGTTGCACACGAGGCCCACGCGGAGCCCCCGCAATGCGGCGAAACCTTCCGCAACCCATCGATCCAGACCGGTGAGGACCCTGCCCATCTTCGCTGCAGTATGGCGCAGGCCGGAAAGTCTCAGTTGCGGACGCCCTCTCGCCGCCACACGTCGAGGATCAGCTCGTAGCGCTCGAGGGCCATTCCCGTGTACACGCAGTTGCTGGTGCTGAAGACGTATCCAGGAGCCTTCTTGCCCTCGACACACGCGTAGCGCGCCGACTCGACGCACTCGTCGTCGGTGCCGGTCTGAAGCTTGCCGCAGTCGACGTTGCCGATCAGGCAGACTCGGTCCCCGACGCGCCGCACAACCTCCGCGATGTCCACGCCACCCTGCGGATCGAGCGAATGGAGCGCGTGCGGGTTCGCATCCACGAGCCTGTCCAGGATCGGCATGATGTTCCCGTCCGTGTGCTTGATCGTGTAGAACCCCATCTCCCGGTAGGCGGCGATAGCCTGGCGGAGGTAGGGAAGGACGAATCGGTCGAACCAAGGCAGCGGGAGGAACGAGCCCGTGTTGAAGCAGTAGTCCGAGCAGAGCGCGAAGCCGTCCAGCACGCCGTGCCGACGGAGCCTCTCCGCGTGGCGCACGGCATACTCCAGGTTGCGGGCGGCCTGCTCCTCGACCTTGTCCGGCTCCTCCGCCATCCGAAGGCTCATCTCCTCCATGCCGGCGCCGTCGGGGATGGCGAACGTCGGGTCTCCGTGCATCATTAGGAAGTACCGATCGCCGCTGAGCTCGCGGATCTCGTCGAGCAGACGCATCTGCTCCTCCGCCGTTCCGGGGTTGGGGTGGACGAAGATGGCGTCGTGCTCGAAACGCTCCGCCGTGTCGATGTAGAGCTGGGCCTGGTCTCGGCGGTGCAGCCTCTTCTCCCTCTCACTCATCTGATCCCATTGGTGGTAGGCCCTGTGGCTCGGATGCACCTTGCCGAAGGCCTCCATGGTGAGGAAGAAAACGAGCTCGAAGTGGGGCACCCGGCCCGGCAGAGGACGGCGTTCCAAGGCGGCGATGAACCGTTCGCGAGGAGTCATCGCACCGGGGTATACCCCCGGGCTCGGCCGGGCGGCCTTCGCACGTTGGACCGTAACCTCCTACGGCAGCCAGGGGCGGATCGCGGCGTCCACGACGGCTTTCTCCTCCTCCGTCAGTTCAACCAAAGGCAGGCGCACCGACCGGCAGTCAAAGCCGAACCGTGAGAGCGCGTACTTCACGGGCACCGGGCTCGGCGCGTGGAAGAGGGCTTTGACCACCGGCATCAGCCGATGATGGATAGCGGTGGCCTCGGCAGGCTTCGAGGCAAAGGCTGCGATCATTTCCTGGATCGCGGAGCCGACGACGTGTCCCGCGACGCTGACCACCCCGTAGCCTCCGAGGCTGAGAATCGGAAGCGTGAGGCCGTCGTCGCCGGAGTAGACGCGGAATCCTTCGGGCACGGCGCCGCAGACGTCCGAGATCTGCGGAACGTTGCCGCTGGCCTCCTTGACGGCGACGATGTTCCGGACCTGGGCGAGCCGCAGAAGCGTGGGAGTCTCCAGGTTGATCGAGGTCCTGCCTTGGATGTTGTACAGCATTACGGGAAGGCCCGTGCTGGCGGCCACGGCCCGGAAGTGCGCCTCCAGCCCCCGCTGGCCCGGCTTGTTGTAGTATGGGTTCACCAGCATGACCCCGTGGGCTCCGCGCCGCTCCGCCTCCTGGGCCATCTCGATGGACTCCGCCGTGTTGTACGAGCCGGCGCCGAACACCACCGCGGCCCGGTCGCCGACCTCCTCCAGAACGGCCTCAAGCAGGCCGAGCTTCTCCTCGCGAGACAGGGTGGGGGACTCGCCGGTCGTGCCGCTCACCACCAAGCCGTCGTTCTTCTGCACCTCCACGAGGAAGCGGGCGATGCGCCTGGCCTCCCCCAGATTCACGGTGCCATCCGCGCGGAACGGAGTCACCATCGCGGTCAGCAAGCGTCCCCAGTCCTTCGGTGCGAAAAACCCAGCCATCGGCGTGGAGTTTACCGAAGGCGCCCGTCAGGCAGGGCCGCAGGGCGCCTCGCCGTTGAGGCGCCCGAACCGCGGGCCTTCTTAGGAGGCGCGGGCGAAAAGCGTCTTCCTGCGGTGGCGCGGGGCGTCCGGCTGACCCTCGGCCGCGGGCCGAGGCCTCGGTTCGTTCAAGAGGATCACGCTCAGAATGATCAGCGCCGACGCGACCAGCGTCACCGGGGTGAGGGGCTCGGCATTCAGGGCCGCGCCCAACCCTAACGCGACGAGAGGGTTCACGAACGCGTAGGTCGCCACGACGGGCGCGGGGTAGCGGAGCAACAGCCAGAGGTACGCGCTCAGTCCAAGGATCGATGCGGTGATCGCGAGGTACGCGACGGCTCCGATGGACTGCCACCCGATCGCTGCCAAGTCGAGCCTCGCCGGCTCTCCGAGCGCCCATCCCATGGCGCCGCACACCAAGCCGCCCGTGAGCATCGCCACGGCCGAGGCCATGAAGGGAGACCGGGGCGTGTCCATACACACACCGAGCGCAGAGCCGAGCGACCAACTGATCGCCGTCAGCAGAACCATGGCAGCGGCCACCAGCTGGACGGCGCCCTGCGGGCCGCGCACCACGTCGCCACTGAGGGCCACGATGCCGCCGACCCCAACCAGCAGCCCGATGCCCGTCCGCAAACTAGGCCTGTGACCGTGCCCGAGGAGCCACAGCATCAGGACGAGCCAAACCGGTTCGGTGGCGATCAGAAGAGCGGCCGTGCCGGTCGGAAGGTGCTGCACCGCCCACGTGACGCCGGCGTTGCCGCCGAACACCAGCAGGAAGCCCTGCACCCCGCCGTAGAGCCACTGGCGGGGCGTGGGAGAGGGAATCCGGGCCACCCTGCAACCGACATAGAGAAGGATTCCCGCCAGGAGGAAGCGGAAGGCGAGCATCAGCATCGGAGGAATCTCGCGCACCGCCCGCTCCGTGGCCAGGTAGGTCGACCCCCAGAAGAAGTAGACCGAGAAGAACGCCGCGGCCGCGATCAGCCTCGTCCTCACCGCTTGGCCTCCTCCTCCGGCACGGGCAGCGCCGAAGTCTCCTTGACCGTCGTGAGAACGATGGTGGACATCGTGGAGGTGATGCCCGGAATCGAGCCGACCTTGTCGCGCAGGAACGCGCCCAGCTCGTTGGCGTCCTTGGTCCTCACTTTGACGAGGTAGCCATCCTCGCCGGCCACGTAATGGACCTCGAGAACCTCCGGGAACGCCGCCAAGGCCTCGCCGACGCCCATGGAATGGACGGGCTCGTCGGCGCGCACGCGGATGAAGGCCAGGAGACCGAGGCCGAGACTCTCGGGGTTCATCTTCGCCTCGTAGCCGGTGATGATCCCCCGGGCCTCCAGCTTGCGGAGCCGCTCCAGAACGGCGGAGGGAGCCATGCCGATCTGACGCGCCACCTCGGCGTTGGAGATTCGGCCTTCCGTGCGAATGATCTTCAGAATCTTGGCATCGACGGCGTCAATCATTGCGCGAAACGCTCCTATCAGTGATTATGATGCGGAAAGACGGAAAACTGCAACCCCGGCGCCCGCGACCGTGCCCAGACAGCGGCCGTGGCGGTGGTGCATCATGGCGGATGGAGCAGGGGCGTGCCGAAGAGCAGGGTTCTCTTTCTAGGCGTGGCCGTCATCGCAGCCGCCGATGTCGTCTGGCTGACGAAGGCGCTCCTAGCTCAGGTACCCGACGAGGCGATCGTCATAGCGCTGGGCGTCGGTGCGTTGCTGATCGTAGGGGGTTCGGTCCTCCAGCTCACGACGGGCCGTGAGGGCCCTGAGGAAGGCGAATGACATGAGAATTGGCAATAGACTTCTCGCGAGGGTGCTGCTCTGTGCGCTGGCTATCGGCGCGACCGTCGGGCTCGGTTTCGCTCAGAGCGTCCGGCTCACGATCCTTCACACGAACGACACGCACGGGCATCTGTTGCCCTTCAGCTACCCCTCCTTGATCGAGCCGGGTTCCGATGTGGCCAAGCTGGCGGCCAGGCAGGACATCGGCGGCATCGCCCGCATCGCGACGGTGGCGAGGCAGATTCGCGAGTCGGTGAAGCGCGCAGGAGGGACGGCGTGGCTCGTGGACGCCGGAGACTTCTGCGACGGCACCCCGTTCTCTACGGAGTACAAAGGGGATGCGGACAACGACGCGATGAACGCCGTGGGCTACGACTTTGGCACCTTTGGCAACCACGAGTTCAACAACACCCTGGCCCAGGTCCGAAAGCTGATCGCAAAGTCCAAGCGGAATCTCGTCGCCGCCAACGCCCGCCTGAAGAGCGACGGCAGGCCGCTGCTCGAGCCGTACCGGATCGAGCGGGTGGGAGGCGCGCGCGTGGCCATCACCGGCGTGATCACCACCAGCTCCGGCACGTACCCCGCCGCCCGTGAGGGCGTCGAGTTCGAGGACGAGGTCAAGGCACTCCAGCGGGTGACGAGCGAGCTTAAGGGTAAGGCGGACGTCATCGTGGTCCTCTCGCACGCGGGCTACGAAGTCGACCTGAGGATCGCGAGGCAGGTTCCCGGCATCGACGTGATCGTCGGTGGGCACTCGCACACTCGATTGCCCTACGGCTTCGTGGAGTGGGCCGGTGACGAGCTCTTCCAGGATCGGGTCAACGGCACGATCATCGTTCAGGCGTTCCAGTGGGGTGGGGAACTGGGCCGCCTGGATCTGCTCCTCACGAAGGGGAAGGCGGGGTGGAAGATCTCCCGCCACCGAGCGAGTCTGATCCCGATCACGTCGGCCATTCCCGAGGATCCCCGCGTCGCGGCGGTCGTGGAGCGCTACTGGAGGCCGATCGCGTCGAAGTACGGCGAGGTGGTCGGCGAGGCCGTCGCGGACGTGGCCCCCAGGTACGACGACCTCGCGGAGTACAACCTGGTGGCCGATGCGGTTCGCGAGACGCTCGGGGTGGAGTTCGATCTGGAGAACATCGGGGGCGTCCGCGCTCCGTTGGTCAAGGGTCCGATCACGATGGGCGACCTGGTCACGATGGATCCGTTCAACAACTCCGTGGTCACCACCAAGCTCACGGGAGCGCAGCTGAAGGCGGTTCTCCTCAGGCACAAGCCCGCCGTGTCCGGCATCCGGTACCGCATCGAGGGCGGGAGGCTGGTGGAGGCATCGATCGCGGGCCAGCCGATTCGAGACGAGGAGACGTATGTCGGTGCCGCGAACTCCTACTTCGCCAACTACGCGCTGAAGGATTACGGCTACCAAGACACGGGCCGAGGCCGGTTGGAGGTCCTCATCGGGTACGTCCGAAGCAAAGGCCGCATCGTCCCGAGCTACGACGGCCGGCGGGTGATCATTCCTTAGGGAAGCGTTGGGCGGGCGATCCTACCACCGCCCGGTGGTCAGGTACTCGTGGATCGCCCGCGCAGCCTTGCGGCCCTCGCCCATGGCGAGGATGACCGTGGCGGCGCCCAGGACCACGTCGCCGCCGGCGAAGACCCCCCGCTTGCTCATCTTGCCCGTTGCGGGGTCGACGACGATGCGCCCCTTCCGGTCGGTCTGCAGGTCGGGTGTGGTCGAGGTGGCCAGAGGATTGGGACCGTTGCCGATCGCCTCGATCACCAGCTCCGCGGGCACGTCGAACTCCGAACCGGGGACGGGCACGGGCCTTCGCCTGCCGCTCGCATCCGGCTCGCCCAGCTCCATGCGCAGACACCGGACCCCGCGCACGCGCCCCTGCTCATCGCCGAGGATCTCCGAGGGGTTGGTGAGCAGAAGGAAACGCACGCCCTCCTCCTCGGCGTGATGGATCTCCTCCGCGCGGGCCGGCATCTCGGCGCGCGAGCGGCGATAGATCAGCGTGACCTCCTCGGCGCCCAGGCGCAGAGCCGTTCGGGCGGCGTCCATCGCCACGTTGCCGCCGCCGACGACCACAACCCGATCGGCCTTGACGACGGGCGTGTCCACCTTGGGGAAGGCGTAAGCCTGCATCAGGTTGGCGCGGGTGAGGTACTCGTTGGCGGAGTAGACGCCGATGAGGTGCTCGCCAGGAATCTCGAGGAACATCGGCAGGCCCGCGCCCGTCCCGAGGAACACGGCGTCGTACCCCTCCTCCTCCAGCAGCTCGTCCACGGTGACCGTCTGTCCGACCACCACGTTCGGCTCGAACCTCACGCCCTGGGCCGCGAGGCCGTCGACCTCCTCCTGCACGATCTCCTTGGGCAGGCGGAACTCGGGGATGCCGTACACCAGCACGCCACCCATCTTGTGGAACGCCTCGAAGACCGTGACCTCGTGACCGAGCCGGACGAGGTCGCCCGCCGCCGAGAGGCCCGCCGGTCCCGATCCGACGATGGCGACCCGCTTTCCCGTCGGCGGAGCCGGGGGTTCGACTCGCCGAGCGTGGTGCTCGCGCTCCCAGTCCGCCACGAAGCGCTCTAGACGCCCGATGGACACAGCCTCCTCGGGGTCCTTGCGCGCCTTGGCGATCGTGCAATGGAGCTGACACTGGGTCTCCTGGGGGCAGACCCGGCCCGTCACCGCCGGCAGGCAGTTGCACTCGCGGATCTTGGCGATTGCCCCCGCGAAGTCTCCTTGACGGATCAGGCGGATGAAGCCAGGGATGTCGATTCCCACCGGACAGCCAGCGACGCAAGGTTTCGCCTTGCACTCGAGGCAGCGGCAGGCCTCGAGCATCGCGTGGACCTCGTCGAAGCCGAGCGGAACCTCCTCCTGGCTCCGCTTCCGTTCTTCCGGCTCCCTCTCGGGCATCGGCTGCTTGGGAAGAGACAGCCTCTCCTTGGGAGACAGCTCGTCCGCCCTCCGCAGCACCTCGTCTGGCCGCTCAGGATCCGGCACGGCGCACCTCCTCGCTCAGTCGGCACGACCCTCCGGCGAACCGGTGCCCCTCGGCGAGGGAGCGCAGGCTCTGCTGTTCGTACTCCTTGTAGGCGTTCAGCCGGGCGATCAGGTTGTCGAAGTCGACCTGGTGCCCGTCGAACTCCGGCCCCTCGACGCAGACGAACCGGTTTTGGCCGCCCACGAGGACGCGGCAGCCGCCGCACATGCCCGTGCCGTCGACCATGATTGGATTCAGGGAGACGACCGTGGGAATCCGCATCGGTCTGGTCAGCTCGGAGACGGCCTTCATCATCACGGGCGGCCCGATCGCCACGACGAGGTCGAGCTTCCTCCTCTCGGCGATCTCCGCGAGGGCGTCCGTCACCCTTCCGGCTCGCCCATAGGATCCGTCGTCGGTCGTTACGACGAGCTCGTCGCAGACCGAAGAGAGGCGGTCCTCCCAAACTACGAGATTCCGGGTCCTGGCACCGAGAACGCCGACAAGGCGGTTGCCGGCCTCGGCGAAGCCCTTGGCGATGGGATAGAGGGGGGCCACGCCGATGCCTCCGGCGACCACGGCAACCGTGCCGACGAGGTCTACAGAGGTGGGCCTTCCCAGCGGTCCGGCGAGGTCCAGAATGGCGTCGCCCGGAGCCAGCTCCGAGAGGAGCGTGGTTGTCTTGCCGACGACCTGGACAACCAACGTGATCGAACCCTCCGCCGGGTCCGCGTCGGCGATGGTCAGAGGAATCCGCTCCCCGCCCTCC
>CALGMO010000033.1 GCA_937961665.1 uncultured Fimbriimonadaceae bacterium
TCTCTTCGTAGTCGAGCTTCGCGCCGGTCTGCAGCACCGCGTGCCCGTCGACGTACACGACGTGCTTCTTGCTGGTGTTGCTGTTGCCGGTGTCCCACATGTAGTACCAGAGCTCACCGATCATCGGCCTGCGGGCAGGCTCGCTGAAGGAGGTCAGGGAGCGTCCGGTGCGGCCGGATCCGACGGCTCCGGGAGGATCGCCGCCGGGAATCGGGGGCGCCATGCCGCTGTCGCACGGCTGGGGATCGGCCTCGGTGCCGCAGAGTCGCGGCATCCATCCGAACTCCGTGGCGCCCTTGGCGTAGTACTCGAAGCTCGTCTTGCCGAACCAGTCGGGTTCCCACATCGCCCGCACGGAGATGCCCCACCAGACGAAGGGGATGCCGTTGTCGCCGGGTGACCGGAAGATCTCCATGTTCTTGGTGTAGGGCCTCAGCCGGTACACGATGCCGCCGGGCCAGGTGTTGGGGTTGGATTGCTCGGCGCCCCACTCCCAAGCCTCCCAGCCGCCCGCGTTGGGGGCGACGTCGTCGTAGTCGGCCGCATATTGGAGGATGGCGAGCCCGGTCTGCTTCATGTTGCTGAGGCACTGCGTGCGCTTGGCCGCGGCCTTCGCCTGAGCGAACACGGGGAACAGGATGGCGGCGAGGATCGCGATGATGGCGATCACGACCAGAAGTTCGATCAAGGTGAACGCGGAACGTCTCATGGTTGCTCCATCGCAGCGAGGGGGTCGCTCGACCGTCGAGCGACCAGACGTGGCGGCAGCCGGAGGGCGGCCGCAGGCAGGTCGGGCTCCTCGAGCCGCCGCAGGAGGCGCTGGGCCGCCTGCAGACCGATCTCGCGGAGGGGTTGGCGAATGGTCGTCAGCGGAGGTTCGGTGTACTCCGTGAAGTCGTGGTCGTCGAAGCCGACGACGCCCACGTCCTGGGGCACCCGGATGCCGTGCGCCTGCAACAGGTGGATCATCGCGAGCGCGAAGTGGTCGTACTGCGCGAACACGCAGTCGTACGGGAACGTCGCGAGCGGCTCCAGCGCGCCCCGGAGGGCCAGCAGGCAAAGCTCGCTGAACGTCTCGGCCGGGGCCGCATCGCCACCCTCGCGCAGCAGGCGCTTGACGCTCCCCATGAAAGGGTGGTGCAGCAGGCAGGCGTTGCGGAAGACGGAGCGGAAGCCGCACCAGCGGTCCTCGATGCTGCCGATCGGCCTCGGCCGGTCCGTGACGGACAGGAAAGCCGGCTTGCGGTAGCCCTTGTCGCGAAGGTGCTCGGCCAGCAGCACGCCGCCGGCGAAGTGGTCGGTTGCCACGAGGTCGGCGTGCAGGCCCGGCACCTCCCGGTCGATGAACACGATCGGCACGCGCCTCCGAAGCAGGCGTTCGTAGAAATCCGGGCTGTCCGACTCTGAGGCGACGATGAGGCCGTCGACCTGCATGTCGAGCAGGCTCTCGACGAGCTCGTACTCCTGCTCCCCGCGGGAGACGGTGAGCAGCACGCGGTGGTCGACGTCCTGCAGGGCCTTCTCGATGCCCTCGAGCACGCGGGCGTAGAACTGGCCCTCGATGCCGGGCACCACCACGCCGATCAGGCCCGTCCTCGACCGGCGGAGCCCCCGCGCGAGTCGGTTGGGTCTGTAGCCCGCCTCCTCGGCGATGTCGAGCACCCGGCGGCGGGTGTCCTCCCCGATCCGCCCCTGCCCGGAGAGCGCGCGGTAGACCGTGGTCTTGCTGACCCCGGCCCTGCGCGCGATCTCGTCCATCACCGGTCTTGCGTAACCGATTCCGCGACCCACGCAGGCAGGATACAACGGATTTCAGGGCCCGCGGGCAGTTTTTCCGGTTCGGCTACATTGTGTTCCGATGCGGCTCAGCAACCCAGCCGGGGGGGCTCCTCGCCCGTGTCCGGCTCCGTGTTGGGGTCGCAGGGGCACGTCGGCGGCTCGGTCCGCAGGGGAGGCGGAGCCGGCGCCTCGTCGGCGTCCCGCGGCTCGGTGAACAGCGGCGTCCCGTCCTCCAGGCAGTACCGAACCTCGGGAGGGTTCGACCTGCCGCACGTGGGGCACACGATCTCGACCCGGCTCTCGAGGCGCGCCCCGTCGTCGGGACACTCGGACGTGCCGACGGGGCACCGGCGCCCGCAGACCGGGCAGACCAGAACGAATCGCTTCTTGTGCGGATCGGAGCGTGCCATCTTCGGCGGCCTCAACCGTTAGACGCGCGGAAGGCGGCCTCCGCTCCAGTCAAGAGGAATCCCGCTGGATGCCGCACCGCGTGGCGTGAACCCGCGCCAGGTAGTCCTTCGGGGTCTCGCCGAACAGCGCCCGGAAGCAGTTGGTGAAGTGGCTGGGCGTCGCGAAGCCCATCTGGAGGGCGACCTGCTTCACGTTCATCCTGCCGAAGCGGAGCATCTGCTCGGCCGTGAGCAGCCTCATGCGGTTCAGGAAGCGCTTGGGCGACTCTCCGACCACGTTGCGGAACAGCTGGTTGAGGTACCGCTCGGAGATGCCTTCCTCGCGGGCCAGGCGCGCGATGCTCCAGTCCTCGCCGATCCTCTGGTAGACCCTCTCGACAACCCGCGCGACGACCCGGTGGTTCGCAGGCACGTTCCAGCGCCCCGTCCAGCCGATCATCCAGCGCCAGAACATCCCGGCGAACGTCGCCGACGCCCACTGGCGGTAGACCAGGTTGGGCGAGGACAGCCCCGCCACCACGGCGAGGAAGTCCTCGTCGTCCCGCCGATGTTCCACGATCGGCAGGGGACGATTCACCGGCGCGTCGAGCGAGCCCAGGCAGGTGAAGTGGAAGCACCAGAACCTCCAGCCCGGGGCGGCGGCCGTCCAGCGGACGGTCTCGACGGCTCGCGTCACCACGAGCGAGGCGGGCGGCACGTCGAGGACGGTCCCATCGCTCAGCTCCACGCGCCCCCGGCCCTCGAACGTGCGAAAGGCGTGGAAACCGGCTTTCCCCCCGGAGGCTTCCTGGGGCTGCCCCGCCTCCAGCTCGACGCTCCAAACCTGCAACAACCCGATCCCGCACACGTCCGCGGGCCCTGCTCCCCTCGCGCCACTGCAGTGCATGTTCCATGCTTGGACGACGAAACGGTGGAAACGGTTCGTTCGGGCGGGACCGCCTTCGAAAGTCGTAGAATGGAGGCGATGCCGTTCGCCCCCATCGAGAAAGCTTTGGAGGATCTCCGCGCGGGCCGCATGATCATCGTCGTCGACGATCCGGACCGGGAGAACGAGGGCGATCTGATCATGGCCGGAGAGAAGTGCACGCCGGAGGCCATGAACTTCATGATCGTGCACGGGCGGGGCGTTCCGTTCATCCCCACCACGGCCGAGAGGCTCCAGCAGCTCGGCATCCCGATGATGACCAAGCAGGCGACCGCGCGCCACGGCACGGCCATGGCCGAGACCGTGGATGCGCGCCACGGCACCACCACCGGCGTGTCGGCCTACGACCGCGCCGCCACCGTGCGGGTGTTCTGCGATCCGAACGCCAAGCCGGAAGACCTGATGCGCCCCGGACACATCATCCCGCTCCGCGCCGAGCCGGGCGGGGTGCTGAAGCGTGCGGGCCACACGGAGGCCGCCGTGGACCTGTGTCGGCTGGCGGGCATGCTTCCGGTCGCCGTCGGGGTGGAGATCCTGGCCGAGGACGGAACGATGATGCGCCTGCCGGAGCTGGAGCGGTACGCCGAGCAGCACGGGCTGAACATCATCACCATCGCGGACCTGATCCGCTACCGCCGGGCCCACGAGCGGCTGGTGTCGCTCGCCGCAGGGCCGATCCGCTTCCCCACCAAGCACGGCGAGTTTCGACTCTACGCGTACGAAACCAGCGTCGAGCCCACGCCCTACCTCGCGATCGTGAAGGGGGACCCCGCGGGCGAGGAGCCCGTGCTCGTGCGGGTGCACTCGAGCTGCCTCACCGGCGACATCCTCGGATCCTTGCGCTGCGACTGCGGAGACCAGCTGGCCCTGGCTCTGCGGAAGATCGAGGCGGAGGGCCGCGGCGTGGTGCTCTACATCGCGCAGGAGGGAAGGGGCATCGGCCTCGTCAACAAGCTCAAGGCCTACGAGCTGCAGGATTGCGGCCTGGACACGGTGGAGGCGAACGAGGCGCTGGGCTTCAAGGCCGATCTGCGCGACTACGGCCTGGGGGCCCAGGTGCTCCACGACCTGGGCGTGCGCAAGCTCCGGCTCATGACGAACAACCCGTCCAAGCTGGCCGCCCTGCAAGGGTACGGCCTGGAGGTCGTCGAGCACGTTCCGCTGGTGGTCGAGCCCAACGAGCACTCCCAGCGGTACTTGGAGACCAAGCGGCGCAAGCTGGGGCACAAGCTGCCGAAGGCCTAGATCGGCTCGCGCACAGCGTCCCGGAGGGCGACGGCGTTCTCCCAGGGCACGTCGGGCTCCAGCACGTGCGTGGGCGCCACTACCAGCCTCGCGCCTCGGCGGACCCAATCCCGCAGGTGCGCAACCGCGGCGCGCACGTCCGCGGGCGTTCCGAACGGCATGGTCGTCTGGGTGCCGATCATCCCCCAGAACGCGATGCGGTCGCCGTGCTCGGCGAACAGCTCGTCCAGCGGCATGCACTCCGGCTGGACCGGGTTGAGGATCTCGACCCCGATCTCGATCAGATCCGGCACGATGTCCCGCACGTCCCCGTCGGAGTGGTAGAAGATCCAGATGTCCGGGTTGGCGTCCTTGGCGGCGCGGATCACGCGGGCCAGCCGGGGCTTCAGGTGCTCGCGCCACATCTCCACGGACATCAGCATGCCTCTCTGGGACCCGACGTCGTCGCCGAGCTGCAGCACGTCCGCCCCCGCGCGTGCGTACTCCTCGGCCATGCGCCGGGCGCGGGATTCGAACCAGTCCATAAGCCACGGCGTGATCGGGTTGCCGTCCATCAGGTCCAGGAAGAACAGGTCCATGCCCCGCAGGTACCACGTCGACTCGAACACGGTGCAGGCGAGTCCGGCGATCGTGCCTCGGCCTTCGGAGTGGATCTGGCGCACGCGCTCCGGTAGCCCGCGGTACAGCTCGGGGTCGTCGAAGTCGGGCCACGGGAGAACCTCCAGCTGCCGAGTGCTCTCGACGGCGGCCAACGGGTGGGCCATCTCCATCAGGTGGTAGGCCGCGCCGAGCGTCTCGCGCGGAGGGATGGCGTGGACGGTGCCCATCGAATCCACCGTGAAGCGCCCATCGAACTCGAAACCGAGCTCGCGGTAGGCTTGCCGCCACTCCTTCGACCGGTCCGGCAAGGGAACGCCGATCCCGCGGAAGTCGCTCCCCAGCGCCTCCACGACATCCCGCGTGCCCGTCTCCCGCTCGCAGACGTCGCAGAACGGCGGAGTTGCCGTGACGTCGAACGGGAGCCGCTCCGGCCTGCTTCCCGCCATCATCGTTCGAAAGTTCTCCAATCCCGTCACACGGCCTCCCTCATCGCGGCCAGGTGGTCGGGCGTGGTGCCGCAACAGCCTCCGATCCAAGCGAACCCGAGGTCCTTGAGCTTGGCGGCCAGCCGTGCCATGTCCGCCGGGGTGGCGTCGTACACCAGGCGACCCTCCTCGCTTCTCGGCGCTCCTGCGTTCGGCTGCAGGATCTTGGGCACGCTCGGGAAGGCTTCGGCGATCCGCCTGGCGAGGCGCTCGTAGTCGTCCAAGCCCAGGTTCGCGCCGCAGTTGGCGCCGATCGCCACCGCGCCGGCCTCCAGCGCGACCGCCAGGGCCTGCTCCACGGTGGCCCCCATCATGGTGCGGAACTCGGGCCCGTTGTCGAAGGCCACGGTGGCGCACACGGGCAGATCCGACACCGAGCGGGCGCCTTCGAGGGCCGCGCGCAGCTCCTCCGGGTCGGTCATCGTCTCGATCAGCAGCAGGTCGGCTCCTGCCTCAGTGAGCGCCTCGGCCTGCTCGGCGAACGCTCGGCGGGCGTCCTCGGGCGAGACCTCGCCGAGCGGTTCCAGAAACGCGCCGAGCGGGCCGATGTCTCCGGCCACCAGGCAGGTGGGTGCGCCCTCGCGGGCCCTCTGCACGGCGGCCCGGCAGAGCTCCGAGACGCGGTCGCCCAGCCCGTGCCTGCCTAGGGCGATCCTCGTCGCGCCGAAAGTGTTGGTGGTGGCCACGTCGCACCCGGCCTCGGCGTACAGCGCGTGGATGTCGCGCACGGCCTCGGGCCGCTCCACGCTCCACAGCTCGCCGCACGATCCGGGGGAGAGGCCTCGCAGCATCAGCTGGGTGCCCATCGCCCCGTCGCCGAGGATCGGGCCCTTGGCCAGGATTTCGAGGAGCCGAGCTTTCATGTGCGCATTATGGCTCTGAGGTGTTTTGGATCACCCTCGCCAAGGCGCGCCGTAGGTCGTCTCCGAACTCGCTCAAGCCGATCGCCGCGAGCGACGGCGTCGCGCCGGGCGGCGCCTCCCGCTCGGTCCACCGCTCGCCGTCGAAGTCGACCGTTCGAAGCCCCGCACCGTCGTGGAAGAAGCCCTTGAGCCGCAGCAGACCCGGGACCCGCCCCAGCTCCCGACGGAGGGCTTCCAGGCTGGTCGGGCCCACCAGCCGCGCCTCGAATCGGACGAGCAACGCGTCGGGGTGCTCTGGCAGCGGGGCGTCCAGCCGTTGGGTTGGGCTGCAGGCTGATTCCGGCAGGGGCACCCGCCCATGCTCCGCCAGCAGGATGTTCGCCGCCGGGTTGATCCGCCTCAGCTCCTCCACCAGCGACGAGAGCGTCTCCCTCGGATGGAGGTCCGTCTTGCCAACCACGATCCGGTCCGCCGAGGAGACTTGGCTCACCACGGCCGGCAGCGTCGACCGGAGTTTGGGGAAGGTGGCCGGATCCACCACGCACAGCACCTCCGCCAGCCGGATGCGCCGATCGAGGCCCGTCTCTGCGAGCAGCGTCCGTGTGGACGACGGGTCGGCGACTCCGGAGGCCTCCGCCACGATGGCGTCCCATTCGCCCTCCGCCAAGTTCCGCATCGTGCGATGGAAGTCGGCGGCGAGGCACCTGCAGAAGATGCTCCCGCCGGGCAGGGGCAGCACGTCCCTCGCGTCCTGCCTGAGCAGCTCCGAGTCGACGTCGCGGGAGGAGAACTCGTTGACGACGAACACCAGGCGGCGGTCGGAGGCCGTCCGAGCCCAGTGGCGCAACAGCGTCGTCTTCCCGGAGCCGAGGAAGCCGCAGACGAGGATCAGCGGGATCATCGCCGCTTGGCCGTGACCCTCTCGCGCAGCAGGGAGGCGAGCCGCTCCACGTCCGGGATGATCGACACGAACTCCGGCTTGCCGTCGATGCAGATCGTGGGGAGATTCCCCACCCCGAGGGCGGCCATCACGCACAGACCTTCGCGGGTCACGATCTTGTGCTCCTGGAACCGCACGCCCTCTCCCACCTGCGCCACGGCGCGGCGCACCGCGTCCACCATGTACTGGCATGGGGCGCACGTCTCGCTGTTCAGCGTGATCACGTCGACCACGACGTCGGGCTCGTTGGCGTAGTCGGGAAGGTCGACGGAGCCGAGGTCGAGCGTGGGGGCGGCCAGCGTCGCCCGGGCCACGTCTCGGCGGTACTCGTCGTGCACCATCTCGGCGACCGCCTGAAGGTTCTCGGGCGGCACGTCGAACGGAAGGTCGCACCCTGGAGCGAGCACGAAGCCCTGGCTGCCGCACGCGTCGATGCACCGGATGGCGTCGAGCCGCGCGTCGTCCGGCGTGCCGAGCAGCAGAACGGAGGTGAGCTTCAGGTTACCCCCAACCGACTTGCCGGCCGGGCGGGCGAG
Source organism: uncultured Fimbriimonadaceae bacterium (assembly GCA_937961665.1). Classification (GTDB taxonomy): domain Bacteria; phylum Armatimonadota; class Fimbriimonadia; order Fimbriimonadales; family Fimbriimonadaceae; genus UBA8783. The sequence continues at coordinate 7,784 of CALGMO010000033.1, forward strand.
GTCGCGCAGGTAGACCAGGTCGATGTTCTCGTCTACCGAGAGGTTGTCGCAGCGCGTGGCCACCATCTCGGGCAGGTTGCGGGTGGCGTGTCCGCACACGAAGAGCGATCCCAGGCCACCCTGAGAGCGGATGGAATCGAAGACCGCGTTGGCAGGGTCGGCCACGAACTCGCGGAAGTGCTCCGGCGAGATCTGGCTGGTCATCGGGTCGACCACGGCCACCACGTCGGCGCCGTTCTCCAGATAGAAGGCCGCCGTCCGGCGCCCGATCTCCGCGGCGAAGCGGAGAAGCTCGCGCACCTTCTCCGGCTCGTCGAACATCGTCAGGAAGATCGTGGGTCCCGCGAGGTGCAGCGCGAGCGTGAACGGCCCCGTGATCAGGCCGTACAGCGCGACCTCGTCTCCGATTTCACCCTTGAGTCTGGCCAGAGCCTCGCGAACGATCGGAAAGCGCCCCGCCGAAAGGTCGAAGGCGGGAAGGTCCTCGGGTCCGCCGCCCAACTCGAGCGGGTGGGATGCGACCGACGGTGGACCCTTCGGCGCCCACACCAGGTCGCAACCCAGGACCTCGGCCTCGAGCTGCAGGTCGAACACCACGGGCAGGCCGTCCGGGCGGTACAGCTCCCGGGCCTTCAAGAGCCCCGCGACGATCGCGTCCGACGAGCGGAGGTACGACTCCGCGTCGGTGCCGATCAGCTTCGCACCGTGCGTGCCGACGAACGGCAACCATGCGGGCCGCGGCGTCGCCCCTCCGCGCACCGCTTCCAGAAGAATCTCTTTGCCGGTCATGCCTGCCTCAGTCTAGGGTGATCTCGGGAAACGGCGGAAGGTTCGTGTCCTTCCCCCAGACCTTCCGGGCGCGCTTCAGGTAATGCACGTAGTTCCTCAGCGGAACGGTTGGGGGCACGCGGTGGTCGCAGAACGGGATGTAGCCGCCCTCCTCCACCAGCGGCGTGAGGCGCTCGATCTCCGCGTCGATCGCCTCCGGACCCTGGGCGAGGATCTGCTTGTCGAACCCACCCATCATGAGGAGATCGCGGCCGTACTCCTTGCGCCACTGGACCGGATCGGCCCGCCACGTGCCCACCTCGATCGGGAACATGCAGTTGACCCCGCAGTCGAGCCAAAGGGGCAGCAGCGCGTCGATCTTCCCGTCGCAGTCCAGCCAGACGATCTTCACGCCGTGGCGGTGCAGCAGGTCCGTGATCTTCCGGTAGCGGGGCACCAGGTACTGCTTGAAGTGCTGCACGCCCAGAAGCGGGCCGCCGCTGTAGCACATGTCCTCCCACATGGCGCAGGCGTCCACGGGCACTCCGGCCGAGAGGGTCTTCTCCAGGTGCCAGTAGATCAGCTGGAAGACGGTCTCGACCATCTCCTCGAACCAGGCGGGGTCGTCGTAGACGCAGTAGGCCACGTTCTCGATGCCCATCCAGTTGCGGATCCAGCCGAAGAGGCTCCCGCCGCCGATCACCTGGCAGTAGGGGCGGTCCGGCTTGCTCCACTCCCGAACCTTGGCGTCCCAGTCCTCCGGCACGCGGCCGGGCTGGTCGGGCTGGAGCCGGGGCAGGTAGTGCTCGCGCCAGGAGTCCCTGTCCACCAGCGTGTGCCCAAGGTGCATGGGGATGGAGGACATCCACTTGTGCCGGCGCTGGATCGTGCCCTCCCAGGTGAGCTCCACGACCTCGTCTCCGAGGTCCTCGAGGACCTTCTGCTCGAAGCCCGGGTACAGACCGTGGTTGACCCCGACGTACACCCGGTCGTAGCGGTCCATTCCGAAGAAATCGGTGGCGGACCACTCGTCGAGGTGCCCCGGAAGGCCCTGCTGCTTCCAAAGGTCGATGGTCTCCGTCCAGAAGCCGAAGTCGCAGATGGGCGCCCGGTCTCTGGGCTGGTAGTTCATGGTTGCGAGGAATCGTTCCCTTTCGGTCATGGCTTGAGCGCTCCGCAAGGAACAGAGCCCCCGGTCGGACTGGTTCCCGGGGGCTCCGTCGGTGTCGCTGGCTGGGGCCTCCTTCAGGCCTTCACGAGCTCCCGCGCGACTTGGACGGCAGTCGCGGCGTCCGGCGCGTAGCCGTCCGCTCCGATCGACTTGGCGAACTCGGCGGTGATCGGCGCGCCGCCGATCATGACCTTGACGTTCGTGAGCCCGGCCTCGCGCAGCTTCTCGACCGTGGTCTTCATGGCGGGCATGGTGGTCGTGAGCAGGGCCGAAAGGCCGACGATGTGCGCGTTGTGCTCCTTGGCGGCCTGCGCGAACCGCTCGGGCGACACGTTGGTGCCGAGGTCGATCACGTTGAAGTTCGCGCCCTTCCACATCATCGCCACGAGGTTCTTGCCGATGTCGTGGAGGTCGCCCTGCACGGTGCCGATCACGGCCGTGTGCTCCGGCCGGATGCCGCTGGCGATGAGCACCGGCTCCAGCTTGGCCATCGCCTCCTTCATGGCGCGGGCGGCGATCAGCATCTCGGGGACGAACACTTCGTTGCGCTGGAACTTGCCTCCGATCTCGTCCATGCCGGCCACGAGGGCGTCCAGGATCTCCTTCGGATCCATGCCCTCGTTCAGAGCCTGCTCGGTGATCTGCGACGCGACGTCGCGCTTGCCGTTCACGATCGATTCGGAGAGTGCTTTGAGATCTGCCATGTCGGGGGTCACTCCTCTGTCAGTGCGTAGTCTACTGCGCGGAACTTCGATTGGTCCAATGCGGGCAGCACGAGTTGGATGAAATCCGCTTCTTCGTCCGGCGAATCCTCGATCGCCCGCTCAAGGATATCCAACCAAGGAAGCTCGTTGTTCGCGAGGCGGAGACGGTTTTCCCGGTGCGCCTCCCGGATCAGATCCAGCGCCGTCCGCGCGGCCGCGAGTCCGGCTCGGTAGCGGTTGGGCGCGGAGACGATCGATTCGGCGATGGCCACCGCGCAGACCGGGGTGAGCACCAGCGCCTGGGGGTCGAGCGCGGCGTCCGGCTCGGCCATCCAGTCGCGCAGCCGGCGGGCCGCCTCGGGGCCGTCGGCCAGCGCGCGGTTGAACATCCTGCAGTCGTAGACGAGCTGCTCCAGGCTCACCACCGGGGCCATGCCTCCGAGCAGCTTGACGTTCTGCACCGACTCGTTGCTCCAGGTGTCGGCCGCCGCCGCCGCGACGTTCCCGACCGGGGACAGGTGGGCGCACGCCGCCATCCTGCCCTCCATGGCCATCGGGTACCCGGTGATAGCCTTCAGGATCACGTTCTCGTACCCGCAGTCCTTGCCGGGGCCGACCGCGCCGCACTCGTACGCCACGAGCGACCGCACGGCCGAGACGGCCCGCACCACAGCGGCGAACAGGCGGGGGATCATCCGCTGCTCGGCCAGCACCATCGCGGTGTTGGCGAAGCCGCAGGCCGTGTCGCCGGCCGCGATCGCCCCTTTGGCCTCGGCGATCGCGCTGATCCGGGACCAGAGGAACTCCATGTCGCGGGGAGCCATCACGCACAGCGCGAAGAGCACGCCGTGCAGGTCGCCCATGGTCAGGGCGTCGTCGCAAACCTCCTTGCCGCCGACGGACTCGATGCTCAGCAGGTCGGCCCCTTCCTCCGCTCCGCGCTCGAACAGCTCGAGCATCCCGTCGAGGAGCGCGCCGGAGCGCATGCGTGGCGGCCGCTCCATCTCGCGCGTGTCGTTCGGCGTGAGCCGCAGGGCGCTCGCCAGGCCGTGTCGCGCCCGGGCCTCGCGCATCGCGTCGAGCAGGATCCGCACGACCTCCATGCCCCAGTCGGGGTTCTCCGTCATCGGGGGCAGAGTCTCCAGCTCGACGACGAGGCCGGCAACGTCCAGCTCGGTCGCCCGGCGCAAGACGGCCTCGATCATCTGGCGGTACTGCTCCCGCACCTCCGGCATCGTCTGGGCGTCCACGAACATGGCGGGCAGGGTGAAGTTGATCTCGGGCACGACCCGTCCGGTACCGATCTCCAGTCCCGCCCGCGTCCGGACCGGGTGGACGGCTCGTCCGAACAGAAGCTGGTCGGGGTCGCCGATCGCGAGCTTAGTGAAGGTGAGCATGGTTGCCTCCGCTTCGGCCCTCAGTGTGGCCGACCCCTCCCTTCCGGAGTCCACAACAGATCGGCTGAGTTGTTGCGAATTTCGGCACCCGGCAAAGTAGCCGGTTTTCCGCTCCTGCAGCGCCCGAATGCTGGCGGTGTGTGAGAGGATGAATGCGGAGGATCTGCTATGACCAAACCTGCCATCGTCATCTTCGTCCTCGCCGCGACGGCCGTCGCCCGGTCTTCGGGATGGCTCGACACGTTCGACAGCATCGATCCGTCGTGGATCACCGACCGGAAGGAGCCCGCCGGCTTCTCGAGCGAGGTGTTCGACGGCGACGCCCGCCTCAAGCTCTCCATCGCGGGCAGCCAGCAGTCGACCCTCGGCGCCTTCTACTACACCGAGGGCCGCAAGCGGGCCGCTCTTCTGAGCACGCCCTGGGAGGTCGCGGGTCAGGTGTACATCGACATGGACCTGTGGAGCGACACCCTCGTCCGATCCGACCTCTGGGCGCGCACCGGGCTGGTCGGGAACGAGACGGGGGCGAGCTACCCCGTGTTCGGCTTCATCCACAACGACGCGGCTGACCCGTTCAACGCCGGCGCTCCGAACAAGACCTGGCGCTTTCGGGTGTGGGACGCGGAAGCCGGCGGGTGGCAGCACCTCGCCACCCCGGTGACCTCCGGGTGGCACGATCTGCGCATCCTGGGCGACGGCTCCTCGTTCCGCTACTACCTGAACAACGCCCTGGTCTACACCGACGCCACGGTGGGATCGCCGACGCAGCTGACCGACGTGTTCGTGCAGGCCTACAACTTCGGTGGCTCGAACGACTACAGCGTGTACTGGGACAACGTCCGCGCGCAGGCGGTCCCCGAGCCGTTCACGCTGGGCTTGGCGGCGGCGGGACTGGCGGCGGCTTGGCGCCGCAGGCGGCGCTGAGCCCGTCGCGGGCCTGCCTTCGGAGGCGGCCGGGGCTGCGCCCCGGCCGCCGAGCCTTCCCGTCTCTTGGTCGGATCGGAAAGGTAAGGTGTAGTCCGTGTCCGAATTGAGAATCATCCCGCTCGGCGGGGCCGGGGAGATCGGCAAGAACTGCACCGTCATCGAGCAGGGCGACGACATGGTGGTCGTCGACTGCGGCCTCTCGTTCCCGAACGAGGAGATGCCGGGCGTCGACGTCGTCCTTCCGGATTTCACCTACATCCTGCAGAACGCGCACAAGGTGCGCGGCGTCTTCCTCACGCACGCGCACGAGGACCACGTGGGCGCGCTTCCGTACCTGCTCCGGCAGGCGAACCTGCCGGTCTACGCGACCGAGTTCACCCACGCGCTGATCCGAACCAGGCTCGAGGAGATGACCCCGGTCGGAAGCCTGGACCTGAGGACCTTCAAGCCGGGCGACGTGATCCCCGCCGGAGCGATGTCCGTCGAGCCGATCCGCGTCACCCACAGCATCCCGGAGAGCTGCAGCATGGCCGTGCGGACCGAGCACGGCATCGTGCTGATGACCAGCGACTTCAAGTTCGACTTCACGCCCGTCGACGGCAAGCTCACGAACATCACGCGCTTCGGGGAACTGGCCAAGGAGGGGGTCGTGGTGCTGCTGAGCGACTCGACGAACATCGACCGCGACGGCTGGAGCGCAAGCGAGCGCGACGTGGCGGCGGGCCTGCGCGCCGCGTTCTCCGAGGCGCAGGGCAGGATCATCCTCACCACGTTCGCCAGCCAGATCCACCGCATCCAGCAGTTCTTCGAGGTCTCCGCCGAGTTCGGCCGAAAGGTGGTGGCCGTCGGCCGCAGGATGGAGCAGAACATCGACGTCTGCGCCCGGCTCGGCTACGTCAAGATCCCGAAGGGCACCCAGATCCGTCTGGAGGAGGCCCGCAACTATCCGCCCGACCGCATCTCCATCCTGATGACCGGGAGCCAGGGCGAGCCGATGTCGGCGCTCGTGCAGGCGTCCAAGGAGGCCTACGGCAGGCTCAAGATCCAACCGGGCGACACGGTGCTGTACTCCGCGCGCCCGATCCCCGGGAATGAGGCGGCGATCTGGCGCACCGTCAACCGCCTTTTCCGCCTGGGCGCCAAGGTGATCTATGAGAGCCCCGTGCCGATCCACGTGAGCGGCCACGGGCACGCCGAGGAGCTCAAGCTCATGATCAACCTGACGCGGCCGTTCTATCTGGCGCCCGTGCACGGCGAGCCGCGCCACACTTGGCAGTACCGCAAGATGGCGGCGGACATGGGCTATCCCGAGCACCGTCTGTTCGCCATGGAGGACGGCGTGCCGCTGGTCATCACGGCCACGGAGGCGCATCTGGGCGAGCCGGTGCCCTGCGGGCGCGTGCTGGTGGACAACGGCGGCAACCCAGGAGTCACCGAGGACCTGTTGAGGGACCGCAGCAACCTGGCCCAGTACGGCGTGGTGACGGTCACCCTCGTGGTGGATCCCGAGGCCGGGGACGTCGTGGGCGAGCCGCTCCTCAGCCAGAAGGGGCTGCACGACCCCGAGGGCTCGGTCCTCCAGGCGGCGACGCAGGCTCTGGCTGCGGAGCTGAGGCAGTTCTCCAAGGAGGACGTGATGGACCCGGACACCCTGCGCCATGCGGCGTCGGACGTCGTGCGCCGGGCGATCTTCCGCTGCAGCCAGATCCGGCCGCTGGTGGTGACGACGGTCGTCGAGGTGTGACGGACCGGGGGCCGCGCCGGAGTCTCCGGCGCGGCCCCCACGGCCGAGGCGAAGCGGCTTCCCGACGGGGCTATGGTTTGGGCATCTCCTTGCCGTCCAGGCGGGCGGGGTGCGCCGCCACGGCGCGGTCCCGGTCGTCCACCACCTTGGCGGTCAGGAAGAACACGATCTCGCTGCGCGTCTTGGAGTTCTCGGTCCGGCCGAACAGCTGGCCGACGATCGGGAGGTCCTTCAGGATCGGAATGCCGTAGAACGACTTGCGGTCCTGCTCCTGGATCAAACCTCCGATCGCGATCGTGTCGCCGCTCTTGATCGACGTGACCATCTTGGCCGACCGCTCGCTGGTTTGCGGAAGCTGTCCGCCGCCTGGAACCGGCGTGAAGCCCTTCAGGAACGTCAGCACCGGGTTGAAGTCCAGCACCACGTTGCCGTCGGCGCCGATGCGCGGCGTGAGCTTCAGCTGGACGCCCACGTTGACGGAGTTCGTGGTGACGGTCGTGCCGTTCTGGCTGGCCTGGATGGTCTCGATGTACCGGATCACGTCGCCCACGAAGATCTCCGTGGGCCTGCCGTCGGTCGACAGGACGTTGGGCCGAGCGATCACCTTGTTCTTCAGGGCGCCGCTGTCGAGCGTCGCGAGGACGGAGCCGGAGGTGTCCGAGTCGAACCGGAGGTCGCTGGACACGTTGCCGGCAGTACCCGCCGCGCCGCCTACGCTCTGGTTGACGCGGATGGCCCGCAGCGTGCCGCCGGTGAGCAGGTTCCAGTCCAAGCCGATCTTCAGCGCATCCTCCTTCGAGAGCTCCATCACGCGGAGCTCGATCGCCACCTGCTTGGGCGCCGAATCGAGGATCGCCAGCAGCTCCTCGGCGTCGGAGAGGTCCGACTTGGTGCCTTGGAGCAGGAGCTTCATCGGCAGGGTCGAGGTCGGCCGCGACGTGGCCTCCGCCTTGTCCTTTCCGCCGGGTTCGGTAGGCTTGGTGCCGGCCCCGGAGGTGATGGAGCCCACGAGCGACGGGAAGACTGAGGCGTACACGCCCGGAACCCGGGTGCGGAGCGCCTCGATAGCGTCCACCGGCTCGATGTGCTTGAGGTCGTACACGGCGTAGTGGCGCCGGGCCTCCTCGGCGGTCAGGGGATAGCGCACTCCGGTGACCGCGCAGATCGTCTGATCCAGCTGCCGGGCGAAGTCGGAGATGCCCTCGAGCGCGTCCTTCGGGCCGGAGACCACGATCAGCGTCTGGGTCGGAGCTGCGGGCGCGCCGTTGCCGTTGGAGGCCTGCGGGGCGCTCTCGCCCTGCACGGACGCGGGTTGCGCCATCGGGAGGAGGTAGGGGTTGCCGCCCTGCTGGGGCACCTGCACCACGCTCTTCAGCTGCTCCTCGGTGAGCTTGTCCCGGACCGGCTCGCCGTTGATAGTGAACGCGCTGCGGTTCGGGCTGCGCAGGCACAGGTTGTGGACCGCCTTGACGATCTCGTCCGACCTCTGGCTGTACACCGGGATGACCACGTGCCCCATCCCCTCGCCGGCCACGCGGCTGCCGGCCTTGGCCAGCTGGAGATCGAGGTCCGCGACGAACCGTGCGACCTCGTCGACGCGCTCCGGCGATCCGACGACCACGAGGTAGGTGGACAGCCCCTCGCCCTTGCGCTCGGCCTTCAGCTCGACCTTGCTCGCGGAGGACCGGCCCTCGGTGCCGCTCTGGCCACCGGTCGCCGATCCGCCGGAAGCGGCGTCGCCGCCCGGCGCGCTCTGTCCGCCGCCGGCCGCCTTGCCGCCGGAGCCGAGCTGCGACTCGGCCGTGCTCTTCTTGCCCACGCTCGTCTCGGCGCTGGTGCCCGCGACGATCTCCTCGTTCTCCAACACGATGTCGTACACGCCCTTGGACGTGAACTGCGGGAGGGCTTTGAAGGCGGCGGCCTTGATCTGCACGCCCTCGCCGCTCAGCAGCCGGACGACGCGGGTCTCTCCCGAGGACTCCGCCTTTCCGGCCAACTGGGCCAGCGACTCGCTGAAGCGGGCGGCCGTCGTCACCACGTAGGTCTGACCGACCTTCGCGTAGCGCAGGCCCGCCATCGTGGTCACCAGGTCGAGGGCCTCCGTGAGGCTCACCTTGGTCAGCGAGACCGTGATGCTGCCGCCCACCTCCGGCGAGGTGACGATGTTGACCCCCGCCTCGCGGGCGATCGCCTTCAGCACGAGCACCACGTCGGTGTTGCCGAACTCGAGCGTGACGGTCTTCGCCCTCTCAGCCGGGGCGGGCGTCGGCCGCTTGGCGGACTCGAGGGGCGGAACCCGGCTGGGGAACGGCTGGAGAGCCTGGCCCATGCCCGCGACCTTGGCCGGCTGAACCGGTGCAACCGCCGAGGGGCTCGTCGACTTCTTCTTGGGACTCGGCTGCAGCGGCGGCACGCGGGAGGGGAAGCGCTCCTGCGCCGCGGACACCGACGACGGAGCGTTCACGAGCACCGCCCAGCCGTCCGGCCGCTGCTCCAGCCTCGGTGCAGTCGCCTTCGCGAGCCACAGGTGGGCGCGCACCTTCGGCGGCTTGGCAGAGAACCATCCGACGGTCGCGTACTGAACCCCGCCAAACCGGACACGGAGGTAGTCGGGCTTGCCGGAGAGCTTGGCGTCGAACTCGACCAAGACCGAGCGGCCGGCGTTCACCGTGAACACCCTCGGCTTGGCCAAGTCGCGCCCGACGACGCGGATCTCGCATCCCTCGCCGCTGCGCAGCGCGCGGATGCCGTGGACGTCGCCGATCGCTCCGGCGCCGGCGGCCAGCGCCAGCGCCGCGAGCGCGGCGGCATGCTTGGAAAGTTGGGTCATTGTGCTTCGCCTCCAACAGTGAGCACCACTGTCTGTCCTCTCTGCCGCAACGTCACGCGGTTGCGGCCGATGGCGACGACGCGCGTGTCGCCATCCAAAGCTTCTCCTTGGCCGACGAGCTTCTGGTTGCCCTGCTCGTCTTGGAACACCGCCGCCGACTTCTCACCCAGGAACACGCCGGTCACCACGAACTTCGGCGCCGGAGGCTCGGCCGGCTTGTCGGGCTGCAGCTGGATCGGACCGGTCAGACCCGACGGGGAGACGGGCGGCAGCGGCTCGAGCTTCCCGGTTAGCGGCTTCGGCTGGGGCGCCGGCTGGGGCTTGGGCTCGGGCTCCTTGGGCTGCAGAGCCTGCAGGCTCGCGACCGCCGGCGTGGCGTCGAACGGGTCCCGCGGGGGCAGGGGGCTCGCGAACTGGGGGTTTGGAACCGAGGGCTGCTCCTCCGCCTTCTTCTCGGCCGCCTCCTGCTTGGGCTTCTGCTCCGTCTTGGGCGGCTCGGCGCCTCCACCGACGAACTGGAACGCCCCGACGCCCAGGATGACGACGAACAGCGCCGCTAGAACGATCAGCTTCTTCTTGTCATCCATCCTTCCTCGCCTCCGCGCCGCTATGGACCGACCGGTCCTCCTGCGGCTTCTCGGGTGGGAACACGAACGTTCGGATCGTGATCGTGAAGTCGAGATCGGGCTTCAGGCCTGCATCGGGGCCCGTCTGGGACTTCGGCGACAGCGTCAGGCTGCGGACGGCCACGATCCTCGGAAACGTCTGGAGGGCCTTGAGGAAGTTCAGGGCCGCGCGATAGGGTCCGCGCCCCTTCACCTCGATGTCCAGCTCCTGATACGGCTTGCGCTTCTTCGGGCCCTCCTTGTCGTCCTTGGTGGTCGGCTTGGGCGCCTCGATCGGCCGGACCCCCAAGACCGCCAGTCCGGATTCCCGGCCGGTTCTCTCGAGCTCGGTGAGCATCGTGGGGATGTAGGCCGTCTGGCTGACGCTCAGCTCGAGGTGCGCCAGGCGCGCCGCCGTGCGCTCCAGCTTGGAGGCCACGTCCTCGGCCCGCTTGGCGATCGACGACTGCTCCTGGACCTCCTTGGCGAGCGCCTCCGCCCGGGCCGTCACGTTCGAGAGCGCCGAGTACTGGTAGGCGCAGAGGCCGATGCCGGCGGCCGTGAGGACCACCATGGTGATCCCGATCGCCTTGACGTTCGGTGCTTTCCTCTTCATGCCTTCTGACCCTCCTTCTCGGCCCCCTCGCCGTCGCTCTTCTCCTCCTCTTCCTGCGTGCCCAGCACGACGCCGGAGATCTCGAACTCCACGGTTGGGCCGAACTGCGTGGCCTTCTCTTGGGTGAACTTGAGGTTCACGTCACCGAGCTCGGGGCAGTTCTGCAGGCGGAGGATGTAGCCCCCGACCGAGTCCTGGTTTCCGCTGAGGCCCGTGAAGCTGACCTGCACGGGGTTCTTGGGGTCGGTGAGCGACGATCGGACGTTGGTGAGCCAGATGCCCGGCGGGGTGTTCTGGGTTAGGTGTTCCATGACCCTCTGCCATTTGGCCGTCGTGGCCTGGGCGTTCTCGAGGGTTGCCACCTTCGGACCCATCTCCGCCAAGCGCTTCTCCTCCAACTCGATGCGCTCCACGACGGGCCGCATCTTCTGCAGCCTGGCTTGCATCTGGGAGCACTCGGCCTCCTTCGAGGCGGTGAGGAACATCAGGAACAGGAACGCCAGGAAGGAGCCGCCGGTCAGGAATCCTAGGCCGAACACGAGCAGCCTGGCCTTGGCCGCGGCGGCCCTCTGCGCCTGACGCTGTTCGTGGATGAGGTTGATCATCGGCATGGCTTGTGTCCCTCCGGGTCAGGCGGCCTTGGCCACCCCGCGCATCGCCAGTCCGCACGCCACGGCGAACGACTCCGAACGGTCGCGGATCGACTCGCACGCGAAGGCGGGGTTGCTGTGGAGGCCGACGGACTCCACCGGCAGCGACAGCTTGTGGGCGAAGTAGCGGTCGATCGAGGCCAGCCGGGCCCCGCCGCCCGTGAGCAGAACCGCGGAGATGGTGTTGCCCGTGGACCGCTCGCTCTGCTGCGACTGGTAGTAGTTGAGCGAGCGCCGAACCTCGCGGACCAGCTCGTCCACGAGGGGCTGGATCACCCGGAGCGGCGGGTTCTCCTTCGGTCCGCTCTCGGTGAGGAGCCCGGCGAGGTCCAACTGGCGCTTGCCGGCCTCCGCGTCGCTCGGCGAGAGCTTGAAGTAGCTCGCCAGCGCGTCGGTGATGGCCTGGCTGCCCTGGGCGATCGACCGGGTCATCGCGAACACCCCGCGCTCCACGACGCTGACGTTCGTGGTGACCGAGCCGATGTCCACCAGCGCGACGACGGATTCCTTCCAGTCGTGGAGCTGGTTGGTCTCGACGAGGGCGCGGTACGCCGCGAACGCCTCGACCTCGACCACGTCCACCTCCACGCCGGCCGACTGGCAGGCGTGGATCCTGCTGTCCACCACGTCGCGAGGGGCCGCGGCCACGATGATGTCCATCTGGTTCTCGCCGACGTCGCCCACGATCTCGAACTCGATGTAGCTCTCCTCGGGCGAGGTCGGCACGTAGCGGCTGGCCTCGTAGCGGATGGACTTGCGCAGCGTGGACTCGGGCATCTTCGGCACCCGGACCGTGCGCACCAGGACCGGGCCGCCCGCGACGGCGATGTTGGCCGCCTGGGCGCCGAAGCGTCCCTCGCGGAGCACCGCCCGGATGGCTTCCGTCATGGCCGCCTGGTCGATCACCACGCCGTCCTTGACGGAGTCGGGCGGGGTCGGAGCCTCGGCGGCCTTCTGCACCGTCCAGCCCTCGCCGGACCGCTCCACCTGCACGGCCTTGATGGAGTTGTGCCCGATGTCCAGCCCGACGCAGCCCTGCTTGGGAAAGAGGCTAAGCTGCATGGCCTTCTCCCCGGCCCTTGTGGCCCCTCGCTTCGATCCATTCGTCGAGCTTCGTCTTCAGGAAGCGCCAGCGGCCGTCGATCAGCACGCCGGGCACCTCGCCGCTCTCGGCCATCTCCTGGAGCTTCCGGGAGTGCAGCCGGAGGTAGGCGGCGGCCTCGCGCAGCGTCATCATGCTGTGGTGGTTGGCCACGGCGTTCTTGAGGAGGTTCGCGAGCTGCTCCGGCGTGAGCAGGAGCTCGAGCCGCACCGCGCCCCCGCTGGCGATCTGCTTGGCGTCCGCCGTGGCGACGGGCTGGGCGAAGGCGTCCGCCGGGGGAGCGGGCTCGGCCGGAGGCTGCGGCTCTGCGCTCCGCTCCGGGGCGGCCGGCTCGGGGGATGCGGAGGCCTCGAGCAGCACCTCCGGAATCGGAACGGTCTTTCCCGCCTCGGGCGACAGGCCCTGCGCGGCTTTTCGGATGGCGTCGGCGAGATTCATGCTGCCAAGTCCTCCCCGGAATACTCGGAGATCACGCTGTGCATGAGGAAACCGTCGATGACCTTGACCTTCTGCACCATGCCCATGAGCAGCGCGTTGTCGGCCATCTGGCAGACCAGGCGCGGCGCGCCCTTGCTGGCCTTGTGCAGCTCGAAGATCGCGTCCGGCGTGAAAGGGCTGTGCTCGCCGGTGTAGCCCGCGACCCTCAGGCGGTGCATCACCATCTCTCCGACCTCGGTCACGTCGAGCGGGTGCAGGTGGTAGCGGACCGCCAGGCGCTGCTCCAGGGCGGGAACCTTCGCGATCTTGGGTCGCAGTTCCGGCTGGCCCAGCAGGAGCAGGCTGATGAGGAACTGGTCGTTCATCTGGCAGTTCAGCAGCAGCCTGAGCTCCTCGAACGTGGCCGTGGACTTGATCAGGTGAGCCTCGTCGACGATCAGGATCACCCTCTGGCCCCGCTCGTAGTGCCACAGGAGCGCCTTGTGCAGCTCCTGCACCAGCACCTGGCGGTTCCGGGAGTTCACCGGCCGGTCCAGCTGGCTCAGGATCTCCTGGAACATCTGCACCGGCGTCAGCAGCGGGTTCACGATCATGACCACGCGGTTCTTCACCGGCTCGAGCAGCTCCAGGAGCTTCCGGCTGATCGTCGTCTTTCCCAGACCGATGTCGCCGGACAGCATCGCCGCTCCCTTGTTCCGCGTGATCGCGTAGTGCAGCATCATCAGCGCGTCCTCGTGGGACCGGCTGAGGAACAGGAAGCGGGGGTCCGGCGTCAGGCTGAACGGCTGCTCGGTCAGGCCCCAATAGGTTTCATGCATAAGGCGTCATCTCCGAATGGACGATCCCAGTAACAATGTCGGGACTCCGGGTGCGAAACCTCAGAGCGGGCGACGAGAGGCCCTCTCCGGGCGCCCTGCTAGAGGCCGCTCTCGGACTGGAGCGAGCGGAGCGCCCGCTCGACGGCCTGGGAGGCGAGGTCCTCTCGGCCGGCCGCCCGGTAGAGCCGGACCGCGAGCGACCAAGCCCTGCGCACGTGGTGCGGCCGCGCCGCGAGGAACGCCATGCCCGCCGCGGTCTCCGGGTTCACGATGGTCCGTTGGTGGATGGCGATCGCGTCCTCCAACAATCGGGCAAGTTCCACGTCCCGGCCCTTGCCCTGAGCCGCGGGCACGATTTCGAGCAAGACTGCGGGGAGGATCGGGGCCGACTCCTCGGGGCGCGTGTCGAACACGCTGCGGGCCGCCGCGATCGCCTCGTCCACCCGCCCGAGCTCGGCGAGGCAGTGCGCCAGGCGGAGCGTGTCGTTCACGCGGCGGTCCTCGTTGGGCGCCGCGCGCACCGCGGCCCGAAAGCACACGAGCGCCTTCTCCCACTCGCGGGCCGCCCGGAAGAACTCGCCGTAGCGCCACGCGTCGCGCACGGGGATCAGCCGAAGGTCGACGCCGTCCACCATCCTCCTCGCGGTGGCCGCCAGCATCTCCCTCGCCTGGGCGTCGGTGATCTCGCCTCGCAGGACCCGCTCGTTGAGGAAGTCGGAGGCGTGCTTGAGGTTGCGCTGCAGGACGTCCGCGTCGACGTTCGCGCCGGTGCCCGGATCGTTGGGGTCCGGGGGAGGGCTCAGGCGGCATCCACAGCAGGCCAGAGCGGCCGCGAGGGCCGCCGCCCTAGCCCAGCTGCCGAATCCGCCCATCGTCGAAGCGCGCGTCCCGGTAGATCTCGCTTCCGCAGAACGTCGCGACGGCCTTCCCCTTGAACGCCATCCCTTGGAACGGGGAGTTCTTGCCCTTGCTGAACGTGCGTCCGACGTCGAACCTCCACTCCAGGTCCGGGTCGATGATCGTCACCTGCGCCACGGGCGTCTCGCCCGGCCGGAGCGTGCCGGCCTCCAGGCGCAGGATCCTCGCCGGCCCGGTGCTCAGCTTCTCGATCGTCTGCAGCGGCGTGAGCACCTTGGTGTGGAACAGGTAGGTGAGCGTCGCGCCGACGGTGGACTCCAGCCCGGCGTGGCCCATCGGGGCCTCGGCGAACGGCGCGTGGACCTCGTGCGAGGCGTGCGGCGAGTGGTCGCTCGAGATGCAGTCGATCGTCCCGTCGTTGAGCGCCTGCAGGATCAGGTCCACGTCCACCTGCGTGCGCAGGGGCGGGTCGCTCTTGAAGTTCGTGTCAAAGTCGCCGACCATCTCCTCGGTCAGGGCGAAGTGGTGGGGCGCGACGTCGCACGTCACCGGCGCGCCGAGGTACTTCGCCTGGCGCACCAGCTCGACGGCCCCCCAGGTGCTGACGCGCATGATGTGGACCTGGCATCCCGTGTGCAGCGAGAGGATGCAGTTGCGCATCACCATGATCTCCTCCGCGCTGCGGGGGATGCCCTTGAGACCGAGCATGGCGCTCATGGCGCCGTCGTTCATCGACCCGCCGGCGGCCAGCGACGCGTCCTGGCAGTGGGCCATCACCGGCAGGTTCAGCTGCACGCAGAACTCCATCGCGCGGGTCATCACCGCGGAGCTCTGGATGGGGCGGCCCTCGTCGCTGGCGGCGACGATGCCGGCTCTCTTGAGCGCGGCGAGGTCGGTGAGCTGCTCCTCCGAGTGTCCGCGGGTCAGGGCGCCGACGGGGGCTACGAACACGCCGCCGGCCTCGGGAGAGGCCGCCCGGTCGAGGATGAAGTCGACGAGAGCGGGGTTGTCCAGCGGCGGGTTGGTGTTGGGCATGCAGCAGACGGTCGTGTAGCCCCCGGCCGCCGCGGCCTGCGTGCCGGTCACGATCGTCTCCTTGTACTCCTGTCCCGGCTCGCGCAGGTGCACGTGGGGATCGACCAGCCCCGGAGTGATCCACAACCCGGTGCAGTCGTACACCTCGTCTGCCTCGACCTCCGGCAGGTTCGGGCCGACGTAGTCCAGCTGGTCGTCGTCGATCACGACCGACCCGACGAGGTCCAGGTCCTGCGAGGGATCGAGAATCCGGCCGTTGTAGAGGAGCGTTCTCATGCTTGGTCCACCTTCCGCTCGCGGCCTCCCGCGTTCACTTCTTGGCCTTCTCCTTCGCCTTGGGTGCGGCTTGCTCGACGCGCCGGGCCGGGGTCACTCCCTCGAACACCCACGCCAGCGCCGCCATCCGAACGAAGATGCCGTTCTCCACCTGGGCGCTGATGGCCGACAGCTCGGAGTCGGCGGCGACGTCGTCCAGCTCGATGCCTCGGTTCAGCGGCCCCGGGTGCATCACCAGGCAGTCCCGCTTGGCGAGCTTCACCGTGTCGCGGTTGATCTGGTACAGCTTGGCGTACTCGCCGATCGAGCCGATGATGCCGCCGTCCATGCGCTCCTTCTGCAGGCGGAGGCACATCACGACGTCGGCGTCGGCGATGCCGGAGGCCAGGTCGTGGAACACCTGGCCGGGCAGCATTCCGGTGTGCGAGGGCAGCAGGGTGCGCGGCCCGACGAAGCGCACCTCGGCGCCCATCTTGCTCAGGAGCCACGCGTTGGAGCGGGCCACGCGCGAGTGGTCCACGTCGCCGACGATGGCCACCACCAGACCCTCCAGCGTCCCCTTCCGCTCCAGGATGGTCAGCGCGTCCGCTAGCGCCTGGGTGGGGTGCTCGTGCTGGCCGTCGCCCGCGTTGACCACCGGCCCGCCGAAGTAGCGCGCGGCCAGCGTCGGGGCTCCCGACTCCTTGTGCCGCATGACCAGCCCGTCGAGCCGCTCGAACCGGAGCGTGAGCACGGTGTCCTTGAGCGTCTCGCCCTTGGCCATCGAGCTCGCCTGGGCCGCGAAGTTCGCGGTGCGCAGGCTGAGGTACGCGGCGGCCTGCTCGAAGGAGACGCGCGTGCGGGTGGAGTTCTCGAAGAACAGCATCCCCAGCACGTGCCCCTGCAGCGAGGGCACCGGCTTGCCCTGGTTGACCCGCTTCTTGAACTCCTTCGCCATCGCGAGGAGGTGCTCGATCTGTTCGGGCTCCAGG
>CALGMO010000034.1 GCA_937961665.1 uncultured Fimbriimonadaceae bacterium
AGGAGAACAGGAGCGCCGCGTCCACGGCGTCGCTGTTCGACGGAACGACCACCACCGAGCGGAAGCTCCAGTCTTGGGCTGGATCCTGCCCCGCCCCGTCCTCGAAACCAGATTCTCCGAGCCGAACAGGGGCCCCCAACGCTCCAACGTTCGCGATCGTCATCACCCTGGCCCTACCCCAACCAATCCAAGCAAGAGAGGGTGCCGCCCTTGCCACCCAGAGATAGTGTCAATCATCGGCCCACAGCCAGTCAAGTCCCAAATCGGCGAAATAAGGGCGCCATTCTGCGCTTTCCGCGGGGAATCCCGCTTGTTTCGGGCCTTTCGACGTCGCTTGACATTTTCGGTTCACGGCTTTTCCACAGGAAATCCCGCTTGGCCGGACTCGGAGCGGTCCCGACCCGCCGACGGGACCTGCACCACCACGGTGGCGGAGCGGCCCGCCCAGTCCGTCCGAACGCGCACGACGGCGGTTCGGGCCTCGCGGGGGTCGTTTCCTCTCCAGCGGATGAGGATCCGGTGCTCCGCCGATGGGTCCTCCGATACGGCCGCGACGGTGAGCTCGGGCTCCGTCGAATCGAAGCCCACGATGCGGAACGGCCGGCCGGGCGAGACGATCCGGACCTCGGCCGGACCCAGCGAAGCCCCGTCCCGCTGCAGGACCACCGACCCCGGAAGCGCCGCCAGACCCCTCTGAACGGCGAACGGCAGGCGCACCGTGGCGAACCTCGGGTCGTCGGTGGCCAGGCGCACGGCCGCCACGATCCGTCCGTCCTCGCGGATCGGGGTGAAGCGGATTTCGATCGGCGTTCGCAGGCGGTCCCCATCCCGGACGACCGAGCCTACCGTGACCGTCCCTCCGATCCCCTCGAGCTCCGCCGAGAGCACCTCCATGGGCGCGGCCGCCGGCGTCTCGAGCACCAACCGGAAGGCCCGATCCGGGTCCTCGGCGTCCACCGGCATCGGCGGGCCGCGGAACTCGTAGCGAGCCTCGGCGAACGTCTCCACGGGGACCTCGACCCGCTGAAGGTCCGCGGAGTTGGTGAACAGCCACAGCGACTTTCGAACGGGGCCTTGATACTCCGTGGTGTCCAAGATCGCGTCGAGGCGCAGGGTCTGGCCGGGCGCGAGGGATCCGTTGGGCACCGACGCCATGCAGCCGCAGGTGCTGGTGGTCCGGAACAGGAGCGGGGCGTTGCCGGAGTTGGCGAGGATCAAGGGCACGACGGCATCCTCGCCCTGGACGACGCGCTCCGGGGCCCTGCCGGCGACGCGAAGGACCGCCCTTGGCCGGGCTGCGGCCACCCGTCGGCCCGCGTCGGCGAGCGCCTGCAGCTCGCGGGCGTGCGCCAGCAGCTCGCGGGCCAGGGCCGCCTCGCGCCTCGTGACCGGCTGAACCGGCCCCCCGGCTTTGGGTGTGGCCCACATCGCCTGGTCCGGGAACAGCGAGTCGTCCAGACCGAGCCAAGCTCCCACGGCGTAGGCGACGCCGTTCCGCACGTCGTTCGGATGCTCCGCCGACAGCTCCGCGGTCAGACGAGGTCCACCGGGATCGTCGGACCAGCGCAGCGCGACCTTGGGCGGCGCGCCGAGACGGACTCGAAACACGACCCGCGGACGGTCCGACGGCGCCGCGCGGAACTCGGACAGCGCCTCCCGCCAGGCTTGGAACGCGCGCTCGCGCGCCACTCCGAACGCGGCGGCACGCTGGGCGGCTCCGGCCTCCAGCTCCCAGCGGTACTCCAGCGTGGCCGTGGGAAGGCGCTCGCGAACCAGGTCCTTCGCCTCCTCGAACCGGCCGACCTCGAGGGCCTCCTGCGCCGCGAGGCTCGCCGAAAGGAACTCGGCCCGGGCTCCCAAGGGAGGGACCGGGCCGATCGCAGCCAACGCTAGCAGAAACGCCAGCATGGCCTCTCAGCTCATCGGCGAATTGATGGACTTCGCGAGGATGATCGCCTCGGCCACCTCGCGCATCGTCTTGCGGGTGTTCATCGACTGCACCTGGATGCGGCGGTACGCCTCGGCCTCGGACATCTTGTAGTCGTCCATGAGGATGCCCTTGGCGCGGTCGATGAGCTTGCGCGCCTCCAGCCTCTCCTGGAGGTCCGAAACCTCCTTGTTGAGCTGCAGGTGCTGCTCGTAGCGGCTTCGGGCCACCTCGATGGCGGGCGGCAGGTCGCTGGGCTTGAACGGCTTGACGAGGTAGGCGAACACGCCGGCGTCCTTGGCCCGCTGCACCAGCTCTTGGTCGCTGTAGGCGGTGAGCAGGATCGAGGGGGCGATGTTCTCGCCGAGGATGATTCCGACCGCCTCGATGCCGTCCATCACGGGCATCTTGACGTCGAGGATGCAGATGTCCGGCTTGACGGCGCGGGCGACCTCGACGGCCTGCTGGCCGTCGCCGGCCTCCCCGACGACTTCGTAGCCGAGGTTCTCCAGCATCTGCTTCAGGTCCAAACGGATGATCGGATCGTCGTCCGCGATCAGCACGCGCAAATTGGCCATGGATGAATCTCCTGGAGGGGAAAGGCCGTTCTATCCCGACTCGCCCGTAAGGATACCCCCAGGGGACCGGACGGCCCTTCCAGGGGCTATGCTAGGGGCATGTCCGACGGCGGCGAGTGGAGCTGGGACCACGGCCTGTACGAGGCCGAGGCGTTCGGCCGAGAGGAGCTGGGAAGCCTCGCCCGGTGGGCGGCGGCCGACCCGGAGCGACGCGTCGTGGCGTGCCCCTGCGCGCTGCTGGGCGAGCTCGCAGAGGCGCTGCGGGCGGTCGCGCCGGAGAGGCCGGTCGGCGTGTGCGCCCTCGGCGCGGGGGCGGGTCGGAACGACGGCGGCAGGACCCTCCGTGAGGAGATCGAAGCCATGACCGCCTTCGACGAGCGGCACGGCGAAGTGGGCGAGCTGTGGGCCTACGAGGCGCAGTGCCCCGGCGACGGCCCCGATGCGGCTCTCTTGGAGGACCTGGACCGCTTCGTCGGCGTCGAGGTCTACGTGCGCACGGCGGACCTCGAGACGCTCGCGTCTGCAGACTGCATCCAGGCCGCCGTGGATTGGCCGGGGACGGCCAAGGGAGCCGCGCTGCTGGTCGAGGCGGTGACGCTGGACGTGGGGCTTCGGATCCGCGGACTGCCTCTGGCGGTGCGGCCTGAGCGGCTGCTCGAGGCGCTGGCGGCGATCGAGGCCTACGACTGGTCCTCCGCGGAGGTTCGGGAGTTTCTGGTCTCGGGGGCCGGCGCCACGATCCAGCCGGCCGAGGGCCGGAGCTGGCTCAGGGCGGTGCAGTGGGAGGGACTGACCGTCCAGGAGGATGTGCGATGAAGGTTCTGTTCGCTACCGATTCCGCCCAGCCGTCGCTGCTGGCGGAGACGCTTCTCGGGAAGCTGCCGGCCGTGCGCGGCGCGTCCGTGACGGTGCTCTCCGTCGCGCCGGCTCCGGTGTTCTTCGCGACGGACATGGACGCCCTGGGTCCGGCGATCGGCACCATCGAGGCGTACGTGTCCAGCGACTCGCTCCGCCAGATGGCCGAGAGCCGCGCGCAGGCGTCGGCCGAACGGCTGTCCATTCTCGGCCTCTCCGCAGAGTCCAAGGTGAGGATCGGCGATCCCGCGGCGGAGATCCTCGACGAGGCGGAGGAGTCGGGAGCCGACCTGATCGCGCTGGGCTGCACGGGCGAGGCGGGTCTGCCGTCTGCCCTTCTCGGTAGCGTCGCCCGGAAGGTGGTCTCGCACGCCCAGGCGTCCGTCCTCGTGGCGAGGCCCTACGCCGGCATGGACTGCGAGACGTCCGTCTCGGCTCTGGCCGGGCGCGCGGGGCTGAGCGTGGTGGTGGGGGTGGACGGCTCGCAAGGCTCGGACAGGGCCCTGGAGGCGGTGGAGTCTTGCGCCGAGGCGGTGCGCAAGGCGACGGTCGTGGTGGCCGAGCCGCTGTCGCTGCTGCCGCCCGGACTCGAGGCCCAGGCGTTCGTCGCCCTGTCCGAGCACGACCGCCGGTGGGCCCGGGAACTGGCCCGCCGCACCGCGGAGCGGCTCGAGGGTCGGATCCCCCACACCGAGACCCACGTCGCCACGGGCCGACCGTCCGAGGTGCTGAGGGACGCCGCGGTGGAGTCGGGTGCGGATCTGGTCGTGCTGGGCGCCAAGCGGCACGGTGCGCTCGAGCGGTTCCTCATCGGCAGCGTGTCGTTCGAGGTGGCGGGCACCGCGCCCTGCTCGGTCTGGATCGTGCGACCCTGACGAGCGATCCCAGCCCGATCCGTAGGAGAAGGCGAAATGGGCGAACGAGCGATCGTCTGGTTGCGGCGCGACCTGCGGCTCCACGACCACCGGCCCCTCGCGGAGGCCTGTAGGCGTCATGGCACCGTCGCCGCGGCGTTCGTGTTCGACACGAGGATCCTCGATCGCCTGCACGACCGCGACGACCGGCGCGTGACGTTCTTCCACCGGGCGCTCACCGAGCTGGACCGGAACCTGCGCCTGCGGGGCTCGCGCTTGGTGGCGCTGCACGGCGACCCCGTCGAGGAGGTTCCGCGCCTCGCCGAGCGGTTCGGATCGGCCGCCGTGTACGCCGGCAGGGACCCCGACCCGTACGCGGTGGAGCGCGACGCCGAGGTCGCCCGTCGGTTGTCCGGGATCGGGTGCGAGCTGCGCCTGGAGAAGGACCACGTCGTGCTGGAGGCGCCGGAGGTGACGACGCCGGACGGCGGCGCGTATCGCGTGTTCACGCCCTTCTCGAAGGCCTGGCTGGCCCGCGTCCGGCCCGAGGACACCGAGGAGCAGGCTCCGGACCTCTCTCGACTGGCACCGGCTGAGGCGTTGGAGGGTCTCGGGCTGGAGGACTGGTCGCTGCAGCGCCTGGGCTTTCAGGAGGCGAACCTGCCGATCGAGGCCGGCGAGCAGGCCGCCCTGCGGTCGTTCGAGCGGTTTCTCGCCCGCATCGACCGCTACGGCGAGTTGCGCGACTTTCCAGCCTCGGACGGGGTTTCGGGCCTCTCGCCGCACTTCCGCTTCGGGACGCTCTCCATCCGCCGGGCCGCCCGGGAGGCCATGGCCCGCGGCACCGAGGGTGCGAGGAAGTGGCTGATGGAGCTGATCTGGAGGGAGTTCTACCAGCAGATCCTGTGGCGGTTTCCGCACGTCGTTCACTCCAGCTTCCGACCCGAGTACGACGGCCTCGTCTGGCCCGGCGGGGAGGAGGAGTTCCAGGCTTGGGCCGAGGGCAGGACCGGCTATCCGATCGTGGACGCCGCGATGCGCTGCCTACGCCAGACCGGCCTGATGCACAACCGCCTGAGGATGGTGGCGGCGTCGTTCCTGACGAAGGACCTTCTGGTGGACTGGAGGCGCGGCGAGGCTTGGTTCGCGCGTTGGCTGCTGGACTACGAGCACGCCTCGAACAACGGCGGCTGGCAGTGGGCGGCGTCCACGGGATGCGACGCCCAGCCTTACTTCCGGATCTTCAACCCGGTGCTCCAGTCGCGCAAGTTCGACCCGCAGGGCGTCTTCCTTCGAAGGTGGTGCCCCGAGCTGTCCGGCTTCTCCGACGAGCGCATCCACGCTCCGTGGGAGGCGTCGCCGATGGAGCAGGAGCTGGCCGGCTGCAGGATCGGAACCGACTACCCCGCGCCCGTGGTCGACCATGCGGCGCAGAAGGCCCGCGCCGTCGCCCTGCTCTCCTCGGTGGCCGCCCGGCAGAACTAGTCGGGGAGCGGGCGTCCCTTGGTCTCGGGCGCGAGGGCGACCGCCGCCAAGCCGGCGAGATACACCAGCGCCGTCAGCCCGACCCCGACCCCGACGCCTCCGAGGGTCGCGATGATCCAACCCGTGAGGATCGGCCACGGCACCTGCAAGATCCTCCCCGTGTTGTAAGCGAAGCCCATGCCCGTCGCTCGGAACCGGGTCGGGAACAGCTCGGGGAAGTAGAGCGGGAACCCGGAGGTGAGGCCGATCGCCGTGAGGCCCATCAGCGGCGCCACGAGCAGGAGGCCCTCGTAGCCCGGCTTGGCGAAGGTCGCCAGCGCCACCACGGCGGGAGTGACGGCGAAGGCCCAAGCGAACGCGCGACGGCGGCCGATCCGATCGCACAGCGCGGGAAAGAGGAACACGCCGACGATGGTTCCAACGTGCAGGATCATCTGGGCGTAGCTCTGGCGGGCTCGGACGGCGGCCTCGGCGAGGCCGGGGCTGGCCTCCTTCACGAGGTTGGGCAGCCAGTAGCTGATGTTGCTGGCCCCGAGGATTCCGACCACCGCCATGCCGAGCGCCACCCACGCGTGACGGCGCCACGGTTGCGAGCCGAACAGCTCGCGGAGCGTCCTCAGGGCGTCCCCTTTGTCTGGCGTCCGGCCCTGGGCCATGGTCCAGCGCTCCGGCTCGCGCACCTTCCAGCGGATCCAGATGGTCAGCAGGGCCGGCGCGACGCCCACCAGGAAGAGCCATCGCCAGGAATGGTCCTTCAGCGCCAGGTTGGCCAGCGCCGCCAGCACGGGTCCAACCGCCGCCGCCGATTGGAGGAACCCGGCCGCCATCGCCCTGGCGCGGTTGGGCAAAACCTCGGCGATCAGCGCCGTGCCCGCCGCCCACTCCCCGCCGATGCCCAGCGCGGTGAGGAAGCGGATCGCGGCCATCTGTTCCCACGTCTGGACGAACCAGGTGAGGCCGGTGAACAGGCTGTACAGCAGGATGGTGAGAACCATCGTTCTCGCCCGGCCCCAGCGGTCGGCGAGGACTCCGAAGATCAGCCCGCCGAGCGCCCACCCGGCGTAGAAGCAGCCGAGGATGATCCCCTCGACCACCGTGCCCCTTCCTCCTGGGGCGTAGGCCTCCTTGCCGAAGAACTCCTGCACCATCGGCTGCTTGGCGAGGAAGAACAGCGACGTGTCGAACACGTCGAACACCCACCCCAGCCAGGCGACGACCAGCACCGTCCACTGGTAGCCGTCGAGCTGCCTCCACCACGGCTCGGCGCGGCCCTGCATGCAGCCGAAGTTACCCGCTGCCCGGCTTCCCTCTCAGCGCGACCTCGGCTCCACCCCGTGCAGCGCGCGGACGAAGAAATCCCTCTGCCGCCTCAGGCCGTAGGGCGATCCGCCGGGGCAGTGCCCTCCGCCGGGGATGAACAGGAACTCGTAGTCCTTGCCCGCGCGGTTCAGCGCGTCCACCACCTGGAGGGTGCTGGAGGGGTCCACGTTGGTGTCGAGCTCTCCCAGGATGAGCAGCAGCTTGCCCTGCAGCAGGTGCGCGTTCACGGCGTTCGAGCTCTCGGCGTACCAAGGGCCGATCGGATAGCCCATCCACTGCTCGTTCCACCAGATCTTGTCCATGCGGTTGTCGTGGCACCCGCAGTCGGCGATCGCGGCCTTGTAGAAGTCGCCGTGGAACAGGAGCGCGCCCATTGCGTTCTGTCCGCCTGCGGAGCCTCCGAAGATGCCGACTCGGCTGAGGTCCATCCACGGCCGGGTCTCCGCCGCGGCTTTCATCCACAGGATGCGGTCGGGGAAGCCGGCGTCCTTCAGGTTCCTCCAGCAGACGTCGTGGAACGCCTTGGAGCGGCCGGAAGTGCCCATCCCGTCGATCTGCACGATCACGAATCCGAGCTCCGCGAGCTCGATCTGGCCGGTGAACAGCCCCCAGGCCTTCGGCACGTGGAAGCCGTGCGGGCCGGCGTAGATGGACTCGATCACGGGGTAGCGGCGGGTCGGATCGAAGCTGATCGGCCGGATGATGATGCCGTAGATGTCGGTCTTGCCGTCCCGTCCCTTGGCGACGAACCTCTCGGGGGGCCTCCAGCCGGTCGCCAGCAGTTCGGTCGCGTCGGCCTCCTCCAGCTTGCAGAGCAGCGCTCCGTCCTCGGTGCGGCGCAGCTCGTGCACCGGGGGGAGGTCGACGCGGGAGTAGCGGTCGATGTAGAAGCGGCCGTCCGGCGAGTATTCGATGGCGTGCGTGCCGTCGCCCGGGGTGAGGTCCACGATCTTGCCGGTGTCGATGTCCACCCGGCAGAAGTGGGTGTAGTAGGGCTCCTGCTTCGGGTCGATTCCGCCCGCGCGGAACCAGATCTGGCGCTTGGCCGCGTCCACGCGGTCCACGCCCTGGACGACCCACTCCCCCTTGGTGATCTGGCGCTTGACCCTTCCGGTCTCCTGATCGGTCAGATAGAGGTGGCACCAGCCGTCCCGCTCCGACATCCAGATCAGCTCGCGGCGATCGTCGAGGAACTCCAGGAAGAACTTTCCGGAGTAGTGGATGAACGTCGGCGAGCGCTCGTCGACCATCGCCCGGGTAGCTCCGGTGGCGGCGTCCACGGCGATCACGCGCAGCGTCTGGTGGCCGCGCTCGTTGTACACGAACGTGAAGCGGGACGAGTCGGGGTGCCATCGGAGTCCCCAGTTCTCATAGCTGTTCGGGAAGAGGTCCGTGGGGATGGGGATCTCGCGCCCCGAGGGGACCTCGAACAGATGGGGCCTCCGCTGGTCCAGCTTGTCGCCCGGCTTGGGGTAGTCGATGGTGATCACCTTCGGCTGCAGCTGGTCCTTGGGGCTGGACTCGACCAAGGTGATCTTCCTGCGGTCCCCGTCCTCGACCTTGAAGACCGCGATCTTCTTCGAATCGGGCGACCAGGCGAGCTCGTCCCGGTAGGCGTGTCCGGGGACGCCGTCGGTGCTGAGGCGCGTCTCCTTGCCGGTGGCGACCTCGCGGACCCAGAGGTTGCTGTCGCGGAAGAAAGCGACCCACTTGCCGTCCGGCGAGGTGCCCTCGGCGCGGGCGGCCCTGCCTTGCCTTCGGGGCCGCTCGGGCGGGCGGCCGTCCAGCACCGCCGTGCCCGGCTTGGCGGTTGCCCGGAACACCCCCACGACGTTTCCCTCGGCGTCGGTGGCGAGCCAAACGTGGTTCTCGAACGTGTGCTGCGCGCGGCTCTGGCCCGGCTGAATCTCGCCGTACGCCTGGCGCCTGCCGTCGCCGTCGATCCAGAACAGGCGCACGGTGTGCGGGAGTCGGTTGACGAAGAGGATCTCCGTCTCTTCCCCTCCCGCGCCCGAGGGCTGCGGCTGGCCGAGGTTCGGCAGGGAGGGCAGGGGGATGTCGGCCTTCTGGAGCTCCCGCAGCGACTTCTTGGCGTCGTCCCACCCGAAGGCTCGGCCCCCGACGGCCAGCCTGGCCACGGAACGATCGAACTCCAGGGCGTCGATGGGGAGCCGCTCTGGCTCGACCGCGCGACCGAGGGCCTTACCGAGCGCCTCGGCGAGGCGGGCGTGGTCGAAGGCGGGCCTGCGCTGGCCCCTCGCGGCGTCGACCAGGACGAACTCGCGGCGGCCGCCGGAGAGGTCGTTGCGGTACCAGAAGCGGTCTCCGCCCGGCAGCCAGTTGGGCCTGATCCGCTCCTTGAAGACCTTGCCCGAGAGTTTGGCCCGCACTTGGGCCGATCGCTCGTAGTCCGCGATGGTTCCTTGGCCGTGCGCGAGCGAAGCAACGACGAAGGTCGCCGCGAGGGTCAGACACCGAATTCTGCCTGCCATAGGGTCCTCCGCCCGCCATCCTGCACCATGGCGGGCGGGAAATTCACGCGGGCCCGTCGGCGGTCAGCGACTTTCCGGGATCAAGAGATCCGCGGAGCGGCGGAGGGCGTCGAGCGCCCGCATGTTCTCCAGCGTGTCCCGCCAGGGCATCGCGGCGCACTCGCGCAGCGAAAGGCTGGCGGCCGCCGCGTCGGCCTCCATGGCGTACAGGTCGCCTCCCTCGGGGTGAAGGCGGAACTCCTCGGCGCCGCCTTGGCGAACGAGGCGCAGCGTCGCCCCCGGGCCCGGCACCCACGGGCTGTCCAGCTCGATGCGGCCCTTGCGGCCGTACACCACGGCTCCGTTCCGCAGCTCTTGGTGCACGGCGGTGGCGAACGTCGCTACGAACCCGTCCGGGAAGCTCAGCAGGCCCGCGCCGACGGCGTCGTACCCCCGCGGATGCTTGCGGACGCGGTATTCCGCCCGGTGGAAGTCGGATCCCGCGACGAGCAGCGAGAAGCTCACGCAGTACGTCCCGACGTCCATCAGCGCGCCGCCTCCCAGCGCAGGGTCGGCCCGGAAGTCGTCCCAATCGTCCGGCGCGTCGAATCCGAACTCGGAGTGCGCATAGGTAGGGGCGCCGATCGCTCCGTCCGCCAGAAGCTCGCGCAGCTTGGCGATCTGGGGGTGGCAGCGGTACATGAACGCCTCCATGAAGAACACCCCGGCCCGGCGGACCTCCTGCAGCGCCGTCTCGGCCTCTCTCAGGCTCAGGGTGAACGGCTTCTCGCACAGGATCGCCTTGCCGGCGCGGGCCGCGGCGACCGTCAGCCCCGCGTGGGTGTGGTGGGGCGTTGCGATGTACACCGCCTGCACCCTGGCGTCGTCCAACAGGCTCTCGTAGGAACCGTGGGGCGAGCCTCCGAACTCGTCGCAGAAGGCGCTGGCCTTCCCGAGGCTCCGCGAGCCGACGGCAGCCAGCACGCCGGTCTTCGACGCGCGCAAGCCCTTTGCGAACGCTCGGGCGATGCGTCCGGTGCCGAGGATGCCCCATGCGATGCGGTCAGCCATGGGGCCAGCTTACAGGACGGTGTCAAGCCTGCCGGCCGGGGCCCTCGCGCAGGTACCACTCGTAGGCCATGCGGATGCCGTCCTCCAAGGGGATCCTGGGCCTCCATCCCATCGCGAACAGCCGCGAGACGTCCATGGTCTTCTCCGGGAATCCGTCCGGTTTGGAGGCATCCCACTCGATGGGCCCGCGGTGCCCGACCACGCGCTGGACGGTCTCGGCGAGCTCGCGGATCGTCACGGAGCTGCCCGTGCCCAGGTTGATGTGGTTCTCGACCCTCGGCTGGCGCATCAGGAACAGCAGACCGTCGGCGACGTCGTCGCTGTGCAGGAACTCGCGGCGGGGCGATCCCGTGCCCCAGCAGACCACCGGCCGATCCGGCAGGGCCTCGTGGAAGCGGCGGATCATGGCGGGCAGCACGTGCGAGGTCTCCGGGTCGAAGTTGTCGTTCGGCCCATAGACGTTGGGAGGCATCACCGTGAAGTAGTTGCGGCCGTGCTGGCGGCGGATGGCGTCGCAGAGGAACAGCCCCGCGATCTTGGCGATCGCGTAGGGCGCGTTGGTCGGCTCGGGAGGAGCCGTGAGGAGCGCGCTCTCCGGAATCGGCTGGGGGGCCTCGCGGGGATAGATGCAGCTGCTGCCCAGGAACAGGAAGTTCGGCACGTCGGCGAGGTGCGCCCCCCAGATCACGTTGGCCTCGATCACCAGGTTCAGGCCGATGAAGTCCGCCGGATAGGTGCTGTTGGCCTTGATGCCGCCCACCTTGGCGGCGGCCAGCACCACCCAGTCGGGCTTCTCGGTCTGAAGGAACCGGTACACCGCCGCCTGGTCGGAGAGGTCCAGCTCCTGCCGCGTCCGGAGCAGGAGGTTGCCGCAGCCCTCCGCGCGGAGCCTGCGGACGATCGCCGAGCCGACCAGCCCCCGGTGCCCGGCCACGAAGATGCGGTCCGACGGCTTCACGAGGAGAGCTCCTCGATGCTCTCGTACTGCCGGAAGCCCTCGCGCCGGACCATCGCGTCGCGCTGGGCCTCGGCCACGTCGCTGTGCACCATCTCCCGGATCAGCTCGCGGAACGTGGTGCGGGGCTGCCAACCGAGCTTCGTCTTGGCCTTGGTGGGATCCCCGAGCAGGGTGTCGACCTCGGTCGGCCGGTAGTAGCGCGGGTCGATGGCCACGAGCACGCGGTCGGTGCCCTTCAGCACGCCGACCTCGTCCACGCCGCTGCCTCTCCACTCGATCGGCATGCCGACGAGCTCGAAGGTCAGCTCGATGAGCTCGCGGACGGAGTGCTGCTCGCCGGTGGCCACCACGTAGTCGTCCGGCTCGTCCTGCTGCAGCATCAGCCACATGGCCTCCACGTAGTCGCGGGCGTGGCCCCAGTCGCGCAGGGCGTCCAGGTTGCCCATGTACAGCCTCTTCTGCAGGCCGGCGGCGATGCGCGCCGCGCCCCGCGTCACCTTGCGCGTGACGAACGTCTCGCCGCGGATCGGCGACTCGTGGTTGAACAGGATGCCGTTGCAGGCGAAGATGCCGTACGCCTCGCGGTAGTTGCGCACGATCCAGTAGGCGTACAGCTTGGCCGCGGCGTAGGGGCTGCGCGGGTAGAACGGCGTGGTCTCCTTCTGCGGGACCTCCTGGACCAGACCGTACAGCTCGCTCGTGCTGGCCTGGTAGAACCGCACGCGCTGCTCCATGTGCAGGATCCGGATGGCCTC
Organism: uncultured Fimbriimonadaceae bacterium; assembly: GCA_937961665.1. GTDB lineage: Bacteria > Armatimonadota > Fimbriimonadia > Fimbriimonadales > Fimbriimonadaceae > UBA8783. The sequence continues at coordinate 12,275 of CALGMO010000034.1, forward strand.
CAGCAGCCGGAGGGTCCCCAAGCCGTCGGTCTCCGCGGTGTACTCCGGCGCCTCGAAGCTGACCTTGACGTGCGACTGCGCGCCCAGGTTGTAGATCTCGTCCGGCTGGGTCTGCTCGATGACCCGGATCAGCGAGGAGGAGTCCGTGAGATCGCCGTAGTGCAGGAAGAGCGGCACCCCCTCCTCGTGCAGGTCGTGGAACAGGTGGTCGATGCGTTGCGTGTTGAACGAGGAGGCGCGGCGCTTGATGCCGTGCACCTCGTATCCCTTTCCCAACAGAAACTCGGCGAGGTAGGCGCCGTCCTGGCCAGTGATTCCGGTGATGAGCGCTCTGGGCATGGTTCCTCTCGACTTCCGGCGAGCCCGGAGTCTACTCCCGTATTTTCGGCAGGCTGGGGGCCGGCTTCAGCCCACGGATGGGTATCGGCGCCAGCCGAGCAGCTGGAACAGGAACAGGACGAGGAACCTGGGGTTCTGGCGGACGTACCTCCTCCAGAGCCGTCCTGGTTCGGTGAGCAGACGGAAGAGCCACTCGAGGCCGTTCCGCTGCATCCAGGCGGGGGCGATCGGCTTGTCTCCCGAGAGGAAGCTGAACGCGGCGCCCACTCCCAGCATCACGCAGGGCACCCGGCCGCGGTGCTCCGCCATCCAGAACTCCTGCTTGGGGCACCCCAGCCCCACGAACAGGATCCGTGCGCCGGACTCCACGATCTTCCCGACGAGCGCGGCGTCTTCCTCGGGCGTGAGCGGCCGGTAGGGTGGAACGGCGGCGAACGCGATCTTCAGCGTGGGGAAGCGGGCGTAGAGCGCGTCGATGAGCCGGCGGAGAGCCCTCTCGTTCGCGCCCCCGTACAGGCCGATCGGCACTCCGTCGCGCGCGGCGCGCTCCATCACGGCCGGCGTCAGCAGCGGGCCGCAGACCCGCTCGGCCTCCGGCACGCCCATCGCCTTGAGGCCCCACACCAGAGGCATGCCGTCGCTGGTCACCAGGTCGGCGCGGTTGACCAGCTGCTGCAGCTCGTCGTCGTCGTAGGCCTCCATGACCATGTGCACGTTGGCGATGCACACGTAGCGGGAGCTGCCCTCGGCGGCCCACCGCAGGACGCGCTCGGTGGCGCGGTCGTAGGTGGTGGCGTCGACGCGCATTCCGAGGATGCGCCGAGTGATCGTGGACTCGGGCACGACTTCTCGGCAACGGACGGCCTCGCGCGTCATGGCCCTGGCAAACATCTTCGTTAAGGCAGGAGGCTTGGTTCCCATTATAGCGCGGGTCGGCCTCTGGCACGAGTCTTGCCTGCGGTAGCCTGTTGCCATGCGAGCCGTCATCACCGGAGGCGCCGGGTTTCTCGGGTCCCACCTCGTCGACCGTTGTCTGGACGAGGGCTGGGAGGTGGTCGTGATCGACAACCTGATCACCGGCAACATGGACAACCTGGCCCACCGGCTGGGAGATCCGCGCTTCCGCTTCATCAAGCAGGACGTCTCCGAGTTCCTGTACGTGGACGGGCCGGTGGACTTCGTGTTCCACTTCGCCTCTCCCGCCTCCCCCATCGACTTCAAGCGCTACCCGATCCAGGTGCTCAAGGTCGGCGCGCTGGGCACGCACAAGGCCCTGGGGCTGGCCAAGGCCAAGGGAGCCAGGTTCATGCTGGCCAGCACGAGCGAGGTGTACGGCGACCCCGCCGTCACCCCGCAGCCCGAAACCTACTGGGGCAACGTCAACCCGATCGGCCCCCGGGGCGTGTACGACGAGGCCAAGCGCTACGCGGAGGCGATGACGATGGCCTACCACCACGTCCACGGTCTGGACACGCGCATCGTCCGGTTCTTCAACACCTACGGCCCGCGGATGAGGCTGGACGACGGCCGCGTCGTGCCGAACTTCGTGGCGCAGGCGCTGCGCGGCGAGCCGCTGACCGTGTACGGCGACGGCTCGCAGACTCGTTCGTTCGGCTACGTGGACGACACGATCGACGGCGTGTGGCGCTTGGCCCACAGCGACTTCCACGAGCCCGTGAACATAGGGAACGACCGGGAGAGCACGATCCTGGAGTTCGCCGAGGCGGTGCTCCGCGCGACAGGCTCGTCGTCGCCGGTGGTGCACCTGCCGCCCGCGCCGGACGACCCCCAGCGGCGCCGGCCGGACCTGACGCGCGCACGGACGATCCTGGGTTGGGAGCCCACGACGCCGCTCGAGGAGGGGCTGGCCAAGACGGTCGCTTACTTCCGAGGCCTCATCGCCTGAGGACGCTTCCGAAAAGGGCGGGGGCCGGAGCGCGAACGCCCCGGCCCCCGCGCCCGGAGAGGATCGCTACGCTCTCCGCCGTCTCCGTGCGAGAGCCGCCGCCAAAGCGCCCGCGCCGAGCGCCAAGGTCGCCGGCTCGGGAACGGGCTCCGAGGGGATGGACTGGATCCGCGCGTCCGTGAAGTCCACCAGCAGGCCCACGTTGGAGTTGGCCGTTCCGGCGTTGTTGACCACGAAGTACAGGTCGACCGAGTAGTTGCCGGCCGAACCGCTGAGCTGGCTCGGGGCCAGAGTCAGGTCGAACGCCGTCCACGCGCCGGCGGTGCTGGGCGATGCGCCAGAGTTGTTCAGCAGGCTCCCCGCGTACCCGGAACCCGCCAGCGAATAGGCCTTCAGGAACAGGTAGCCCACGTTGTCCGAGGCGAACCTGCCTTGGATCTTCGCCAGCTGGGTCGAAGGATCGAACGATCCGGGCAGAGCGATCTGCAGCAGGTACACGTAGTCGCCCGGCAGATCCTGCCCCGGATTGCCCCGAACGCTCTCCGCGCCGATCCACCGGTAGTCCGACGAATCGCCCAGCCAGCCCGATGCGGGCCTCACCACCGCGTGCTCCAGCGTGCTCTGACCGGACGGCCTCGCAACGAGCATCCAGTCGTCGTCCGCGTTGCTGTAGGCGATCAGGCTGCTGCCGTCGAGCCCCGTGTTGCCGTCCTTCACCAGGCTCCCAAAGAGGACGGCCGCCGGGCTCAGCGCCGTCAGGCCGATCATCGGAACCGCCATCCACAAACGTCCCATCATGCGAATCTCCACCTCTCGCCTTCCTGTCCGAGGCGCCGGCAGGCCCCCAACACAAGAACTCGCCGAGGCCGGGATGCATCGGCCTCTCGCCCTCCATTATCCAGCAACCTCGGCATTCTTACGGGCCATGCGACCGGCGAAACCGGTAGAAATACGGGGTCGCTTCCCGTCCGTCCGCGACGGTCGCCGGAGGTTCGGGTAGAACCGTGCCATGGGCCAGTTTCTGCCGTGCTTCAAGGCGTACGACGTTCGGGGGAAGGTTCCCGCGGAGCTCAACGAGGACGTAGCCTACGCGATCGGCCGCGCCTACGCCGACGAGACCGGCGCCAAGAGGGTGTGCGTCGGCTACGACATCCGCCTGAGCGGGCCCTCGCTGGCCGGGGCGCTCGCCCAGGCGCTCAACGACGCCGGAGTGGACGTGGTGGACCTCGGCATGGTCGGGACCGAGATGGTCTACTTCGCGACCGGCCATTACGGGTTCGACGGTGGGATCATGATCACCGCCAGCCACAACCCTCCGGAGTACAACGGCATGAAGATGGTCCGGGCCGAGTCGCGGCCGATCAGCGGCGACAGCGGCCTGCTGGAGATCGAGCGCCGGGCGTTCGAGAAGCGCTGGGAGCGCTCTGGAAAGGGCTCCACCTCGCGGCTGGACGCCTACCCCGACTTCGTCCGGCATCTGCTGAAGTTCGGCGACCCGGCGTCGATGAAGCCGCTGCGCGTGCTGGCCAGCGCGGGCAACGGAGCCGCCGGAGTGGCCATGAACGCTCTGGCGCCCCACCTGCCCCTGCGGATCGAGCCGCACCTGTTCGAACCCGACGGGAGCTTCCCGAACGGGGTGCCGAACCCGATCCTCGAGGAGTCCCGGCAAGGGGTCGAGCGGCTGATGCGCCAGGCGCACGAGCGGGGCGAGCCCTTCGACTTCGGCGTGGCTTGGGACGGGGACTACGACCGCTGCTTCTTCTTCGACGAGACCGGGGCGTTCATCGAGGGCTACTACATCGTGGGGCTGCTGGCGCAGGCGCTGTTGGCCGAGAGCCCGAACCACACGATCATCTACGACCCCCGCCTCGTGTGGAACACGCTGGACGTGGTGGGGCGGATGGGCGGCCGCGCGGTGATGTGCAAGAGCGGCCACGCGTTCATCAAGGAGAAGATGCGCGCCGAGAACGCCACCTACGGCGGGGAGATGAGCGCCCACCACTACTTCCGCGACAACTGGTTCTGCGACAGCGGAATGATCCCGCTGATGCTCATCGCGCAGCTGGTGAGCCGTTCGGGCCAGTCGCTGGGCGCCCTGGTGGGCGACATGATCGAGCGCTTCCCGTGCTCCGGGGAGATCAACTCGCACGTCGCCGACGTGCAGGGAACCCTGCGGAAGGTGGAGGAGCGCTACTCCG